>CAYUGZ010000020.1:0-9559 GCA_964444465.1 Candidatus Woesearchaeota archaeon | reverse complement strand
AGGTAGTATAGCTAGATTTTTTACAAGAGAATTATTATTTTCTTATTTCATTTTTGGAGTATTATTCTTTAGATATAGATTTAATATTAATAAGTTAGTTATAGGATTTACTTCATTTGGGTTGTTATGCTTAATTTATATTTTATTATTTATATAGCGAGCCTGAAGGGATTTGAACCCTCGACCTTCTGCTTAGGAGGCAGATGCTCTAATCCTAACTGAGCTACAGGCTCATACTATAAAATTACTATTTCTCTTTAAAAAACTTTATCTTGATAAGATTTATTAATCATAAATTCATTGTATTTAAATAAAAAAGAGGAAAAATAGTGGCTTCAAGTTTATTTTTTGAATTAAGTATGATTATAGTCATAGCGGCTATAACTACAGGGATAATTAGATTATTAAGACAACCAGCAATTATGGGTTATTTACTTACTGGGATATTAGTAAGTTCATATGTTTTTAATATTGTTGAATCAACAGATACAATCTCATTATTTTCTGAAATTGGAATTGCTTTATTATTGTTTATAGTTGGATTGAATTTAACTCCAAAAGTAATAAAAGAGGTTGGTCCTGTAGCTTTAATAGCTGGGTTGGGACAAATAGCTATTACTTTTACAGCAGGATTTGTTATAACTAAATTATTAGGATTTACATCTATTTCTGCTTTATATGTTGCAATTGCTTTAACATTTAGTAGTACAATTGTAATCATGAAATTATTGTCTGATAAAAGAGACTTAGAAACTTTATATGGAAAAATTTCAATAGGAATCTTATTACTTCAAGATTTAATTGCAATATTAGCATTAATTGTAATCTCTTCAATTTCTAATAACATAGGGATAAGTGAATTAGCAACACAAACAATAATAACTGGATCAATAATTGTTGTTTTATTAGTATTAATCAGCAAATATATTCTTCCACACTTAGCTAAATTCTTTGCAAAATCTCAAGAATATTTATTTTTGTTTTCAATTGCATGGGGATTTGGATTATCAATATTATTTCAATTTTTAAACTTGTCAATTGAGATAGGTGCTTTAATTGCAGGGGTAACGTTATCTGTTTCTCCTTATTCTCATGAGATAAGTGCTAAAATGCGTCCGTTAAGAGATTTTTTTATGATCTTATTTTTTGTACTTTTAGGGTCACAATTAGCATTTGATGAGATAAACAAAATATTAATTCCTGCCCTTATCTTATCATTATTTATTTTTATCATCAAACCTTTAACTATACTCGCTTTTATGGGGTTAACTGGGCATAAGAAGAGAAATGGGTTTTTAGTTGGGTTGACATTAGCACAAATAAGTGAATTTTCTTTTATTGTGATTGCTTTAGGAGTTAAATCTGGACATATTCAAAATGATATTGTTTCATTAATTACATTAACAGGATTGATAACAATAGCGGGTTCATCTTATCTAATATTATATGCTGAAAAAATATACCCTTATTTTTCAGATGTATTATCAATATTTGAAAGAAAACAACCTAAAAAAATTAAAGATTCAACTAAAAAGTATAATATCATCTTATTTGGTTATAATAGGGTTGGTTATGATTTTGTAAAGACATTTCAAAAATTAAAAAAGAAGTTTCTTGTTGTTGACTACAATCCAGATGTAATCTCAAGATTAACAGATAGAAATATGGAATGTATTTATGGAGATGTAGATGATGCTGAATTTTTAGATGAACTAAATTTAGATAAAATAAAGATGGCTATTTCCACTATTCCTCATTATGAAACTAATGTTCTATTGATTGAGAAGATTAGAAAAGTAAATAGGAAAGCAATAATTATTGTTGTATCTCACCATATTGATGAAGCTTATGGATTGTACAATAAAGGTGTTACTTATGTTTTGATGCCTCATTTCTTAGGTGGAAAATATATGTCTAATATAATTGATAGATATGGATTTGATTTGGATAAATTTTCTAAAGAAAGAAGCAAACAAATTAAACATTTGAAAGAAAGAAAAGAAGCAGGACATGAGCATCCAAAGACTGAATCTGTTAAATATTGATAAATATCTCTAATTGTTTAAGATCATGAATAAAAATTATGAACTTCAAATTATCAAAATAATTGAAAATGAAGCTTGGTTAATTGATATATTAAAAGAAATAAGAGAACTTAAATTAAATGATTGGTATGTGGCTGCTGGAGCAATAAGAAATACTATTTGGAATGTTCTACATGGATTTTCTAGTAATAAAAATCTAAAAGATATAGATATTGTTTATTTTGATAAATCTAATCTAAGTAAAGAAAAAGAACAAGAAATAGAATTAATTTTAAAATTAAAAAATCCTAAATTTATTTTTGAAGTTAAAAATCAAGCAAGAAAACATTCTATTCATCCTGGATTAAAAATAAATTCTTCTTGTGAATCAATTGCTTATTGGAGTGAGACTCCCACTTGTATAGGGGTTAGATTAGAAGAAAATAATAAATTAACAATTTGCGCTCCTCATGGATTGCATGATTTAATGAACTTAATTGTGCAGCCAATTCCTAAACCTTATCAAGATTTAGAACTTTACAAAAAAAGAATAGAACAAAAAAAATGGAAGAATATCTGGCCTAGGTTAAAAATAGTTAATGTTTAACCTTTTAATTCTATTTTTTGTTTTGAGCTTAAAGATTTTGATAATGTTTGTCCTAATTTACTTTTTTTCTTAATTTTTATTTCTCCTCTTTTTGAGGACTTTGTTGAAACTAAAAATTGTTTGTTAATATAAATATCAACTTCTTTATTCTCTTCATCTATATAAAAAACAACATATTTTCCTGTGTCTTTAGCATCATATTCTAATGAATCTTCTTTATTTGTTTTTTCTAGTTCTTTAATATCTAGATGTATTCCTAATCTAGCTTCTATAGTTTCTATTGTTTTTCCTTGTTTTCCTATTATCTTTCCTATCTCATCTTCTTTAACATAAACACTAGCTCTATCTTCAGAAGTAATTTCTACTTTTACATCATCTACATTTCTTAAAAATTCTGCTTCAATTTGTTTTTTAGCTAATTTTTTAACTGAAGATTCTTTTACTAAGTTAATTGGAACAACAACAGTTTGCTCCCCATAACTATAAATCTCATATTCTAATTTATTAGTTAAGAAATCTTTAACTTCTACTACAGGCCTTGCTAAATCTGCTTCTTTCATTCCTGAGGGTACTTTAACTATCATATTTAATGTTAATACTTTAGATACTGTTCCTTTTTCTATGTACATTATTGTATCTAGGACTGAAGGAATTATTCCTGTATCAATCCTAGAAATAAATCTTTGAACTGCATCTATAGGGGAGGCTGAATGTAATACTCCCAAGCAATTGGATCCAGCTAATCTCAAATCAATATATAATTTAAAATCAGGAGTGTCTCTTATCTCATCAAATATTATATTATCTGGCCTAGATAAAAATAGAATATCATGAATTTCTTCAGGGCTTGTAAAATTTTTACTATATTGTGTTATTGCATCTGTTAATTGTAAGTCTCTTGGAGATTCAACTGTTTTAGTTATTTTTCCTTCTTTAACATAAGATTCAGCAATAGCTTGTGATATTGTAGATTTTCCAGATCCAGTCTCTCCTGCTATTATGATTCCTCTTGCTTTAGTTTTTATTCTTTCAAGTATTTCTTCTGGTAGATTATACTCATCTAATGTTAATTGTGTTAGTGGATGTACAGCTGTTATCTCCCATCCATCTGATACTGGGGGTTTTGTTATTACAACTCTAAAATCTTTATATTGAATTATTGTTGAGCCTTTTCTAGAAATTTCAACAAATGATTTTGGATCTATGTTTGATTTTTCTACTACTTCTTTTGATAACTCTCTTATTTCTTTTTGTGTTATTTTTTTATCCCCTAATTCAACTAATTCCCAGTCTCCTGGTTTCCCTTTTTTTGCTTTAGGAATACAATCTTCTTTTAGATGTACACTCATTATTTTAGAATCAAAGAATTTTTCTAATCCAATTTTTTTATAATCTATTTTTAATTCTATAAATTTAACATTTAATCCAAGAGCTTTTGCAGCTTCTGCTTGTACTCTATCTGCTGTAATTAATGTTGCCCCTTCATTATAGGCTACCTCTCTTATTAATGCATCAATTTCTCCACCAGATTTAGCATATTTGATTTGTAATGGATTTGGTCTTTGTCCTGTGAAATCTAAATCTATTTTATTTTCTTGTTTTAGTTTTTGTAGTTCTTGGATTTCTTCTAATCCTAAATAACCTGTTTCTTGACCTTTATTTGCTTGATGTTCCAACTCAGCTATAACTGCTTTTGGAATTAAGATTTTCCCTTCTATTTCTTTATTTTTTATGAATTTTGAAATAGCTCTTTCTATCACAACACTTGTATCTGTTACGTATAAATTTTCCATTTTCGAAAGTTTTTTAAATTGAAATTCCCCTATCTACATTGTACTGGATAACATTAGAATAAGCGCTTCTGTTATCTGGTACAAAGAATTTGGGTTTTTAAACCTTTCTAGTTATATTTCATTTATGCTTAAAGAGGTATCACAAAAATTAGAGATTTCAGAAATAGTTTTTTTATCACTCTCTTCTTCAGTAACGTAAAAAATAGATTTAACTTTATTTTTTCTTATTTTTCCACAAAGTTGGTGAATAAATCTAATGACAATTTTTCTATCATTATGCAACATTAAAGTATCAATAGTATCAAGAATTAGAATATTTGGTTGTTTTTTAGGTAGGTTTTCGAGTGCAGTAGTTATAGCTATTGAAAGATTTGTAAGTGATTGTGGATTTAAAAAAATACTTTTACTACTTCCATGCATTTCTTCAGATGAAGATACTGGAGTTGCACAATCAATGAAGAAAATTTTATCTGTTTTTATATTATTTTTTTGTAGTTGAGTTATTATTGTATTATTAGGTTTGTTAAAAGTTGAATAGACACATACTGCTTGTTTATCATTAATAAAATGTTTCAAAATTTCGAAATTTATTTTTTGAAGAACTTTAGTTGGGGTAACAACTAATAATACTTCATTATCATCAATATCTTTTAGATTTAGCTTTGTCAAATTTACTCCATTATTTGATTGATTTAAGTTCTTTTTTAAATCTCTCAAGTGCTAATGTTTTTCTTTGTTTAGTAAAATAATCAATAATATCTGTTTGTGTCAATATTCCAACCATCTTTCCAGATTTTATTACAGGAAGTTTCTTTATTTTATTTTTATTCATCATGTTTTCAGCATAATAAACATCTTGATTTGGAGATATCATCTTTAAAGGAGAGCTCATTATTTTTTGTACTTGAACTTTGGTCCCATCTAAATTTTCAGCCATTCCTTTGTAGGTTATGTCTACTTCAGTTAATATTCCTACAGGTTTTTTGTTTTTAGTTATGATTAAACAACCAATTTTTTTATTCTTCATAACTTTAGAAGCAGCTTGTAATGTAACACTAACATCACAAGTTATAACTCTTTTTACCATTACTTTACTTACAGGAACACCCATAAAGAACATTATTTTAAGAACTTTAAATAATTATCAGTATATTTATAATTTTCTAACAAAAGTTAAGAAAGCTGTGTGTTGTAAAGAAGATTTTGGACGGGTTTTTTGCCCTTCAACCATCCATTCCCTTTCTATTAATTCAATTGTTTTAACAACTAAAAAATTATGTTTGTTAACCTCATGTATAAATTCCATAACTTGAGGGATTGTTGGAAGATAAGAAATTAAAAATGATCCTTGTTTCAAGGAATCATAACAATCTTTAACAGATTTCCATGGTGTTGGCAAATCTAAAACAATTAAATCTAATTCTTTTTCATCTATCCCTTCATATATATCTTTATTTTTAAGTTCAACATTGTTTATTTCTAAAAAATCCAAATTTTTTTTAGCTAAATTTAAGTTGTCTTTATTTTTATCATAACTATAAACTTTATTAACAATTCTTGCTAAGAAAGAAGTTAATTTTCCAGATCCAGTTCCAGCTTCTAAAACTATTGAATTTTTGTCTATAGAACTATATGTTAATATTAAAGCAATGTCTTTTTCTAACATTGCTTGTGGATCCCTTTTTATTTTTTCTATTTTATCAATGAATAAAGCAGGGGCTACAGAAAATTCCTTTCCAGAATGAGCTTTTACTTTATCTACAGATTTTTTTAGATCCTCTTCTTTTATTACTCCAGATGCTGTATGTAAGTCTCCTTCATTCCAATAATACTTTTTATCTTTTCTTATTAATATTTTTTTCATTTTATTGCGGAGTACAGGATTCGAACCTGCGTAGGCACTAAGCCAATGCGTCTTGAGCGCATCCCGTTTGACCGCTCCGGCAACTCCGCATGGAAATAAATGTTTATTTTGACTTTTAAAGCTTACTTTATACTTAGAAAGGTTTAAAAGAATAAAATGTTGTTAATTGTTTGTAGGCTAGATTGGGTAGATAGCCGTTGCCTGTAACCACAAATCGGCTTTATGGTGGGATCGAAGCTCGAGAAAAGGTATAGTTAGGATTGTTAGTCTTGGTTTGGACGTTGAGACTTTGTCCTATTTGGTTGATGTTTTTGTGAACTGTGTCAGGTTAGGAATAAAGCAGCACTAAGCAAAAATGTTGGCGCTTATAGGGTAGCGGAGTTGAGAAAGAATCAAGGTAGCTAATGGTTTTAGTTTATGTCAATTCTTGAGCGTGCCTACTTTTCAAATAAATTTTTATCTAAATCTTCTAAAATTTCATCCATATTCTGAACTACTAGTCCATATAATTTTTTTATAATTAATTCATATATAGATTCTTTTAATGGACCTGTACAAAAATTGATTACATCTTGCATTTTATTAATTGAAATTTCTTTCATTCTATTTTGAGGAATATTACATTCCATGGATCTTCCTTCAAATAAATTTATTAGTTCTATAGGTGTTCCAACTCCCATTTTATCTAATTCTATCTTTACTTTACAATTAGCTCCTTCAGAACCTTTTATTGTATATTTGAATACATTATTATCTACAATTCCAGTAAATTTTGTTGGTTTACATTGAATTGATTGTTCATCAAAACACTGGATAGTTGAACAATTTTTTTTAATTATGTTTGAAAAGAAAAAAATCCATATAGCTATAATTATAATAACAATTACTAAAGTTGTTTTAGTAATAGAAATGTTTTTTGCCCCTCTTTTTGTTAACTCCATCTAATCAAATAAGATGTTTAGTGTATATTAATGTTTTTGTTATTCTTAAAAATCATTATTCACTAAAATATCTGCTCTTATATCATTAGATCTAACTCTAGATTCCATTCCAACAAGATATTTAACATTAGATCTATCTGCTATATTTGTTATATCTCTATTTATAGTTCCATCAAACACAACAGCAAATACAGAATTTAAAGATCTAATTGTTGGAACTAATTCAGTTGTAGGAACTTTTCCTAGAATATTCATCTCTTGATCTAGAATATATGCTCCTCTTGTTCCAATTAAATCATCTAACATTTTTTTGAAACTTTGTTTTTGTTGTGGAGACAATACAACTTTATTCATTGTTCTTTGTTGCACATGATTAGTTCTTTGTTGTTGAATATTTTTAGGTCTCTCTTGTCTTTCTGGTTTTTCTTGATTATCCATATTAACTTGTTCTACTGTAATCTTAGATCTTAATGCTTTATGGATCTCTTTTTTTGTTATTTCTTCAACTTCTTTTCCATCAGGAGCTTTAATTATATAATCAATCTCTGTTACACTTCCTAATCCTTTAATAATTAAATCTCCACCTCTATCTCCATCTACAAATACTATTAGAGTCTTTTTCTTTCCTAATTCTATAATAGTTTCAGGGACTGAAGTTCCATTTAATCCTATGCAATTTTTAATCCCATGTTTCAATAAGTTTAGAACATCTGCCCTTCCTTCTACAACTATAATATCTTCAGATTCATCTATAGCTGGTCCGGCAGGTAATCTATCTCTTCCATATTCTTTTATTTCCATCATTCTTACAGATTGAGCTACCTCATCTGTTATTTCTTGTGAATCTGGCAGAACAGAATTTGTTAATACACTTAACAATTCTTTAGCTCTTTCTATAACAAAATTTCTCTTAGAAATTCTAACATCTTCTATTTTTTCTATCTTAACTTTAGCATTACATGGGCCTATTCTTTGGATTGTTTCTAATGAAGCCCCTACAATAGCTGTTTCAGCTTTATCTAAAGAAGAAGGAATTATTATTGTTCCAAATGTTTTTCCAGATCTTGTTTCTGATTTAACTTCTATTCTTCCAATTCTACCTGATCTTTGTAATTCTCTAAGTTCTAAGTCTGATCCTAACAATCCTTCAGTCTGACCAAATATTGCTCCTATTACATCTGGTTTGTCTACTACTCCTTCTATCTGGATTTGAGTATGAACTATATATTTTGCACTTACTGGGCTTATTTTTGCCATTTAAACCAACTCCTATCATTTTATGTATACAATGAAAGAACAAGATATTTATCTTTATATTACTAATATATCGATTTTTGTGTTATTTTTCTAAAAGGAGGTAAATTTGAGACCCCCAAAAGTGAATGTGATGATTTAATATCTTGTCCTTTAAATTATGAAATATTGCCCGAAACACTAACTCCCAAGCTCATTGCCTTGGCGATCGCCGTACTCCATTGAGTATTCTCAATGCCGGGCTTTGATTAAAGTAAATTAAACTTGTTTATATACTTTTGGTTTGTTTATAAATATTGTTTATAAATATATGATTTTAGTGAATCGAAAGGTTTATAAGCAACATACACTACTAAATAGTAATGAAATTGAGAGGTAAAAAATAAAATGACTGAAAATAAAGATATAACTGTAGATCAAATTGTAGATCATGCTTATTTAAATGTAGGTATGTCTGAACTTAAAAAAGACCCAAGAAATGTAGAATATGCAATGGGCGCTCTTGAAAATTATTTAAAAGGAGCTAGCGATGAAGTTACTGAAGCTGTTGGTCCTTGGATTGCAGGTTTACCACAAGCAATAAAAGCTAATAATGGAATACTACCTGTAATAGCTGAAGAAGCATTTAAAGTATATGATCAAACTTCTACTGGTCAGTTATTAGAAGCAAAAGTTGAGACTATAATAGGTGCTGCTAAGAAAGTAGGTTACAGCCAAGAAATTCCAGAATTTGTAAGTGAATATCAAGGAACTTTTAAAGATTTAGTTGAAAAAACTAAAGAATTAGAAAGTAAAGATGAAAAAGATTTCACTGAAGAAGAAAAGAAATTAGTTTCTACTAGTGCAATAGTGAATGAATTGAGGAATAGAATGTATGCTCATTCAAAAGTAATAATGGATGACGACTTTTCAAATCTTAAATTAAAAGCTATTGAAGAAAACTTTAAACCAAAAGAAGCTTAAACTACTTCTTAATTTTTTCTTTTTTTAACTTTCTAATTTTTTTACTAAAGAAGCCATCTCTCCAACAAATTTATCTGCTTTATCTCTAAAATCTTGAATTTCTTTTCCTTTTA
>CAYUGZ010000019.1:0-9937 GCA_964444465.1 Candidatus Woesearchaeota archaeon | reverse complement strand
TTTACTACATTCAGTTCTTTGTACACATGTTGTTCCTATCAAACTACAAACATTATTAAAATTGATACACTCTTGAGCTTTTAATGTTCCACAATTAACTTGTTGTAGTGTTAAACTTTTTCTATCTCTTGTTTTTGTATTTCTAAGTAGAACTTCTTTTATTTCACCTTTAGTTTTATCTTTTTTAATTCTTATATCTTCTAAAACCCAATTAGATCCAGGATATAAACTACTTCCTTTTTTTAATATTTTAATTAAAGATTCTCCAGTAGAATCTCTAAACACATGTAGTTTAGCTTTTTCTCCAATACTCCTTATATCATTTACTTTAATTCTAAATCTGTTGAATAAATTACCATATCTAGAATATCCCCCTCTAAGAACAACTCCCGAAGTTGCACCTTCTCCAATTGTTATCGCTTTATTAGTTAATGGATTTAAATTTTCATCATAAACAATAAAACTAGCTCTATCTGATTTTACTTCAGAAGCTCTTATGAACCCACCAAAGAAACTATGTTGATCTTTTTCCTTTAACCATTCTTGTTCAGTTTGTTCAATCAAAACATCTTCTCTAGGTCCAAATCCTAATCCCTCAGAAACATCAAAATTAATTGTAGCATCTAAATTAACTTTTATGGTATCTGGAACATCGTCTTCTTTGGGAACCCTTCTTATTATTGTTTGAATGTATCCTAAATTATTGAAAGTTGGATCACTCTTAACTTGATTACTCACTCCTAAAGAGCTTCTAGTATTAACATAACGTGCAGTTACTCTTACTTTTTTATCTGCTGGTTCAGTTGTTACATTAGTTACTCTAATTGTAGCACTTCTTATCTTTGGAATTGTTATAGATGGATTAGAAGGCAAGCCAATTAATAAAGATCGAACGTAAACATCTTGTTTTTCTAATAAAGAAGCCCTTAATCTATCTGGAACATTTTGAGCTACATTAATTATTATGTCTTCTCCCAAATCTCTTTCTTGATTAGTTCCTAAAGTTACTGAGCCTCCACTTAATGCAACTCCCGATCTTAATCTAGGGTCACTTAAAGCTGTATTAAATTTTGGATCAGTAAAACTACTTGTAGTTCTTACAGTGGTTTGAGCATATACTTGAGCAATAGATACATTACTAAATATCAAAATCGTTATTATAAATATTGTAAGTTCTTTTTTCATTTTTCGAATTCTGGTTTTACTACACTTTGAGTATCAACTTTATTGTAAACATTATTTAGTTCATCTGTATTGGAAGGAATTCCAAAGCTATTCACAAAAAATATTACTTTTTTAGCATTAGCTAAATCTTCTCTATCAACATTCCATTGAAATTTAGACCCTCCAGTTAAAACTTGAGGGAGAGTAGTTCCTTCTATTTTAGTATTAATGCATTCTTTTTCTGTTAATCCTATAATGCCTAAAATTCCACTTCTTGGTTTGTCTAAACAAGTTTCTAGATCTTTTCCTTCTACAAATACTTCAGAATCAAATAAGACAAATCCATCTACATTATAACTTCCATCTATTAATTTTATTTTATTATTATCAGTTGAAAGAATAGTTTCAGTATAACCAATTACATCATCTCTAAAAGTTAATGTTACTTGTTCTTTTAGATTAATATTTCTTATAACTCCGTTTTCATTTATTTTAATTTCATAAGGAAGCTCATATATCTTTTCCATTAAAACAGAAACTGTTGTTTCTTCCATAGTAGACAATTCAGATTCTGATCTATGATAACCTTCTTTTTCTACAATTAATTGTCCGTTTATACACTGAGGAAATCTTTCATCTAACAATATAGTTTCATCAAAGTTTTTAGTCTCACCAATATTACAAGTTGTTGTTGAACATTTATATGAAATTTTAGCATTATCTAATTCTTCTAAACTTCCATCTTCATTAACACCTAAAGCAAATACTTTAATTTTAGTTAAAGGATGTTGACATATTATTGGATTAGTATCATGAGTCTGATCTATTTCAATTTTATTTTCTCTTGGTTGGTTATTATCTACTATAATCTGTGTGGCAAATTGAAATACATAATCATCTTTTTCTAATGAGATTAATATAGGATATTTTAGATCATAGATAAAATTGTATTGATTTAAACAAAAAAATGGTGTTAAAAATCTTCCAATAGAACCTTTGTTAAATGATTCTCCTTCTAATACTTCTCCTTCAGGAGTTATATCTATCAAAAGAGGCCAGTTAGTTGAGTACTCAAAATTAACATTTATATCTCTTGCACTCTCTAATAATTCTAAGATTCTATAATCATCTTCTACATCTGAATTTATTGTATCTTTAACTCTATAAGAATTTATATTAACATCTAAAACATCTTTTAGATCATTAATAACATCTTCTTTTTTCCATCTTCTTGGTGTGCATTCAAAATCTACCCCACTATAAGGAATTTCATCATAAACATTTATGAAATCAATTGTTTTTTCTTCTAATAAGAAATCTTCATTTTCTTTTTCAATAACTTCTAAGGCTGTTTCATAAAGATTTCCTAAAGGAACATCGATATCTTGATTAAATTCTCTTAATCTAAAGTTTCTTTCTTCTAATTCAATGTCTAAAGGATATTCTACATTAATTCTAACATCTTCATTTAATATCTTTACTTCACTCTTAACCTCTCCAGAAATAATATTAAAATCTAGATTTGAAAAATCAACACAATTAGCTAGGTTAGCATTGATATAACTTTCAATTTCTTGTTCCATCCTTTGTTTTGGGGGAATTAAAGAATCTAACAATCCATTAGAAGTTTGATAAAACCAATAGGCCACATTTATATTAGATCCGGGAAATATCTCTAGAGCATTAGAAAATGGATTTGCTGGAGTTACAAATTCAGGTTCTGGTAATAAAATATAACCTCCTTGCTGCCCAATAATATCTAAAGCAGATCTAGCAATCTCATCAATACATGAATCTACTAATCCTTCAACTCCCTTAACTTCTAATGGAAGAGCTATAGTTTCAAATATTCCTCTTTCTCTTAAACTTTCAATAAAATTTTCACTATAATAGTATGAAAATGCAGCTAGTATAACAATTATTAATCCAACTATGATAAATACTGTTACTTGGGCTTTTTTATTACTTTTATACATTATTTGTCCTCTTTAATCTTCTTTTTTATAAGATCCATAATTTCTGTATTAATATCTTTTTTAAGTTTAGATTTGAATTTCTGCCATAAACTCTCATCTTCAATTAGAAGAAGGTACTTTTTCATTAGAGCTAATGAGTTTTAGAGATTTATAAATACTTCTTAGTTAATTACTAAGTAAGTTAGTTACTAAGAGAATTAATTAGTTAAAAATTTAAAATGATTAGAATAAAATGGGCCTGGCAGGACTCGAACCTGCGATCTTCTCGAAGTCAACGAGATGTCATAGCCACTAGACCACAAGCCCAATAAAATAAGCCCCAAGAGGGACTTGCACCCCCGACCTATTGCTCTCTTATGAATAATAACTCATTACAAGGCAATTGCTCTGCTACTGAGCTACTGAGGCATAGAAGAATTCTTTTTATTTAATTTAAATAAGTTTCTAAACTTTTTTTACAATCCTAAATTCACAAGCACTTATAGGATATATCTTTTTCAGTTTTTCTCTTAATGCTTTCTGTACTTTGTTATAAACTATTAAATTAATAAAGTCATTAAAATTATTCTTCTTAATCTCTTCTTCTAAGAAAGCCCTTATGTTTTTTCTTAAACTTTGTAGTACACTTTTATTAGTTTTATATCTAGTTATAACTAAAGGTTTTACAACAACTTTTACATTATCTTTAGTTTTGTATTCATAAGAATCTGCTATTTTATTAGCATCTTTTCTTATTACTCTTTTAACATATGAAAGAGTTAATTCATAACCAATAACTTCTACAATTGCATTATTATCTTTTACATCATTTATCTTGAATAAAACCCTTATATTTTGAGTTTTTGGATCATTAGTTATGCTCATAAAATTAAGGTCTAAATTTCTATTTTTTAGATCATTTTGGTCATAACCTAGAGTTTCTCCTATTACTGCACCTCTAAAGATTGGGGCAACTACATTATACCATTTTTTTTTAGATTTACTTACTGCCATTTTTCATAATTAATGTTTGATATTGCCTTTATAAATTCTTCCTCTTTTGATTTTGGAATTAATGCCCCACAAGCGGTTTTATGGCCCCCACATGGATAATCTCCTATCATAGCTACGGATTCTTTTAACATCCCTCTTACATCAACATCAGTATTTCCAGTAACCCTACAAGAAATTTTTATTTCATCTTCTTCTGTGTGTGCTAATGCTATTACAATAGTTCCTGGATCATATGTATTTGATTTAGTTACTATAGAAGCTAAAGTTCCAATCATGCTATCCTTAATTGAATCTTTAGCGTTAATGATTGCTATTCCTTCACTAAAAAATTGATCTTTATTTTCATTGAACCATTTTAATATATCTATTAATTCTGTTTTGTATGAACCTAAAACCCCTAATGCTTCTTTTTTAGCATCTTCATTTCTTAAACAGATACTAACGCCTAAAGAACCTCTTCCAAATCTTCCAACAGCATTTAATAAAGTTGAAAATTCTTTAAGATCTTTCATGGGTGTTCCTTGTTCTTCTTCTTTTAATGTGTATAAATTCCCAAAAATATCTTCAGGATTCTTTTCATTTAATCTATTTAATATAATTCCAGAAGTTAATTTTTTTATGTCATCTTGGCTAAGATCTATTAATTTTTTAAACTTTCCATTATTATCTCTTGCATCTATGTTTAATTCATCCAAAAATTTAATAGCCCCTTCTTCACTTCCACTAACATTTGGGATGAAAGGATCTGTTGAATATTCTAAAACTTTGTTTATAGGTCTTGTTTGTACACCAAAAAATCTTGGTCCTATACTAACATCTAATTTTTCTTTAGCATCTTCTAATATCAATGAATTTAATCCAATAAATCCGTTTTTTTCTTGCATATCTCCAACAGCACCCATCAAAGCAATATGTGCTAAATCTTTATTTTTTTCATTTAAACATTTGGCAAATAAATAACAAACACCAGAACTTGAAGTTTCTCTATAATCTAGATCAAACATCACTGGATTAACTATAATTATATTAGTTTTAGTTTGTTCAAATTTGTGATGGTCTAAAATAAATATTGGTTTGTTAAATCTACTTTCAATCTCTTTTAAATATTCACTTCCTAAATCCAAAAAAAATAAAATATCAAATTTTTCTTTTTCTAGTTCATCTAAAACATTATTATCTATTTGTTTAACATTTCTTACAGAAAACTTAAAATCTTCCCTTTCTAATGCTTTTACAATTATAGATGTAGAGGACAACCCATCACAGTCTATATGGGCAATTATTTTTATGAAACTTTTTTTGTTAAGAAATTTAAATTTGTTTACTGCATTACTAATAAGATTTAGAAAGTCTAAATTAGTATACTTTTCCTTTTTCGTAAGTCCAATCATTTTCTAGAATACCTTTTTTCTTATAGTATTTCATTAATCTTCGAATCTTACTACTTGTAAGCTGGAATCCTCTTTTACTTACCATATCTTTTTTGTTAATTTCTAAATGTTTCATGATTATAGACTCTCTTTTGATTAAAGAATTTAGATCTTCAGGGACTTCAGGATTTAGTTTATTTTCTTGTAGTATTTTTAGGATTTTTTTATTTGCCACATTTTGAACATTTGGTACACCATAAGAATCTCTTAACATTAATCCAATCCTACTAGGGTTGTTTCCAGATTTAGCTAATTTAATTATTAATTGTTCTATCTCTTTTGAACTAAAGTCTATCCAACTAGCTTTAGCTTTTTTAATTGGATTTTTACTTCCAGATTTCCCTTTCTTCCTTGAATACATACGTGCCATATTGAACTACCTAGAACTATTCTAGGTATAAGCAAGCCTAAACTGACTCATCCTAATCTTAATCAAAAATAATCGTTTATAAATCTATGCCTTAAATACGTCATCATTAGGTCTTACTCTATCACTAACTTTAATTCCTACAGAACTTCCTTTTTTAGCTTCTTTTACTTCTTTGTGTTCTACTTGCATAGAATCAACTTTTTGTGTAACATCTGTTGTGTGTCCCTTTATGTGTATTGTATCTCCTGTCTTTAAAGAACCCTCTGTTAATTCAATAGCTGCTACTTCAATATGGGCATAGTAACCAAATATTTTCCCAATTTTCTTTTCTTTTGCCATCTTATATATAAGTTAAGCTAATATATAAAAATTTGCATGGAATAATGAATATTAGCCCTACCTGGATTCGAACCAGGGCCTATAGCTCCAAAGGCTATCGTCCTTGACCACTAGACTATAGGGCTCTGAATCTAAATGATTATTATTGTTTATTTAAATGCTTTTTCTTATATCTTCCCCTTGTTTCTACTTTTTCTAATCTATCAAAAACCTCTTTATGATATTTGGATTTTTTATATCCATCTAAAACTAATTTAAAATTTTTTTCATAATTTTTATGATGTCTAGATTTTAAAACTTCTTTAAATAAATGCAAATCAACAGCTTTATCTTCTACTTTTTTAGAAAAAAAACTTAATCCAAAGTCAATAAAATACAAATTATTATTTAAAATCATATTTGAAGTTGTTAAATCTCCATGTATTATCTCTTTATCATGAAGATCTGCAATTCTTTCTCCAATTAACAAACAAATTTTATTTTTTTCTTTTAATTCATCAAATACTTTGCTTAAAACCTCTCCTTCAATGTAACCCATTTCTATCTTCATCTCTTTATCTGAAGATTTTATTAAATTTGGAGCGTTATCAACTTTTTCTAGAACTTTAGATTCCCTTCTAGTTCTAAATTTTCTGATTTTAGAATCTATCTGTTCAATTCTATAATTTTTTTTAATTCTTTCTTTTATTATTTTTTTATTATCTAAATAAATATTAGCTTCTGCTCCTTGTTTAATTAGTTTCATCTTAGAATTTCATTCCAGGGATTTTCCCTTTAAATTTTTTCATTAATTTATCCATATTTTTCATATCTCCAGAACCTTTCATTAATTTAACCATCTTTTTACTTTGTTTATATTGTTTAATTAGTTCTCTTATCTCTCTACTATTGGTTCCAGAACCTTTTGAAATCCTATCAATTCTAGATTTATCTAAAACTTCAGGATTTTCTAATTCATTTTTGTTCATAGAATTCATCATATGTTTCCATTTCTTCAATTTATCTTCTTGAACATCTAACATTTCTTTAGGGATGTTAGCATTTGACATTCCAGGAATTAAATCCATTATTTTATTTAATGGGCCTAGTTTTTTCATTGATTCCATTTGTTCATACAAATCAACTAAACTATAATCTCCTTTCAAAAATCTTTTTCCTAAATCTTCAGCTTTTTCTTCTGAGATTTCATCTTTTACTTTATCTAACAAAGCTTCTAAATCACCCATCCCTAATAATCTAGAAACAAAACCTTTAGGATTAAATTGTTCTAAGTCATCTACCTTTTCTCCAACTCCAATAAATTTAACTTTAGCATCTGTTGCAGAACAAGCACTTAAAGATCCTCCACCTTTTGCGGTTCCATCTAACTTTGTTACAATGACTCCAGTTACCTTACAACTTTCATGAAAAGATTTAGCTTGTGTTTGTGCGGTTTGTCCAATATCTGCACTTATAACTAATAATTTTTCATCTGGGTTTATTATTTTATTTAGATCTTTAATCTCTTTAATTAGATCCTCACTTAATGCATCTCTTCCAGCAGTATCTACCAATAATATATCAAATTTATTGAATTCATCTTTAAATTTATTATAAATTTTTATAGGATCTTTTTCTTTTTTGTCTATAAAGCAAGGAACATTAATTTGTTTACTTATTTGTTCTAATTGATCTGGTGCAGCTGGTCTATGTACATCCAATCCAAGAGTAGCTATCTTGTATCCTCTTTTTGAATAGAATTTAGCTAGTTTTCCTATAGTTGTTGTTTTTCCAGCTCCAAATAATCCTACCATCATTATTTTGAATGGCTTCTTTTTTTGGATTGTAATCTCTTCCTTTTCTCCACCTAAGAAATTAACTAATTCCTCATAAACAATATTAACGATATGTGCTCTTTGATCTAATCTTTTCTTAGTTTCTTTTAGTGATCTTTCTTTTATTTTATTAGTTAGATCAAAAACTAGTTGAACATTAACATCGGATTTTAACAAAGCTTTTTGAATCTCTTTTACTAATTCATTTATTAGAGAATCATCTACAAAGACACTACTTGCTATTTTCTTTAAAGTGTTCTTTAATGAGCTTCCTAAGCTGTCTAATACCATAAATATTCCTTAGAATTAGTGTTTAAAAACCTAATTATTGTTAGTATGAAGTATTGTATCTACCATTTGTTCTAAACTTTCCATATCATCAAATGATGGTTCTTGAACATTAAATTCTGATATATAGACTATATAATCAATTATATCTTTAGAAAGCACTTCTGATCCACTTGTTACACTCAACATATATCTAGAACCTTCAAGAGTTAATCCAACTAACATTTCTTTGTTTCCTTCTCCAATAAAACAATAAAATCCAAAATTCTTTATATCTCCATCATCATCATATAGATAACAACCTTTTTTTAATTCAGTAGATTTTTTAGTTATTAAAGGATATTCTAAAGCTAGACAATCTAAACTCCTTTTTAACATCCTCTCCATCTGTGTGATCTCATTACTCATCTTCATAGAATTTAGTACAGTAAGATCCCCTATCACTTTAGTTCCTATGGTTTCTGGATCTAGAAGTCTTACTTCAGTATGTTCCATTCCCTCATTAAGATCTTTATAACTCATAGTTAAATGATCATAAATAAATATTTAAATTTCACTATTAAACCCTAATGATTCAATTATTTCTTTAGAATTAAATTTTTTTAAATCTTCATATTCTTGACCAACTCCAAGATACATTATAGGTTCTTGTGTAACATAACTAACAGAAATAGCCGCTCCACCTTTCTCATCTACATCCGCTTTAGTTAAGATTATTCCATCTATTTTAATAGCTTCATTAAATTGTTTTGCTTGTTCAACACAATCATTTCCAGTTATTGATTCTCCTATGAATATTTTAAGATCTGGATTTGTTACTTTAATAATTTTTTTCATTTCATTCATCAAATTTTTATTACTTTGTAGTCTTCCAGCAGTATCTATTAGAACAACATCAAGATTTTTTGATTTAGCGTGTTTGATACCATCAAATGCAACTGCAGCTGGATCAGATCCATAATCATGTTTTATTACTTTTATCCCTAAATTATTACCATGTTCTTCTAATTGTTGAATTGCAGCAGCCCTAAATGTATCAGCAGCAACCATAACAGAACTAAAATTATTCTTTTTTACTAGATTTGCAATTTTAGCTATTGTTGTAGTTTTTCCACCACCATTAACTCCCACAAATACAATAACGAATGGTTTTTTTCCTTCTTTAATTGATTTTAATAAATCCTTATAGTTCATAAATAAAGAATCAATACTATCTTTTAAGCTATTTTTAACAATTTCTTCAACTTTTCCTCTTTTCAATGGTTGGTCTACAATATCTTTTCTTAGATCTTCTTTAATTTTTTCTATAACTTCAGAAGCTACATTGTTTTCTAACATAACTACTTCTAATTCCCAAAAAAACTCATCAAATTTTTTATCTGATATTTTAGTTGTGGTTACTTTTTCTTTTATTTTTCCTAAGAAAGATTTTTTTTCTTTTACTTCTTCTTTCTCTTCTGTTTCTTCTTGTTTAGGTTCTTCTTTTACTTCTTTCTTTTCATCTACTTCAACTTTAGTTTCTTCTGTAGACTCCTTTTTTTCTTCTATTTTTTCTTTAGGTTT
>CAYUGZ010000018.1:0-14279 GCA_964444465.1 Candidatus Woesearchaeota archaeon | reverse complement strand
TTATCTAAACCATTCTTGTTTATTTAAATATTTCTTATTATTAAAATTTAATGAGTCTATTTATTGATTTTAGAAAGATACTAATAATTCGCTTTTAATAATTCTTTAATAGTTTCTGCTTTCTTTTTTCCTATTTTATCAACTAACATTAAATCTTCTTTTTTTGAATTAATTATTTTCTCCACAGATTTAAATTTTTTTAATAATGATTTTGCTAAAGTTGAACCAACACCTGGAAGACTACTAATTATATACTCTTGTTGTTCTTTTGTTGTTAAGGGCTTTTTTTTAGTTAACAAATTTATATTTTTAATTGGTCTTTCTAATCTTGTTGTTATAATTTTGATTAATGAAGCAGTATCTCTCTTATTCTTTGTAAAAATTATTGGAATTTGAAAATCTATAGCAATTGAAGCCATCATTCCTCTAATTGCATTAGGATGAAAATTTCTCATTTCGTACATATTTTCAGAACCTTCTATAACTAATAATGGAATGTCAAAATTTTCTTTTAATCTTATCAATTGAGTTATAATCCTTTTATCGATAATTGAATTTAGAAAATCTGTTTGAGTTTTTTTTTCAATTCCTACATTAACTATCTTTTCATTCATATCTTTACTTTGAATTATAAAATCACCAGCAATCAATTGTTTTATTTCTATCTCCATCCCCTTCTTAGCTAATTCTTTTATTATTCCAGAAGCCCTTTCCCTATGATCAACAATTATCTTATTCATTTTAGACTACTTTGAATTTCTTTATTATTCATATTTGTTAATATATTTTTCATTTTATTTTCTTCTTTTTTTGATTTCCAATAATAAGCAATATCCCTTGTATCTTTATTCATTAAGAAGATTATTCTTCCAGCTTTTATTCTTCCAACTCTTCCAGCTCTTTGAATTCTTCTTATACTTGTTGAAACATTATCATAAAATATTGCTAAATCTGAACCACCTGAAATATTCAATCCTTCTTCAGATATACTTGTTCCTATCAAAACATTATACAATCCTTCTTCAAATTGTTTTATAGTAGCTATTTGCTTTTTTTGAGAGATTCCTTCTTTTTGTCCTACTAATTTTATTGCACTAATTCCATCAATTTTATTTAATATATTTGTTATATCGTCTACAGTATTTCTAAAATTAGCAAAAATAATTATTTTAGATTTATTATTATTTTTTAATTGATCTTCAATTATCTCTACAATTTTTTTCATTTTAGGGTTGTCTATCCCTTTTTCTATAGCCTCATTCAATAATTTTACACATTTTGAAAACCAAGATTCATTTATTAATGATTTAGCCGATTTTGAAGGATCTTTTTTTAATTTTTCAATAAATTTCAATGCACAATTTAATGTTTGTGTTTCTAAAAGTTCTAGAATATAATCCATCTTGATTAATTGAGATGACAAAACTATGCCTCTAAATGCAGATATATTCTTTCTTTTAATCTCACCTCTAAATCTCATCTGTAAACCTAAAAGATCTTTTTTAGAGATTAAATTTAATGGTTTGGTTACTCCAAATTTTTTTAATGATTTTAATTTGAAATTATAAGGGTTTTTTATTTCACTATGAATCTTCTTTATTTCTTCATTAAGTTCTAATGTTAGATACTCATTCTCTTTTTTTTGGAGATATTTTACTACATCTTCACTATCTTCTGTTCTAATCTCTAAAGAATCTATGAATAAATTTTCAACTATCTCATTTATCTTATCTTTATCTGAACCTGGAGAAGCAGTTAATGCAATTATCCTTGGATTTTTTGAATTTTCAATGAAATTTTTAGCAACAATTGTGTTAGCGAATTTTTGTCTAGACCTATGTGCTTCATCTACACACAAAAGACTTACATTTTCTAAATTTATTCTATTCTTTTCTAAATCTTTTTGTATTGTCTGAGGTGTTGCAACGATTATAGATGAATCATCAAATAATTCTTTTCTTTCATCTGGTTTGTTTTTTCCAGTTAACATAATTATTTTTTCTATATCTGTGTTTTCAATAAATTCATTATAAATTTGAGAGGCTAATGGTTTTGTAGGAGTTAAAAATACAACTTTAGATTTAGGAAATTTCTTTAATCTTTCAATAGAGGTTAATAATGCTATTTTTGTTTTACCTAATCCTGTAGGCAATATAACTAATGTGTTATTATCTACGCAAGTATTTTTTATTCTAGTTTGATATTCTCTTGGTAAAAAATTTTTGATCTCCATCCACTTCTTAGAAAACAAATGTTTATATAATTAATCAAAGAGTATCCAGAATGTTGATCTATCTTTTCGCTATAATGGACTTTGTTGCAGGAATCTTATTAATACTATTTAGTTTTAATATAGCTATAGGTGGAAATACTAATTGGATATTTGGGATTTATTTAATAACAAAAGGAGTCATTTTTATTAAATCAATAACAAGTTTATTAGATATAGTTTCTGGAATTTTGATTATCTTAGCAATTTATGGAATAGTAAACACATTAACATGGATAGCAGCTTTTTGGCTTTTACAGAAAGCATTTTTTAGTTTTTTATAGATGATGCCCAAACATAGCAAAGAAGAAAATTATTGTAAATACTGAGGCAATAAATAAAACTAAGATTATGGTGGCAGTTACAGAAAAGAAAGAAATTAATAATGTTGTTCCTAATAATAAAAATAAAGTAAATATATACAATATAAATGAACTAAAGAACAATTTACATCCGTCTAATGTGGAAAATGGAATTAAATGATATAATCCATAAACTAAATTTATAAAAACTAGATTGTCTAAGGATGAGACTCCAAATAATTTGATTATTAAAGCAAAGATAAGATTTGCTAATGGACCAGAAGCAGCTATCACTGCTGTTTCATAATTTGTTAAATTTGTATATCTAAAACCAACTCTTTTGTTTTTAGATGGTTTAACAACAAAGGATTCAACAGCTATGTAAAATAATTTACCTAAAGATACAAATGAAATAAATAAAGATAAAATTATTCCTATGGGCTTTGGTTTTGTTTTAATTGAAAAAAAGTTAGAAAGATAGAAAGTAGACATTGTCATTATTCTATGTTCTATCTCTGTTTGATATCTTCTAGCAGCTAACTTATGCCCAAGATAATGGACAAAAACTGTTATAGTTACAAACACACCTATCTTTATGAAGTTAGATAACCAAGAGGTTAATACAAAGGAGGGATTTTTATCATCAAACGCTAATGCAAAAGTTACAAAGAATATAGTTATAATAAAATGTTTTAATTCTATCTTATTTATTTTCATTTTTTATAAGATCTAATACCTCTTCTGTATGACCTGCACCAATAACAGCAACTATTGTTTTATTAGTTGATAATAGTTTATTTAAGTTTTTTGCAAGTATAATGTTTCTTTCTTCTATTAACACTTTATGTAAATTTGGGTAATCTTTTTTTAATTTTTCAATTAAACTTTTTATCAATTTTTTACTTGGAACTTTAGTTAAATCTATTTTTATTTTTTTCCTAGAAACTAACCCTTTAACTAAATCTTTTACAAATGTGAATTTTTCTTTCCAAGTTAATTCTTTTGATAATCTTTTAAGTGTTATTCTAATATCTTGGTCTATTAATGCAATTTTTGAATCAACTTTTTTCCCTATCTCTATTGCTTTAAGCATTTCAGATCCAGGTTTTACATTAACAATTTTTCCAAGTTGTTTTTCTATCCAAGCTCCAATAATATTGAATAAATAGCCTTTAAACCCTATTTTTGTTATGTCTCTAATACTTATCTTTCTATCTTTAGACATTAAAGAATTAAATCTTACTCTATCTAACTCTATTGCTACTATTTCTGGTTTGTTTTTTAGTATAACTGACTCTACTTCCCTCACACTTTCAATAGAAATGTGAGAAGTACCTATTATAATGAGGTTTTTGTATGTTTCCATTTTGAAGATAAATTTTTAAATACTTAAAACATTTTCTAAATATGAGGAGGAAACCATGTTAAAGATAAAACAAATAGCGATGCATATGATATGAAGGTATATACTGACTCTGGAGACTATTTTGGTGAGGTAGAAGAGAGTATATTAACAATGAATAAAATTTCTGGATGGAGAATTAGAGCTACAAAAAATTCATTTTTAACAAGGGTTTTAGGTGGAGCTAAAGGTGTAATAGTGCCACATCAGTTTGTTAAGGCAATTGGAGACATAGTCATAATCAGTAAATCAGCAATTCCATCATATGAGGATAAAGAAGAGAAAGAATAAATTTTTATAGTATTTATTCTTGAGTATTAGATGGCTACGCCTTTAGAAAATGCATTAGACTTTTTAGAAAGTTTTGGATTTTTCGATGTTATACTTCCCTTTCTACTTGTTTTTACTATAGTTTTTGCTATTTTAGAAAAATCAGCTATATTTGGAAAAGAAAAGATAGGCGATACAATGGCTTCAAGGTCTAGTATCAATTCTATGGTTGCATTTGTTATAGCCTTATTTGTTGTTGTAACAAAAGAGATAGTACAATCACTAAGAGAAGCTTTGCCTCAAGTAGCTTTAATTTTGGTTATAGTTGTTAGTTTTATGATGCTAGCAGGTTCTTTATCTAAAGGGGATGAACCCTTTAATTTTGATGATAATAATAAAAATTGGAAAATATTTCTTACTCTAACTTTATTTACTTCAGTGTTAGCAGTTTTTCTAAATTCAATTGGTTGGTTATTTCCAATACTAGATTACGTTACAGCTAATTGGGACGAAACATTTATAGTTTCATTAATATTTTTAGCAATAGTTATAGGAATAATATTATATATTGTTAGAACACCAAAAGAGGAGAGTACTTCATAATGGCAGTTGATTTCAGAGACGTTTTATCATTAGGGGAAGAAATAGGAGCATTTGATATATTACTGCCTTTTTTATTAGTATTTACATTAGCTTTTGCTGTTTTAGACAAATCTAAAATTTTAGGGAAAATGAAACAACTAAATGTTGTTGTTTCTTTTGTTATAGCTTTATTATTTATAAGAAACCAAGAGTTAGTTGGATTAGTCAACAGATTTTTACCAAATGTTTCGATATTTATGATTATAATTTTAATGTTTTTATTATTAGTGGGAATATTTGTTGGAAAAGAACATTCAGGTTGGACTGGAAATATTATGGGACTAGCTTTTTTTGTTTCATTAATTTTTATTATAATATCATTAACTTCAGACTCACTTGGAGATCCTGCACCTGATTTTTTGAAAAATATAGATGATCAAACAAAAGGTGTTATATTGTTTGTTGGGGTCTTCGTTATTATAATTTTTTTAGTAACTAGAGAAACAAAGGAAAAAGGAGATGGATACTTAGAAAAATTATCAAATGAACTTAGAGGTAGCAAATAATGGCAACTGTATTAGATACTAATTTATTGTTATTCTTCAAACCAGTATTTACTTTTTTATTTGTATTTGGAGTTTTATATGCTATATTAGATAGAGTTCCTTTATTTGGTAAAAGTTCTAACATCCACACTGTTGTTGCGCTTTCTATGTCTATGTTATTTATGTTAACTCCTGGAGTTAAAGATATATTAAATATAGCTACCCCTTGGTTTGTATTCTTGTTTGTATTCATCATTCTACTAGTTTTAATCTTTATGATGGTTGGTGTAGAAGAAAAATCCATTGTTTGGCTTTTTTCAGAAAATTGGGTTGTTTGGACTATATCCATAATTGTAATTATTGGAATTTTAGGATTTGCTATGTCTCAAGTTTATGGTCCAGTTGTACAAGGATTATATGGGACTGAAGAAACAGCCAAAGAAGGAATTACATTTGATATAGGAAGAATATTATTTCATCCTAGAATGATAGGAATGATTTTTATAATGATAATAGCATCACAAGCAGTTAGATTAATTGCTGCAAAAAATTAATTTATTTCTTTAAGTCTTTAGTAATCCTATCTAGTTCTCTAATATTATTTGTTAAAGGATTAATTATATTTTGGAAGACTTTTTCTAATGCTTTAATTTCTGTATTAATATCCATTATATTCTTGCTATACTCTCCAACTTTTTGTACAATTGAATTTTGTAGATTATCAAATCTTTTTCCTAATCTTAATATTTCTTGTTTTATGGATGTAATATCATCATCTGTTCTTATTTTCCAAGATTCCATATCTCCTAATCTACTCATAAACTCTTGCCATTTTTCTTCTATAACTGCCTCTATCAATTCTTCAGTGTCAGCAGCATAATCTTGAGAAGGTGATGTTTGAGACATTTGTGGGGATGGAGCTTGTGGTTGTTGTGCAAATTCTTGAGGTTCTGATGGAGCTTGTTCTTGGGTAGGGGAAGGTGCTTCTTGTTCTAAATCTAATACTGAAGGCTCCATTCCAGGATGAGAAACATCTTTAGTTGGATACTCTCCAGCTACACTACTTTTAATATCCATTTGATTAAATGCATCATTTATTTGTTTTGGATTATAACCTTTACCTTCTAGATGTTTGTTAATCTCTTCTTTTTTCATTCCTTTTTTGTTCATACCTATTGCTTCTTTAGTTGGGATCTCATCCAAATCTTTCACCCCTTATCAATCTTGCAACTTCACTTTTTGTTGTAAGACCTTTAGTTAGTTTTTCTATTTCTTCTTTTGTAATAAATTTATTTAATTTTTGATTAACAATCCTTTCTACATCTTCTTCTCTAATAAATTGTAGTGGATTCCACATATCTATGTATTTTTCAAGTACTTTAATGTTTTCTTTTTTAGCAAAAGTCCCTATCTCATCTAAAATCTTTTTCATTGTTTCTCTAACTGTAAAGATATCATTTTTAAATTCTATTAATTCTTTATCAACAGTTTTTATATTATTTAATAATTTTTTATATTCTTCTATCATATTTTTATTTATTACAAGTAGTCTTTCTCCAAGTAAATTGTATCTACTCTCAAGAATTCTTACTCTAGAATTTAAATCACTCATTACATACGAAAGATCTTGTTCTTGAGCCATTTTAAAACGAAAACTATTTATCTTATTAAGTTAATTAAAGTTGAGAATATAAAAAAAGTTTCGTTAACCTTTTTGAGTGGTGATTATGGCTGAAGAGTATCAAGTTTTGAAAGAAGGAAGAGAAGATGTTCTCAAAATAAATGCAGAACAATGGAGTTTTGTTCCTAGTCTAGAAAATAATGCAGTTGTTATGGCTAAGACAATAGATTATCTAGTTCAAGTTCCAAGTACTGGAAGAATTGTTTTTACACAAAAAAGAAATTATAGTTATAACTATGAACAGACACAAATGTTAGTAGAAATTGCTAATTTATATAAAATGTTAGTCAAACAAAAGAAAATTTTAACTTTGGCTAACATTGCTTCGAAACCAAGAGCTAATGTTTTTCTACCTGAATGGCAATCTAAACTCCAAGAAATTGTAATAAATCTTCTAAGAGCAGATCCTTTAGGAGCTTATGTTGAATTAAGAAGATTACTTAGAGAAGAAAAAATAAAAATAAAAAAAGTTCCGTTAGATTTAGTGGATATTCAACAATCTTACATAGATACTTTAACTTATTTGTATGATTTGTTAGATAAAACAAGACTAGTAAATATAGCAAGGAAAAATCTATCAGGATATGCAATTGGAGATAGAGATATATATTCAAATATTTTTAGACCGATTATAACTCCTGATTTTATGTTCACTAGATTAATGGCACAACATCCTTTAGATGGAGAACAATTAGATCTTTACAGTTTTGGGCAGAGTGAAGTTAATATTTATAGTACTGAAAAAGATATAAAATATTTATATCATCTAATCCCTCCAGAATTTAAATTAACAGAAGACAAATATGAATTACTAGACTTAGCGAGAGGAGTTTTAGCTGAACACAAACCTAGAGAAGAAGAATTCTTAGAACCAGAAAAAATGAGAAATACTTTTTTTAATATTGGAAGAGATTTATTACAAGAATTAGCAGAATCTAGAGATATAGAAATTGGTTTTGAAGATTTAAATGAACTAGCACAAATATTAGTTAGATATACTGTTGGTTTTGGGGTTTTAGAAGTTTTATTACAAGACAAAAAAGTACAAGATATTTCTATAAATTCTCCAATAGGCCAAACCCCAATTTTTTTAGTACATGAAGATTTTGATGAGTGCGTAACAAATTTAATTCCAACCAGAGAAGATGCAGAATCATGGGCATCTAAATTTAGAATTTTAAGTGGAAGACCTTTAGATGAAGCTAATCCAATTTTAGATACTGAATTAATATTGCCAGATGCAAGAGCAAGGGTTGCTATCATCCAAAAACCATTAAATCCACAAGGATTAGCATATGCATTAAGAAGACATAGAGACAAACCTTGGACATTGCCATTATTCTTACAAAATAAAATGATTAGTCCTTTAGGTGCAGGATTAATGAGTTTTCTAATAGATGGATCAAGAACAATGTTAGTTGCTGGAACAAGAAGTTCTGGAAAAACTTCATTATTAGGATCTGTTTTAATTGAGATAATGAGAAAATATAGGCTAATAACAATAGAAGATACTTTAGAGCTGCCAACTGATGCATTAAGGGTTTTAGGTTATAATATCCAACAAATGAAAGTTAGAAGTGCCTTAACAAAAGGTGGATCTGAAATAGCAGCTGATGAAGGGATAAGAACCGCATTAAGATTAGGAGATTCTGCTTTAATTGTTGGAGAAATAAGATCTTTAGAAGCATTTGCATTATATGAAGCTATGAGAATAGGTGCATTAGCTAATGTTGTTGCTGGAACAATACATGGAGATTCTCCTTATGGTGTGTTTGATAGAGTTGTTAATGATTTAAAAGTTCCAAAAACTAGTTTTAAAGCTACAGATATAATTGTTGTTACTAATCCAATGAAAAGTCCAGATGGATTACACAAATGGAGAAGAATAACCCAAATAACCGAGGTAAGAAAACATTGGGTAGATGATCCTTTGGCTGAGCGTGGTTTTGTAGATTTAATGAAATATGATACAAAACAAGATATGTTAGTTCCAACTCCTGATTTAATAAATGGAGATTCCGAAATAATAAAATCTATAGGTGGAAACGTAAAAGAGTGGGCTGGTGACTGGGATGCTATATGGGATAACATCTTGTTAAGAGCAAAAATAAAAGAAACTTTAGTTAGTTATGCAAATAGATTGAAAAATAATGCGCTATTAGAAGCGAAATTCATTATAGATTCTAATGATCAATTCCATAGGATTAGTGAAATAGTAAGAAATGAAGTTGGAAATTTAGATCCTAAAAGAATATTTTTTAGTTGGGAAGAATGGTTGAAAAGAAGAGTAAGAATGAGACAATATTAAAATGGAGTTAGATGAAGATACTAAAAAAATTCTTGAAAGTTATGGTAAAAAATTAAATAGTACTTCTGAAGCAGCAATTAGAGACTTACCAACAGATGAAACATTTTCTAGAGAGTATGAAATATTTAGAAATGAATTATTAGATAAAAAAACAACAATATATGAAAATTTATGTAATTTTTCTGAAGGTATAATAAAAATTAAACCTAAGCCAAAAGATGAAGAAATTTTACAACAATCAATAAAATCTATTCATCTAAATATAACTCCAATAGGTGCTTATAGTTTTTCTGTTATAGTTGCAGGAATATTAATTCTCATTGCATTTACAATTGCAATATCTTCTTTTTTTCTAGGAGAAGTTTTAATTTTTACACCTTTATTTTTATTAACAATTGGAGCTTTAATCATCAAACCAATAAGTAACCTACCAAATTACTTAGCAAATAGACATAGATTAAAAGCAAGTAATCAGATGGTTTTATGTATTCTTTATGTTGCAATGTACATGAGGCATACTTCTAATCTAGAAAGGGCAATCAAATTTGCAGGGGAGCATATAGGAAATCCTTTAGCCTTAGATCTTAGAAAAGTATTTTGGGATGTTGAAACACAAAAATATTCAACAATAAGAGAGAGTATTGATCGTTATTTAGAAGATTGGAAAGATCATAATTTAGAGTTTGTTGAGGCTTTTCATCTAATTGAATCTAGCTTACATGAACCAAATGAAGAAAAAAGAATTTCTTTATTAGATAAAAGTTTAGAGATAATGTTAGATGGAACATATGAAAGAATGTTACATTTTGCGCATGAGCTTAAATCTCCAATAACTATGTTGCATATGTTAGGTGTTATCCTACCAATATTAGGAATTGTTATATTTCCTTTAATTGCTAGTTTTTTAAGTGGTGCAGTTAAATGGTGGCATTTATCATTACTTTATAATTTTTTATTACCACCTATAATCTTAATTTTTGGGATGAATATTCTATCTAAAAGAATAACGGGATTTGGTGAAACTGATTTATTTGAAAACAATCCTGAAATTAAAAAATATAAAAATGATACTGCATTATTATCTGCATTATTAATTGGATTTGTATTTTTAATGATTGGGTTCATGCCAATAATTTTACATTTAATCACCCCTGAATTTGATCAGATGGGTTTTTTAGAAGGAAGTATTGGTGGGAAAATTTTAGATTATAAATGTTTAGATGAAGTTCAAGGTACTTGTAATAGTTTTGTAGGGCCTTATGGGTTGTGGGCATTAGTTCTTAGTTTATTAATTCCATTAGGATTAGGATTAGCAATAGGAACTTATTATAGATTAAACACGAAAAATATAATAGACATAAAAAAAGAAACAGATAAATTAGAAAGAGAATTTACTGGAAGTCTATTTCAATTAGGGAATAGAGTTGGAGCTGGAATTCCAGTAGAAATCGCATTTGAAAGGGTTTCTCAAAATTTAGAGGGAACACCAACTGGAAGTTTTTTTAGAATTATAAGTATTAATATTAGAAAATTAGGTATGGGTCTTAATGAAGCTATATTTAATAAAGAAAGAGGCGCAATAATATATTTTCCTTCTAAACTAATTGAATCAAGTATGAAAGTTTTAATAGAAAGTTCAAAAAAAGGTCCAGAAGTTGTATCTAAAAGTTTAATTTCGATTAGTGTTTATGCAGATAGAATCCATAAAGTTGGAGAGAGATTAAAAGATTTGTTAGCAGACATAACTAGTAGCATGCAAGCCCAATCTAGTTTTTTAGCGCCAATGATTGCAGGAATTGTTATAGGAGTTTCTTCAATGGTTGTCTCAATAATTAATAAATTAGGAGAACAATTTAAACAAGCTACATTATCAGATACAGAAGGTGTTGGAAATTTAGGTGGGTTAATACAAATATTAAAAATAGAAGATGTAATTCCAAGTTTTCATTTTCAATTAGTTGTTGGAATTTACATATTACAAATTGTGATTATACTAACAATATTAAGAAATGCAATAGAAAATAATGATGATAAGATAATAAGAAAATTTGAGATAGGTAAAAATTTATTCTTTAGTATAATCTTATATTCTATTGTATCTTTAATAGGGATCTTTATTTTTAATATTTTAGCTAATGGAATCAATGTTATAACTTCAGCCACATAGAGAAAAGTTTAAATAATTAATAAACTTAAGATTAATAATGAAGAAAAAGAGGAATGTAAATAAAAAAGAAGAAAATATTAATTTACATAATGTAGCCCATAAAGTAGCAATAACAGGGAGTATTTTTCTTGGAATATTTGTTTTATTTTTAGTAGCTGGAGATTTTACTTCAGGAGCAGTTTATAGGAGTTCAGGATTTAGAGGTGGAGAATTTTTTGATATTCTTGATTTGTATTATCAATATTCTACTTTTTTTGATTTAGGTATATTTCTAGCTATATTTTTAGGGTTAGGACAATCCATTTTAGGAAAACATCTAGAAGGTGGAGGAAAATCAGTCTATGTTGGTTTGGGTATATTTTTATCAATTGCTTTATTAATATGGGAGAGACAAACTGGATTTTCTTTATTGGAAAGTTTTGGACCTTGGGCGTTTTTTATTATAATAATTTTAATATCTGTTTTTGTTTTTAATATATTAGAACAGACTACTGGATCTGGATTGATTGCTATAGGTGGCTCATATATTGTATTTTATTTAGCTTATTTTGGTTTGTTAGATCGTGTTACAGGATTTGATTTATTCTTATTTAATTCAAACATCCCTATAGATATATTACCTTGGATGAATCTAGCATTTTTAGCATCAATTGGATTTATCATCTGGGGAGGGATTAGGAAGGTAGGAGGTAATTAATATGAGAGTTATGATAACATTTGTAGGAGTCTTAACAATGTTAGGGGGAATCTGGCCTTTAGTTTCTAATTACGATTTTATTCCAGAAATATTAAAAGTTGTTCCAAGTACTGGACCAACATATCAAATAATAATTGTAGGAATTGGTGCTATAGCAGTTTTATATGGGGCAAGTGTTTCTAGATATCATTAATTCTTTTAGAGAAGATTTAAATATTTTATAACATTAAATTCACTATGGAAGAAGATACTGGAATGAGTAATGTAACTATGCTCATACTATTAATTATATTTATGATCGTATTATTAGTAATAATTATTGGATTGGTGAGAAATTTTGGATAAAAAAGGGATAGTTTATGCTTCATTAACTACTTTAATATTAATCATCCTTTCAGCAGTAGTTTTAATAATAGTTATAGGTGTGTTTTATAGGCCATTTGTTGTTGATACTGTTAATGATTACACTTGTTTTATGAGTGTAGTCATAAAAAGTTATTCTAAAGGTGCAGGTACTGGTGTTTTGCAAGATATTCCTGTCGTAGGAAGTGCTGCTGAATTCTTTAATTCTCCATTTGATCTTAAATGTAAAATGAAAAATGTTAAAGTTAAAACAAAAGAAGAAGCAAAAAAGAGAATAGCTAAAGAGATGGCTAGTTGTTGGGGGAATTTTGGAGAAGGAAAATATGATTTTTATAGTGACATACAATTTGGGTTATGGTCAGAGAATAATAATTTATGTTATACCTGTGCTAGAATTAGTTCTGATTTAGATATCAAAATAACAGGAAGTGAGATGGCTGTTTATTTAAGAGATAAAAAACCAAGACCTTTGTTAGATCAAAGAACTTATTTACAATATATAACTGGAACAGGTTCTAAAGAAGGAGGGTTTCTAAGTGGAGTAGATAACTTAGAAATTAGTGATAGTAAAAATTTATTTGTTTTATTTTTAGTAAATAAAAAAGAAAGTGCATTGAATAGGGCTATTAGAGCAGGGACTACAACTGCTGCAACAGTGGGGGTTTTAACTTTTGCAGGATTAACTAATCCTATAGCTGGTAGATTATTAGCTAATCCAATAGGCATAGCTACAGGTGCTACTTTATCTGTCTTAGCAGGTGCAGGAAGTGGACTTTTTCAAAGTAAAGGTTTTAATGCAATTGTTATGGCTACAGATTCAAAAGGAGTAAAAGAATTGTGTAAAGGTGGATTTGCCCAATAAAAAGTTTTATTAAATATATTAAGATTAATGATTAATGGAAAAAGGAGAGTTACACTGGGATACATTAGCTAAACTAATCATAATGGTTTTAGTTTTAGTAATATTAATTTATTTAATAATCATATTTAAAGATAGAATATATGAAATATTTAATGTATTAACTGATAATTTTTAAAATGAAAAAAGGAGCATTTGAACTTAAACAAATACTAACTGCAATAATAGTTTTAATTGTTTTAGTTTTTATAATCATGTTTCTTACTAACATAACAGAATTAAAAGAGGCTTTATTAAAATTAACAAGTTTAGGTTGAAATGGTTAAAAGAAAATACACTAAATTAAAGAAGAAAGGTGAAGGATGGGAATTAACAAAAATTCTTAGTTATGCTATAGGATTAATAGTATTCTTCGCTGTTATTTTCGCTTTTTATACAAATGCTCCAGCTATAACTAAAGGTTTGAAATCATTACAAACAAAAGGGGTTGAATTAGTTGAAGGAGTTAAACCAATTCTTGATGATACTTTTAAGTTATTAAATCCAGATGGTAAAAAAAGAAGAATTGAAAGAATATTAGCAGAATATGGGTCATGTGGTGAAGGTAAAGATAACAATAAGATAATAGGGGAATATCAAAAAGCGTTAAGTGAATCTATCAAATATGATCTTACAGATAAACAAAAAATATTAGGAAATTTGAGGACTAGACTAGCCAGATGTTATGTATTAAACTCAGATTCTGATTCTTTAAAAAAATTAGGAAAAGGATTAACAAGTAAAGATAGTAAAGATAAAAAAGCATCTTACATCAATTCTTTAATAAATTTAGCA
>CAYUGZ010000017.1:0-14603 GCA_964444465.1 Candidatus Woesearchaeota archaeon | reverse complement strand
ACAGCTTTTTTAATCAAATCTAATCTTAATTCTTCATCAAATTGTGTAGGTAAGTCTATATCTTTAGATTTTTCCCCTTCTAAATTTAATATTTCTACTTTCATTGTTTACTCTCTTGGCTTATGTAATTTATCTCAACTTGTTGTTGATCTTTTTTTGACCTTAATGGTTCGGTTAATATGATTAATCTTTTTCTTGATCCAGGAATAGAACCTTTTACTAAAATATAATTATTTTTTACTAATCCATATTGTAATAATCCACCTTTTGGATTTATTTCTTCGACTTTATCTCCAATCTTTACTAACCATTTGTTATAGTCAGTTCTTTTATGATAACCCATTTTACCAGGCATAGGTACTCTAAAAGAGACTCTTTTCGGTGTCCAAGGTCCTAGACTTCCTACTCCTCTTTTAACTTTCTCAGATTTATGTTGTCTTATATGAACTCCAAATCTTTTAACTGTCCCTTGAAAACCTTTTCCTTTTGTTATTCCATGAGCATCTAAAAATTGTCCTTCTTTAAACACCTCATTAATACTAATCTCTTTATCTAATAATGATTTAGCAAATTCTAATTTTTTTTCTTTATCTCCTGAAATTTCTAATTCAAATATCTCAGGCTTCTTCTTTCCAATATTTGTTAGTTTTGGTTGGGTATAAACAACTAATCTAATATCATTATATTCTTTAGATTCATTTGATTTTTTTGGGGTTTTTATTTTTCTATTTAATTCTTTATCTAAATTTTTAGCAAATAACTCTGAGACACACCTAGAACCTTTAGTTGTGTTTTGATAGAATCTTAAAGAAAGAGGTTTTAATGGAGGGCATTCAATAATTGTAACGGGTTGAGATATTAATTCACCCTTAGTTGTTGCATTTGAATTATCTTTTAATATAATGTGAGTCATTCCAGCTTTATATCCAGCAAAACCCATTAATTTAGTATCATTTAATTTAGGCCAAGATCTAATGGATGCATAGCTACGTTTGGCTCTCTTCCTCGGCCAAAACTGCAAACTTCCTTTCCTAGGTGATTTTTTATTTGGCATTTTTCAAACTAACTTGCAGAATCAGCGGCTGATTTATACATTTTTATACATTTTATCTCTCTTTGATCAGTAGGGTAAGAGAATATGCTGAAATACTATTTATAAATGTTATGCTTAGATTATTTTATTGACTTTTGAAGTAATAAATCACTGTAAGAACAAGAGATTAAATCTGTTTCTTTTATCTCCAAAAGTTTCATGTAATCTTGGCATTGTTGTAGAAGTTTGTCTCTACCAATATTATTTGTTTTATCAATAGCTTCTATTTCACAAAAATTCCCCAAATTTTCTACTTCATCAACATGAAATTTTACATTATCAATAAAATAAATGTGCCTTTTTTTTATCAACAACAACTAAAACCCCACAAGCACCTAAAAGTGCATCTTTTAGATTTGATTTAGGAGTGTTAGAAAAAAGAACTACATTTGAATCTTTAGGACCTTCTTCATTATTACGTTCATAAAAGATTAAATTATTCTCAATCTTACCTTCTCTTAACTTTAATCTTCCATTTGAAACTTTAAAATAAGTATCAATTTGATGATCAATTCCCTTAAATTCAGCCCCTTGAGATTCTAAAATCTCTTTTATTTTTTTAAGATTAGCACATTGTGCTTTGATCTCAACATTTAGATGCATATTTTTTAGAAAAAGAGATTGTTTATAATACTTATTAATCTAATCCTACAAATTACTTTAATTTTATAACTTTAATCTCTTCATTACATTTTTGACAGTTAAAGATTAAAGCTAGTTTACGAACATCTTTTTTCTTCATTTCATCAAAAAATTTTGTTTTTTTTCTTTTAAATGGAACTTCTAATTCCCCTTCATGTTCACATTTAGGACAAGTATATTGTATACTAGCATTTAACTTTTCAGCATATTCTTCTATATCTTCAGTATGTCCACACTCAGAACAAACATATTCTTTAGATCTTGTTTTAAATCTTCCTGTTTTAGGATCTTTTGGCTTTGACATTAAAGCTTTCCCACATTCAAGACAATTTTCTCTAAGAACCCACAATCTAGCTTTACCTTTTCCAATAGTTTGGATAGTATGATACACACATTCGTCCATTGATGTTGGTTCTTTCATTTTAGATATTTAGCAAACCAATCAACAGCATATTTTACTGTTAATGCTAAGATTGCTTTTCCACTGAATAAATGATTTGCTCCTTCTATAACTCTTAAAAGTTTTGGTTCATTTGCATTTTTATAAATGTTTTCTCCATGACTTAAAGGAACCATTGCATCTTTGTCACCATGTAATATTAACAATGGAACTTTAACTTTTTTTACATTTTTTGATGTGTTAAATTTTTTTAAATCTTTAAAGAACTCATATTTAATTTTAATTTTTATATATTTAATATTTTTAAAAATATGATAGCCAGCTTGTTTCCATTTTTCCATATCATTAACTTTTAGTATTGGTTTGTCATTTGGATCATCAAGTGGAGACAATGTTACTAGAACTTTTATTCTTGGATCTTGTGATGCTGTTACAATAGAAACTAATCCACCTAAAGAATGTCCCGCCACACCAATTTTATCTTTATCAACGAAATTAATATTTTCAACATAATCAATCATTGATTTTAAATCTTCAATTTCTTCACTAGTTTTTAGTCCTTCCCAAGAGCCTTCACTCTCTCCTGAATTTGTAAAGTCACATCTTAATGAAGCAATGTAATGATCTTCTAGTTCTTTAGCTAAATTAACAATCCATGTCTCTTCTTTAAATCCAGTAAAACCATGGCATATTATTACACAAGGAATTTTATGATGGATATGTTCTTTTTTCGGAGTATGTAATATTCCAACAATCTTTTTCCCTTTTTTATTTTTAAAAAAAACTTTTTCTTCACTCATCTTTTCTTACATCTGCTATTTTAAACTTAATAACTTTTTCTAAATCTTTTGGATTAATAATTAAATCATGATATAAATCACCTGAGCCAAAATGTAATTTATTTTTTTCAAAAACTTTTTTATCAATAATTATAGGCATGTTAATTAACAAAGGACAAATTTCTCCAACCTTCAATCCAGTAGATTTTTCTACACTTTCATGAGATGCAACATCAACTTTCTTTTCTATGATCTCTCTAACTTTTTTTGTATCTATTCTATCTTCTCCTTTAATACATACAGCTAAGTAATCTTTATTTCTTGTTTTTAATATAATAGTTTTACAAACATCTTCTTTTTTTACATTTTCATCTTCTAAGTCTGTTGATTTTATAACTTTGATATTATGTTTTACAATTTTATATTCTATTTTATGTTTTTTTAGAATTTCCTCAACTTTCATAGAAAATTTTGTGAGTTAATATTTATAAATATTCATAGAGCTTTTATGATACAGCCCTATAGTGTAGTGGCCAATCAGAGACTATATAAATGATACTGTCTTATTAGAAATATGAGGATAAAACTTCAAAAAGGAAAACAAAAAGAATTGATCTATTTGGCCAAAGAAAGATTATCATGGTCAGAACTTTCTAAAAAAATTGGAGTTCCACAACAATATTTGTCTAATGATTTGAGAATTGAAAAAATATTAATATCAGAAAAGATTTATAATAAATTGTGTAAAATTTGTGGGAAGAATTTTAATGAATTTATAATCAGAAGATTAGATGACAACTGGGGAAGAGCAAAAGGTGGAATAAATTCGAATGGGACTTTAATTAATTTAAAAATACCTTTGAAAGATGAAAGATTGGCAGAATTTGTAGGGGCTGTTTTGGGAGATGGAAATGTCCATTTATATAAAAAAGGAAAAAAAGTAAGAGTTTATATCATTAGAATTTCTGGTGATTATAAAAAAGATGAGGATTATCATCTTGATTATCTTAAAAATCTTTGTAAAAAGATTTTTAATTTAGACACAAAAGAGAATATTTCTCTTAAGTATAATGGGCGGTCTTTAAATCTTTATAGTAAAGAATTAGTAAAGTTTTTTATACAGATGGGAATAAATCCAGGGAATAAAATAAAAAATCAGTCCACTATTCCTTTGTGGATATTTAAAAAGAATTCATATCTAAAAGCTTGTTTGAGGGGCCTCATTGACACAGATGGTTCTATTTTTAAGATGTCTAATAAGGATCCTTGTTTAATAAGAATTAGTTTTATAAACTATAACTCTCAACTTTTAGAAGATACGAGGGGGGCGTTTATTAAATTGGGGTTTCATCCTTCTAAAATAATTAACAAAAAAAGGTTTTATATTTCAAGACAGATGGAAATAAAGAAATATTTAAAAGAAATTGGATTTTCAAATAAAAAACACATCAATAGACTAAAACAAATTCAGAGCCCTATGGTTTAGTTGGTCAATGACGACAGGTTCTGGACCTGTAAACCCTGGTTCGAATCCAGGTAGGGCTACTCTTTTAATAGGTTAAGATCATTTTCTACCATACTATAAACTAAACCTTCAAGAGATGCACGTGGTTCCCACCCCAAAACTCTTTTTGCTTTACTCGGATCTCCAAGTAATAATTTTACTTCATTTGGTCTAAAGAATTTTTCATCAACATCTACAACAACTTGTCCATCTGAATAACCTTTTTCATCTAAATCTTTACCTTCCCATTCTATTTCTTTACCTATTTTTTTGAAAGCTGATTCTACAAAATCTCTTACAGTTATTTTTTTACCTGTTGCAATTACATAATCATCTGGGGTATCTTGTTGTAACATTAACCACATTGCTTCTACATAATCTATAGCATGGCCCCAATCTCTTTCCGCATTTAAATTTCCTAAACTAAGTTTTTCTTGTAATCCTAAATGTATTTTGGCTACAGAGTGAGTTATTTTTCTAGTTACAAATTGTAATCCTCTTCTAGGACTTTCATGATTAAATAAAATTCCACCACAACAAAACATTCCTCTCTTTCTATATTCCTGTATTAATTCATGAGCTGCTAACTTTGCTTCCCCATATGGACTAACGGGATTAAATGGAGTAGATTCACTTTGAGGTGTATCTAAAACTTCCCCGAACATTTCTGAAGTAGAAGCTTGATAAAATCTTACTTCTTTCTTAAGTTTAGATAATGAATGTAATAATCTATCAACACCATAAAAATTTATATCTCTAGTTAAATGAGGTTGATTAAAACTAATTTTAACAAAAGATTGAGCCCCTAAATTATAAACCTCATCTGGATTGGTTTCTTCAATTACTTCTTGAATTGAATGACCATCACATAAATCTCCAGAAACTAAATTTATTTTATTTTTAATATGCTCTATATTATCAAATGGGTCTGTAGCTCTTCTCCTATACATTCCAAAAACTTGATAGCCTTTGCTTAAGAGAGATTCAGCTAGATATGCACCATCTTGTCCAGTCACTCCTGTAATTAAAGCTTTGGTCACTTTATTCATTTAGTTTTTTTTATGAGTATTCTTATAAAAATTATTAAATCTTAACATAAGTTTTATAAAACACATAAACGAATTTTATTGTATGCTCCTGTGGTCTAGCCCGGTTAAGGACGCGACCCTCTCGAGGGCTTTTATTTAAAAAAGATTTTAGAGAAAGGTCGAAACCCGGGTTCAAATCCCGGCAGGAGCAATTAACATGAGAGAATTTATTTATTATTCGGCTAAAGGAAGAACCTCAGGCAACTTTAAAGATTTGATGAGTGCTGGTAGATTAGATATTGCTTGTCATGCAGTTATCTCCTCATTTTTTCTTTCTAATAGAATAAGGGAAGATGTTAAATTAAATTTAATATTAGATGGCCCACCTGATGCGCCCAAACACCTTGAATTTATTTATGATAAAGAAATCCCAATCTCAAAAAAAGATGTTGGTGGATTATTAAAAAGAATGTTGTTCAAATATAAAAAAGATAAAAGAAATGAAGTATTTCCAGGGTGTTTTATAGAGAAAAAGAGTCTTAGAAATTTAATTAAAGAGAATAACAATAGAAACATATATCTTTTAGATAAAAAAGGAAAAGACATTAGAGAAATTGAAATTAAAAAAGATCCTATATTCATTTTAGGTGATCAAGATGGAATTAATAAAAAAGAAAAAAAATTTATCATAAAAAATTTTAATATTAATTTAATAAGTATTGGAAATTTTGATTATTTTTCTTCACAAGTTATATCTATAGTTAATAATGAAGTAGATAGAAAAGAGTTATAATGAACTGTAAGTTAGCGTCATTTAATCTTTAAACCGATTGATTTTTATATATAAAGTTCAATTATTTAGTTAACATGAAACTAATAAAACCACCAAAATTAGAAAAAGGAGATACAATAGCTTTCATAGCTCCTGCTTCAGGATTAGCTGCTTTAACTTTACATAGGCTTGAAAAAGGAAAGAAGTTCTTTGAAGAGTTAGGTTATAAAGTAAAAATATTTCTCACTGCTAAAAAGAGTTCAGGCATTAGTTCTGATACTGCTGAAAATAGAGCTAAAGATATTATGGATGCTTTTAAAGATAAAAATATTAAAGCTATAATTTCAACAGTAGGAGGGGATACTTCTCATCAAACTTTAGAATACTTAGTTTTTGAAACTATCAAGAAGAATCCTAAAATTCTTTGCGGATATTCAGACATTACAAGTTTACATTTAGCTTTATATTCCCAAATAGGATTGGTTGGTTTTTATGGTCCTGCAATCATAACACAATTCGGAGAAAGTCCTAAACCAAATGAGTTTACAATTCAACATTTTTTTAAGGCTGTAACAGAAATTATAGGAGGGATCAAACCATCTAAACAATGGACTGATGATAAAGATCTTGATTGGATAAACAAAGATGATTTAAAAAGAGATAGAAAATATAAAGAAAATAAAGGCTATGAATGGTTAAAAGAAGGAAAAGTTAAAGGAAAAATTCTTGGTGGATGTCTGCCTGTAATACTACATTTAGCTGGGACAAAGTATTGGCCTGATTTTAAAGATAAAATTTTATTATTAGAAACCCCTGAAGGTGAAGATTACAGGAAAGGAGAAAGTTTAGCCAATGTAGATTCTGCATTAGGGGATTTAAGGAACTTAGGAGTATTCAATCAAGTTAAAGGGATAGTCTTTGGAAGAGGTTTTGGGTATACAGAAAAACAAATTAAGAATTTAAAAGAAATTATTTTGTATAATACAAGAGATCATAACTTTCCAATTTTATATAATGTTGATATTGGACACACTGATCCCATGATTACTCTACCTTTGGGTGTTCAAGTTGAATTAGATTCTAACAAAAATAAATTTATAGTATTAGAATCAGCAGTAATAGAATAGAGCACTAAACTTAATCAATTCTAACAGCAAGTTTTAAATAAACAAATTCTTAATTCTAGATATGAAAAAATTTTATATTACAACTCCAATATACTATCCAAATTCGGAGCCACATATTGGAACTGCTTACACAACAATAGTATGTGATGTTCTTGCTAGATGGAACAAGCTTTTAGGTAATGAAGTTTTTTTTCTAACTGGAACTGATGAACATGGTAAAAAAATAGAGAATGTAGCTAAAGAAAATAATCAAAATCCAAAAGAATTTGTTGATTCTATGTTAATTAAATTCAAAGAAGCTTGGACACAACTTAATATTAATTATGATAGATTCATAAGAACTACAGATAAAGATCATGAAGAAGTTGTTCAAAATATTCTACAAAAAATTTATGACAATAAAGATATATATCTAGGAGAATATGAAGGATATTATTGTACTTCTTGTGAAGCTTATTATGTAGAGAATGATCTAAAAGATTTAAAATGCCCAATTCACAACATAAAAATAGAAAAACTAAAAGAAAAATCTTATTTTTTTAAATTATCAAAATACCAAAAAAAATTATTAGATTTCTTTGAAAAAAATCCTAAATTTATCGAACCTGAGTTTAGAAAAAAAGAAATTATTAAGAGAGTAAAAGAGGGGTTGCATGATTTGAGTATATCTAGAACTTCATTTAAGTGGGGGGTTGAACTTCCTTTTGATAAAAAACATATAGCCTATGTTTGGGGAGATGCATTATTAAATTATATTTCAGGAGTAGGATATATTAAAGACAAAAAATTATTTAATAAATTTTGGCCTGCTGATTTACATTTAGTAGCTAAAGATATTCAATGGTTTCATTGTGTTATTTGGCCTGCTTTATTACTAAGTGCTAAAGTTAAACTACCAAAAAAAGTATTTTCTCATGGTTTTTTAACCATTAAAAAAGAAAAAGTATCTAAATCTGGAAAGATGATTACAGTAAAAGAATTAGAAAAATATCCTTCTGACTCAATAAGATATTATCTGATTAGAGAGGTTCCATTTGGTCAAGATGGAGATTTTTCAGAGGATTCTTTAAAAAATAGATTGAATAATGAACTAGCGAATGAATTAGGAAATCTATTGAGTAGAGTACTAACTTTAACAGATAAAAACTTTAATGGGAAGATTAAAAGTTATACATTAGAAAAAGAACTAACAACTAAATTAAACTTAAAGAAAATTCAAGATTACATTGAAAGTTATGAATTACATAATGCACTTTCTGAAATTTTTAGATTTATATCTGAATGTAATAAATTTATTAATAAAGAAAAGTTATGGGAACAAAAGGATAAAAAATTAGAAAAAAATTTATATTCTTTATTAGAAAGTTTAAGGATTATTAGCATATTAATAAGTCCTTTCACTCCAAACACCTCTGAAAAAATAAATAAACAATTAAACATTAAACAAGGATTGTTAAAAGATTGTAAATTTAATCTAGTAAAATCTTATTCAACTAAAAAAGGAGAAATTTTATTTAAAAAAATAAAATGAACATAAAATTTGAAGATTGGGAAAAATTAGATTTGAAAATTGGAACAATTTTAAGTGTAGAAGACCATCCAAATGCTGATAAGTTATATATATTGAAAGTAGATATTGGAGAAGAAAGACAATTAGTAGCAGGAATTAAAGAATCTTATTCTAAAGAAGAGTTAATTAATAAAAAAATAATAGTAATAGCAAACTTAGAGCCTGTTAAATTGAGAGGGATAGAATCTCAAGGTATGTTATTAGCTGTTGGAGAAGAAGAAATTTCTTTGTTAACTTTAGATAAAGATGCCCACAATGGGGATAAAGTAAGATAATAATATTTATATCTAAAAAAATATTTTCACATTTATGAAGAGAGGCATTGAAGCTTATAGGGACGTTGTAGGGGATGAAATAATAGATAGAATTCATCTTAAAGCAAGTAAATTTACAGGAAAACATATTGCTCATGTAAACTCAACATTTCAAGGTGGAGGTGTTGCAGAAATACTAAATTCTTTAATATTACTAATGAATGATTTAGATATAATAACAGAATGGAGATGTATAAAGGGAACACAAGATTTTTTCGGAATAACAAAATTATTTCATAATTCTATACAAGGGGGAAAGATTAATTTAAGTGATAGAAAGAAAAACACTTATCTAGAAAATAATGAAATAAATTCTATAATTAATCATTTAGAACCTACTGATTGTGTTATAATCCATGACCCTCAACCGTTAGCTTTAATCCAATTTTATAAGAAAAAACAACCTTGGGTTTGGAGATGTCATATAGATTTGACAAAACCAAATCAAGTTTTATGGTATTATTTAACTCAATTTATTAAAAAATATGATGCTATGATAGTTTCCATGCCCCAATATAAAAAAGGAATAGTTAAAGAACATATCATCCCTCCAGCTATAGATCCTTTTATTCCAAAAAATGATAAACTAAATGGAAATATTAAAGAAAAAGTTTTGAATAAACATGGAATTCCTTTAGACAAACCAATAATCTCTCAAGTTTCTAGGTTTGATATATGGAAAGATCCTTTAGGGGTAATAGATGCTTATAATATAATAAAGAAAAAATTTGATTGTAGATTAGTTTTAGTTGGAAATTTAGCTACTGATGATCCTGAAGGTCCACAGATATATAATAAAGTAATAAAGAGAATAAAAGGAGATTCAGATATTCATATTGTTATGAATAGTGATGATAATGATAGACTTGTTAATTCAATCCAAACATTATCTAATGTAATCTTACAAAAATCAACTAAAGAGGGATTTGCTTTAACTGTTAGTGAAGCTTTATGGAAACAAACTCCAGTTATAGGTGGAAATGTTGGAGGAATCCCTTTACAAATTAAACATGGAGAAAATGGATTTCTTGTTAATAATGTTAAAGAATGTGCAGACTCTACATTAAAGTTATTACAAGACCCTAAATTAGTTGAAGATATGGGAAAATTTGGAAGAGAACATGTAAGAAAAAATTTCTTAATAACTAGATTATTAGAAGATCACTTGGATTTATTAGATAATTTGAAAATTTAGTTTTTAGGGTTATAGAAAGATTTTTATAGATTATATCCTTAATTTTTAAAAAGGTGTGTGTATGAAATTAAAGTATATTATATTTCTTTTAATCTTATCAATACCTCTATCAATAGCTGAGGTAGATGGAGACAAAGCATTTGATTATTTATTATCTAAACAAGTAGATGGTAGTTATAATAATAATATTATAGACACTTCTGCAGCAATTTTAGCTTTATCTAATGTTGGTTCTTCAGGAGAAGTAGCAAAATCAATTGATTATTTATTATCACAAAAAAATAATGCCCATTGTTGGCCTAAAATTAATTGTAAAGTTAAAGAAACAGCATTTGCTTTACTTGCATTAAGTGCAGCAGGAGAACCTACTCAAGATGTTGTTGATTGGTTTGATAGTGCTTCATCTTCTAGTTCTACAAGGGGAAAATGGTTGTTACAAATAGCTAATGCTCAAAATGGACAATGTACTATTAGATATAACAAAGGAGCGAATGAGATAACAAAACAAGTTGAAATAGTAGAAGGAAAATTCCCTAGTTGCAATAATAATAATTGGCTAGACTTAAATTCATGTCTTGAATCTAATCTATTAAACAAATTCCCATCTTTAACATTTGATATAGATTGTAGTACAGATACTAGCGCTATTATTGTTTTATTGTTTAATGTTGGAAATACTTATACTTTTGTAGAAAATATTGAAAGTTCAACAGGATCTGTAACTGTAGATAATAATTGTTTTGGTGTTGGATTTAAAGATAGGTGTAATGTAGATTCTACTTTATATGCTAGTTATGCTTTATCAAAAGTAGACAAACCAAGATCTTTATTTTTCTTAAAATCTAATTATGATTCAAACAATCCAGAACATGTATCTTTAATGCATTTAATAACCCAAGATGATAGTTTCTCAGAAGAATTATTAAATAAACAAAGAAGTGATGGTAGTTTTGATAATAATGTGTTCAAAACTTCATTTGCTATTCAGTCTCTGCCAAATAATCAAGAATCTATTGATTGGTTAGAATCTAAACAAAGACCAGATGGTTCATTTGGAGATGTTTTTGAAACTTCATTTTCATTATTAGCATTGTCTCCTAGTGCTTCTGTAGCTACATGTTTTGATGGATCAAGAAATCAAGGTGAAGATGGTGTTGATTGTGGTGGTCCTTGTGATACAGTATGTGATATTTGTAATTTTAATGATGCTTGTGATGAAGAGAGAGGAGAAGATGCTGATAATTGCCCAAGTGATTGTTTAGGAGTTTCTTCTTCTACATGTAGTAATGGTCAACAAGATGGAAATGAAGAAGGAATAGATTGTGGTGGTTCATGTTCAAATGAATGCCCAAGTTGTAATAATGATGGAACATGCGAGTATGATACATTTGGAGAAACATCTTTACAATGTCCAAATGATTGTAGTTGTGGAGATAATATTTGTGATTCAACTGAAAAAGATTCATTATCCAATACTTATTGTCCTCAAGACTGTCAAGGAGAGATATGTAATGAAGATACATTTTGTGATACTGGAGAAAATGAAGATAATTGCCCAAGTGATTGTGGTGCACCTTCTTCATTAACACAAGAGTCTACAAATGGAGGAGATGCAAGTTTCCCATTTTTTGCTATATTTATGATTATAATATTAGGATTGGCAATTGTTTTTGGAATATATTATTATTCTAAAAAAGGAAAGAAAAAACCTAAATTTAATTTATTTGGTAAGTTTACAAAAGAGAATGGAAAAGATAAAAAACCATTTTTCAAACCTGAAATCCCAAAATTCCCTGGAAGCAAGCCCTCTCAGAAATCTAAATCTAATCTAGATAAAGAATTAGAAAAATCTTTAGAAGAAGCTAGAAAACTAATAAAGAAAAAATAAATGATAAATGAAAATAAAATTAATAGCTTTAATTTTTTTGATTAATATTTCTATAGCTTTAGCGCAAGTTGATATCAACATTTATAGGGATAATTATTCTTCTTTAGAAACTTTACAAGCAGAGATTAATTTAGACAATCCAACAAAAAATCTTTCTGCTAATGATATAACTATAGATAATGTAAAAATAGCACCATTTATCTTTAATTTAGATAAAAATAAATATTTTGTATATTTTGATTTATTAAATTTAGAGAGTAAAAATCATAGTTTAATAGTAAACTCAAGATTTGTAATAGATAATGCATTAACAGATTTACAAAAAAGTAAAGAATTTAATGTAATTGATTCAGATTCTTCTTTATCCATAAAACCAGCAATATTGTTTATAGATAAAAATGATATAAAACAATCTTATAAAATAACACTAAAAAATAATAAAGATAGTAATGATATATTAGATGTTTCTGTTAACCTAACTTCTGATTTTCTTTATCCTGCTAGAAAAATTTTAAGTTTTGTAAGAAATGAAGAAAAAAATCTTTTTATTTTTACTCAACAAGGAGTTATAGAAGATTCAAAAATAATTTTAACTTATGATAGAGTATATGAAATTCCAATAATAATTAAATCAACTGAAGAAATACAAGGAAGTGAAGAAACTAATGTAGAAGAAATAGAAGAAAAAGCATCTTTTGTTACAGCCGAATCGTCTTTAATAAGAACATTAAATACAGGCCAAGTTATATCTAGTTCTTTAGAATTTAAAAATAATCTAGATAGAAATCTTGATATTAAATTTTATTTAACAGGAAATTTAGATGAAGTAATAAGGTTAAAAACAACCCAAATAACATTAAGTTCTAATAAAGAAGATTCTCAAACTCTTTTCATTAATGAACAAAAAAATGCTAAAGGAACTTATTCTGGATCTTTAATGTTAGAAGCTGATGGTTATACTGAAGAATTTCCAATAGAACTAACTTTTGTTGATGAAGAAGAAACAATTATAGATGAATTTAATGAAGAGAATGAAGAAAACCCAGATGATTTTTTAGAGCCTATAGGTGAAGATTTTACTCCTGGAGTAGATTTAGGAATATTGAATTTTTCTGAAGAACAACCTACACAAGAAGGAAAAAATTCTTCGTTATTTTCAGTAATGCTTACTGTTATTGTAGTTTTGTTATTATTAATTATTTTTTATTTAATGAAGATTCAAAAACCTAGAAAGAATTTTAAGGAGACTATATCTTCTATCAAAAAATGATGGAGATTTTAAAAGAAAAATGGATAAAAACTTCTTTAATATTTATAATAATAGTTATTCTTATACTAATAATCTTAAATTTTCTTCCAAATAGAGAAATAGATTTCTGTGGAGATAACATTTGTTCTGAAACAGAAACTTGTAGTTTATGTGTTAATGATTGTGGTTGTGGCTCTGGAGAATTATGTTCAAATGATCAATGTATATTTGGTTATGAAACAATAACAAATTTTACAACATGTTTTAATGAGTTTACAGTATCATTTACTTCACAAGATTTTCAAAATTCATTAGATATAATTCCTAAATGCAGATTATTAGCATTAGAAGAGATAGGAAATATTCAAACATTATTATTAACAGCAGATGAAGATGAAAAAGAATTTTTAGAGATACAAGAATTAAAATACAAATCAGATGAATCTTATCTTAATTATAAATATAATGCGATTAATCAATTATACTTAAAATATTCTGATGATCAAAATGTAAACTATCTTGAGTTGATAGAAGATTTGAAAAGTCCTTTTTTACTTTCTTCATTAGAAAATTCTTTGTATAATCATTATCAGATAAAAACTAAGTATCCAAATTATTATGATGAGCATACTGAAGAGTTGTTTCAATCTACAATATCAGAATACGAAAAAAATAGTCAATTTCTTAATCAAATCTATGATTCTTTTAAAGATTACAATTATAAATATTTTTTACAAATTGATCCTTTAAATCCTACAGTAGATGAAATATCAAATGAATTAACAAATAATTTATTAGGAAATGAACAAGAAATAAAAGAATCTTTAATCAAATTTGTAAGAAATAATGTTAAATATCAATTCAATCCAAATTGGCAAACTAATTGGGTTAGTCCTCCAACATTAACTTTGATAAGAGGGACAGGGGAGTGTACAGACATGAGTGTTTTATTAGCTTCTTTATTCATAAATGGTGGAATAGAAGATGTTAATTTATGTTTTGTAGATACTAATGGTTATGGGATAGATCATTTAGCTGTTGG
>CAYUGZ010000016.1:0-14829 GCA_964444465.1 Candidatus Woesearchaeota archaeon | reverse complement strand
CAATTAATGAAAGTAATTCTTCCTTATTCCAACCAGTTTATGGAAGTGATGATGGATTAATATTGTATCTTCCTTTTAGCGAGAATGGAACCATAAACGGAAATAATATAACATACGATAGAAGTCCTTATGGAAATGATGGAGTATTAACTAATATGAGTTTTAATCAAACTTCAGGTCCAGTTAATGGAAAGTATGGAAATGCTATGTTGTTTGATGGTGAAGATAATAATGTCTTAATAAATGATAACCCTTCAATCCAAAATATATTTGATTCTGGTGGAACGATAGAAGCTTGGATTTATCCAAGAAGTGATGGTGAAGCCAGTTTTGGCAGAATTATGGAGAAATCAAACTCAGCACCAAATCATGGATGGTTCTTTTTAGTAACTGGTGAAAGTAATGGAAAAGTGAAACTCAGGTTTAATTCTATCTGGAGTGGTGGCCAAGGATCTTGGCAAACTACTAATACAGATGTTGAATTAGATAAATGGTCTCATGTTGCTGTAACATACAAAAGAAATTTAACTACAGATAATGCAATTATTTATGTAAATGGTGTTGCTGTTGGCCTAGATGTTACACCACCAGTAGGTTCCGCTTCCTCTGATGTAGGGGATAATCTTTCCATAGGTGATGTTCCTCATACAAGTGGAGGTGCTTTTGATGGAAGGATAGATGAAGTCCGTTTATACAAAAGAACATTAGCAACAGAAGAAATAAGAACTCATTATTTAAGAGGTTCAGGATTTGGGGCTTCTGGAGCAATAACAGCAGATAGATTTAGAATTGTTAATACAACTGGATCAAATATTTTTGAAGTTAATAATAGTGGATTATCCTTCCTTGCAGAAGCTTCAAGATTTGTTGTAGATAATGGTGGAAATGTAGGAATTGGAACAACAGCTCCAGGAACAACATTACATATTAAAGACTCTTCAACGAGTACGCCTCAAATGACAATAGAAAGTAATGTTGGCTCAGCAGGAGATTATATGGGCATTTTATTTAATATCACAGTAGGATTGCCTATTGGTGCAATGATATATGAAATTCCTTCTTCAGGTTCTGGTAGGAAACTGTATCTTGATGTTGCAGATACAAGTAATGATTTACAGAGAATAATGACCCTAGTAGGAGATAATGGCAATGTAGGGATTGGAACAACAACTCCTTCAACAATTTTAGATGTAAGAGGAGAAGGTAATTTCTCAGGAGATATTTATATAAATAATGGAACTGCAGTCTCAACATTAGGAGGAAGTGGGGGTTCTCCTTGGCAACAAGGTGCTGATACAATATACAATGATAGTGCTTCAATTAAAGTTGGAATTGGAACAACTAATCCACTAACAACTTTAGAAGTTAATGGTGCTATTAATGCTAGTGGAGATATAACAACTGCAATATTTGGTGGTGGAGCAATTCTTAATGAATTAGCCTCATCTATTAATCCAACAATTATTCCATACAGTGAAGACATAGATACTGGAATTGGTGGGAATGGTGGGAACACTGGTTATTTAATTGCAGGTGGTCAAGAAATAATATCATTCGCAGCTTCAAATATAATATTTAATAATGGTGGAGATGATAATGATTTTAGAATAGAATCTGATGATAATGCTAATATGTTTTTTATGAACGCAGGAACTAATACTATAGGAATAGGAACAGATGGTCCTACAAGTCATTTCGGAGCAGCTCCGCTTCTTCAGATTAATGGAACTAATCCTGGTATAGATTTAAAGAATCCATCAGCAGTTGATTGGGAAATAATAAACACTGGTTCAGATTCATTCTTAAAAATATATGAAGAAGGAAATGTAAGATTTGTTATAGAAAACGGAACAGGAAGAGTAGGAATAGGAACTAGCTCTCCGACAGACTTACTAAATGTAGAGGGAGGAGATATAAATATTAGTGGAGATCAACCAGGCCTTATCTTTTCTGATACTGCAGGGGCTTCAGACATTATAGTAGATGCTTTTGGTTCTAATTATGGAATGTCTTTTAGAGGTGGTAGATCAGCTAATGATGTGGTAATTCTAAATACAGGAGATGTAGGGATAGGGACAACAGCTCCTAATGAAACATTAACAGTAGTAGGTAATATCTCAACCACTCAAATATTTATAAAAGATAATGGTATTAAGTTTCCTGGAATTGCGAATGTTGATAATAAAGATGTTGGTTTAAGATTAACTGGTAATAATCCTCAGATGATAATTGATGGGACGGCTTATACTCAATGGGACTCATCTGGGACTTTATTTGTGACTCCATTAAGAATAACTGATGCTATTGGAAATTCTCCAAGAGCAACAATAAGTGCTCCAGCCTCAAATGAGATGGCATTTAATATTGGAGATAGTGCAACTGAAGTTATGAGATTAGATTCTACTGGATTTGTTGGAATAGGGGTCTCAACTCCTTCAACAATTTTAGATGTAAGAGGAGAAGGTAATTTCTCTGGAAGCGTATATTATGATAATGATACTTTAGTTGGATCAGGGGGAGGAGCTCCATCTGGAATGGTTTCATTCTTTGATTTAGGTTCATGTCCTGATGGATGGCATGAATTAACAACTTTAAGAGGAGTATACCCAGTAGGATTACCTTCTGGAGGAACACACAATGCAACAGTTGGAACTGCATTATCTAACTCAGAAAACAGACCTACTGGCCAACATAAACATACCCTTGGACAACCTAACGCACCAGGATGGGGATACACACAGTTGTCCCAAGGTCAAGGTGCAGCACTTAGTGATACTGGTAGCCAGTCATCCACTTTTGATTATGGTTCAGTTTCAGACACCAACGCACCATATATTCAACTCTTAGCATGTGTAAAAGAATGATAGAATTTAGAAAGTAAATTAGATTAGGGAGATGAAAAAAATTATTTTATTTTTTATTTTATTAATTTTGATAGAAGGAAGTTTAGCATTTACAGGCTCATCTACATCATATGATCTTAGAGGAGATGAAGGAGCAACTTCTCTAGAACAAAATTCAACATCATATGGATTAAGATCCTTTGTTGATTATTTTGCTTCATCCTCTAACACTACATTATATAATTCAAGATCAGGAATTTTAAATTCCATACCCTCAATTCCTATCCTTAATTCACCAATAGATTCATTCATAAAATCAAATACAAATTTGAATTGGAGTAATTCAACAGATACAGAAGGAGATCCATTATCCTATTCTATAGAAGTATCAGATAATATAAACTTCCAGTATACTAATTATTCAAATTCTTCAATTGTAGAAACTAAGAACACAACACAAGAAGTTAATTTAAATTTAACAAATGATGGATTGTATTATTGGAGGGTTAAAGCTTTTGATGGAACTGATAATTCAAGTTTTTCAGAGATAGAAAATTTTACATTAGATACAATTCCACCAATAGAATTTAATTTAACTTCACCTGAAAATAATACAAATTCAACAGATCCAACTCCTGTTTTAGTATGGAGTGAAACTACTGAATCAAACTTTCAAGAATATTTAATACAATTTTCAAACGAAACAGATTTTAGTCTAATAAATTTCTCATTTAAAAATGTAAATTCTGTATCTAACAATTCATTTGGTGAGTGGAATGAAACCCAAATATTAAGTAATGGAACATGGTATTGGAGGGTAATAGCATTCGATAAAGCAAAAAATTCGAATACTTCTAACATTTTTGTTTATAATGTAGGTAATGTAGGTAATGTTGGAATAGTTGTTACACAAGATGTATTTACATCGCAAGAATCAGGACAATCTAAATCAAAAGGACCTAGAAGATTACAACAAATAGCTTTAGATATAATACAACCAAGTCCATTATCATTATTCACTAATGATAGTATAATCACCCCAATATTTATAATAAATAGAGGAGATACAACATTAAGAAACATTAATCTAAAAGCTATAACTGATTCAATCAACTTAGATTTGCAATTAACACAAGAGAACATAGGATTTTTGTTTCCAGGACAAACTATTGCTTTAGATTTAATAATGAGATCTAATTCAGAAACTTTGATCTCAGAACATTCAATAACAATAGAAGCAAATGTTCAAGATCCAATATTTAAAGATAGTGCTAAATTCTTTATCAATATTTTAGAATTTGGATTTGGTGAAAGAAAAACAGTAACTGAAAAAATAGAGATTATAAATACATTATTTGATGGAAATCCGGATTGTGTAGAATTAAAAGGATTGATTGATCAAGCAGAAATTGAGTTAGATAAAGAGAATTATAATAAAGCATTATCGTTAGTAGAAGCGGCTATTCAAGGATGTAAAGATTTAGTAGCCTCCTTAGGAAAGGAATTAGTAACAAAACCAAGAAGAGACACAAATATTTATATCTCAATAATTGAAACAATTATTGCTTTAATATTCTTTATGTTTATTTATAGATATTATAAAAAACAAAGAATGATAAAAAAATTAAAAAGAACTAAATAGTAAAATATATATAATCAATAATAATAATTAAACTATAAAATGGCAAGACAATCAACAGAAGAGATTAAAAAATATAAGAAAATATTTGATAACATAAAAAAAGAGTTATCTAAAGTAGTTATAGGTCAAGAAAAGGTTATTGAAGGATTGATAAGATCATTAGTTTCAAACGGCCATACACTAATTGAAGGAGTTCCAGGGATAGCAAAAACATTAATTATTAGAGCCTTAGCTCAGACCACTGGTTGTAAATTCTCAAGAATACAATTTACAGTTGATTTATTGCCAACAGATATTTTAGGTTTGACAACATACGATAATAGGAAAAAATCTTTTTCTGTAATAAAAGGTCCAGTATTTGCTAATTTTATTATAGCTGATGAGATAAATAGGGCTTCTCCAAGAACTCAATCTGCATTATTAGAAGCTATGCAAGAAAGACAAGTAACTATTGGAAAAAGAACTTATAGTCTAGACTCACCATTCTTAGTTATGGCGACTCAAAATCCAATTGAATCAGCAGGAGTTTTTAATCTTCCAGAAGCTCAAGTCGATAGATTTTTATTTAAAATAAGAATATTTTATCCAAGTCCAAAAGAAGAACAACAAATATTATCTAATAATATGACCTTAAAAAAATTTGAGGATTACAATATAAAAAGTATTACTACTCCTGCTCAACTTATAAGAGCTCAAAAATTTGTTAATAAAATATATATTAATCAAGATTTAGAAGACTATATAGTAAGGATAGTCAATGCAACTAGAGAAAATGATAAATTCAAATTTGGAAAATATGTTGAGTATGGTGCTTCCCCTAGAGCTTCTATTGGGATGTTTATAGCTGCAAAAGCAGATGCATTATTACAAGGGAAAAATTACGTTACTCCTCAAAACATTAAAAGAGTAGCTCATGATGTATTGAGACATAGGATTATTTTAAATTATGAAGGACAAGCAGAAAACATAAGCTCAGATGAGTTTATTGATGAAGTATTAAGTAAAGTACCAATTCCATGATAATATTTATATTCTATAAAATAACTATTCTAATATGCCAAAAAGAAAATTAAAGATAGATTTAACAAAAAATATTAAGAAATTAGAAATAACAACAAAGAAAGTAGTAGGTACACATTTAATAGGGACTTACAAAAGTGCATTCAAAGGAAGAGGGTTAGAATTTGCTAGTTTTAGAGAGTATAGTCAAAATGATGATGCCTCTCAAATAGACTGGAAAGCTTCTGTAAGAACAAATAAATTATTAATTAAAGAATTTGAAGAAGAACGTAAAATAGATATTTTTTTCTTAATTGATGTTAGTAACTCCATGGTATTTGGTTCAACTAACAAATTAAAAAATGAATATGCTGCTGAGTTAGCTGCATCATTTGTTTTTACGATTATAGAAGCAGGGGATGAGGTAGGTTATGCTTTATTTAATGAAGATATAGTTAGAATTTCTCATCCTAGTTCAGGAAAACATCAATTTTTTAATCTAGCTAAAGATTTAATTAATCCTGGAAATTATGGTGGAGGATATGATATAGATAAAGCATTAAAATATTTGCTTAGTTTTTTACCAAACGGAACTTTATTAATTATTGTGTCTGACTTTATTGGATTGAAAGAAAACTGGACACATTATCTAAAAACAGCTACTGGAAAATTTGATATTATTGCCATAAAGATAGAAGATCCTAGAGATATAAAATTGCCAGCCGAATCTTACAACATAATGTTAACTGATCCTTACTCTAATAAAACTATAGTTGTAGATCCATTATACGCTAAATTACAATATGAAGAATATACTAGAAATCAAAAAAGAAGATTAGAACAATCGTTTAAAGAATTAAAAATAGACTTACTACCTTTACAAACAGATAAACCATTTGTTCAACCATTAATAAATTTCTTTGTTAGGAGAAAGAAGAAATGGCGATAATTTTCGATAATCCCTCAAATTTATGGTTTTTGTTAGGAATTCCGTTATTAATTTTAATACATTTTGCTACATTAAATGCAACTAAAAAAAAAGCACTAACTTTTGCTAATTTTGATGCAATAGCGAGGGCAACTAGACAAAATTTATTTTTTAGGAATATAACTCAATTGTTTGTTAGATCATTAATAATAGTTTTTATTGTTTTAGCTATTTCTGAAACAACATTAATATATACTGGACAAAGTTCTGATTTTGATTTTATATTAAATATAGATGTATCTTCAAGTATGTCAACAACAGATTTTGATCCAAATAGATTAGAAGCGGCAAAAGAAGCTGCTATAAATTTTATAGATTCTTTAAATTCTCAAGCAAATATAGGGTTAGTAACATTTTCAGGAACAAGTTTTGTAGAAAGTTCTTTAACAGAACAAAAATCTAGAATAAAAGCTTTAATAAAAAATATTGATCCAAAAATTGTTGGTGGAACTGATTTAGGTGGTACAATAACTACTTCAGTTAATCTTTTACTACCCTCTGAAAACTCTAAAGTCATAATTTTATTAACAGATGGTAGAAGTAATGTGGGAGTTCCTTTACAAGATGCAATAGATTACGCAAATAAAAATAGTGTATTAATCTATACTATTGGGGTTGCTACAGAGGAAGGAGGAATTATTCCAGGATTAGAAAACATAGATGCTGCACTTAGGTTAGATGAACAAAGTTTAAAAGATATATCTTCTGCTACAGGTGGGAAATATTTTAGGGCTATTGATCAAGAATCATTAACAAATTCATATAATCAGATAGCCTCTTCAAGTATAAGAAGAATTTCAACAAATTTAAGTTTATTATTTATGATAACTGCTTTTATTTTGTTATTTGTGGAATGGATATTGTCTAATTCAAAACTTAGAATTCTTCCATAATTATTTTTAATATTGAACTATAATTTTTATTATTATGTTTGTATTTTTTTAGTTCTTTCATTAAACTAATTTTATCAAAATTCAATTTTTTTTCTTTAAATATTTCGTAAACATTTTTACTCATTAAAAATTGGCAAAATTGAGTTAAGTTTTTTGGATTTTCAACAAATCTACATCTCTCAAAATCAATCATTATAGGATTTTTATTAATTATAATATGTTTATAGGGATTGGTTAATTCTTTTTTGTTTATCTTTAATTTATCCAATAATTTACATTCATCTAATATTTTTTTAAGTATTATTTTTATTTTATTTTTATTGTTAACTTTTAACCAATCTATGATCCTCGAACCTTTAACATACTCAACTATCAAAATTTCTTCATTGTGATAAATTAATTTTGGACCAATCTTATGTTTGTTTAAAATTTTAAGAAATTTGGCTTCATGTTGAATTGTATTTAGATTAGATTTAGGTTTTTTTATTATAACTTCTTTATTTCTATACAATCCAATATAAACAATAGATCTTTTGCCTTTAGCAAAATATTTTTTGTTTTTAATTTCAATCATATTCTAATTATTAAAATGGGCCCGCCAAGATTTGAACTTGGGACCTCTCGATTTCTTAACCTATGTTTATCAGTCGATTAAGCGAATTAAAAATTCTGTGCTCTAACCAGGCTAAGCCACGGGCCCATATTTAAAATATGTCTAAACTTTATTTATAAGTTTTGCTAAATAAGATAATCTAATAATCAATAAAAATGTTTTCTTATTCCTTCATCTATCTCATTAAAAATCTTTTTTGATCCATAACTTAATCTACATACACCATATAAATGACGGATCTTCCTAACTTTAGGTATTGTTTTAGAAATATAAGATTTAGTGAATTGATTAATTGGGACTTTAAGTTGTTTAGACCAAAAATTTTTAGCCTTTATCTCATCTAAATTGCTCCAAATATATAACCTACATCTAAGCTTATTTTCATCTATTATGAAATACTTTCTTAACCAAACTGAAAAATATTTCAAAATTTCTGGACTAGTATTTGTCAAAGCTACAAAATAATCTTGTGACTTATCTCCTTCTGCCCAATACAAGATTAATCCTAATTTTTTTGACATCTCCATCTTTAAATGGTATATACCACTTATTAAAAAAGTTTTGTTTTTTTGTTATAAATCAAAATTAGTTTAGAATAAACGCCTCAGGGAAGACTCGAACTTCCGACCCCATGGTTACTGTAAAAAATTTAACAGCCATGTGCTCTACCTACTGAGCTACTGAGGCACAGTAAAAAATCACAAAAAACGTTTAAAAACATTTCGATGATAACATTTAAAAATATAAGTAGTATTTATACATAGAGGTGATTAGTATGGTAAAAAAAGTGGTTAAAAATAAAGATCTTTCTTGTGATTATTGTGAAAAGGGTAGTTGTGGATGTGTACAAGGCTACAAAGGTATAATGTTTGTTAAAGGACTTATATTCTTAGTAATTGCATATTTATTATGGAATTCACAAATTACTTTAGAACAAACCATTGCAGTATTAATAGCAATATGGGGTGTAAAAAAATTAATAATGAGTTTTGTAAGCAAAAAAGCTTACAAAATGTAATTTTATTTTTTAAATCTTTCAAATCTATCTATCTCTTTTCCATTTAACAAATCATTAACCATCTCAAATTCTTCATAAATTCCCTCTATTATATCATATTCTTTAGCTTCATCTAAATTAACCCATTTAAAATCTGTAAAATCTTCAATTATTTTAACTTCTCCAGAATCATAATTACAATAATAACTCAAAACAATAACTGGAAGGTTATCTGGCCTTATAAAAGTCATATCGATTAAATATTTAATATCTTTAATTTCTAAATTAATTTCTTCTTTTACCTCCCTCTTTATCAAATCTTCAATAACTCCATACCAATTCATATCTCCTTCTTTAGTTGGAGGTTTATTTTCATAATCTTTTCTTTCTAATTTTCCTCCAGGGACTGTCCATTTTCCAGGATATGCTTTTTCTCTTTCACTTCTCTTTAGAATTAGATATTTGTTATTTTTTACAATAATTGCTGTCGCAACAACGTAATGCAATTTTTTATTTTCCATTTTTAGATAATAAATTAAATTCTTCTATAAATTTGTTTGTTATTTCGCTATTGTGAATTATTAATATATTTTCATCGTTTCTTTCATTGCCCGATTTAGTTGGATTGTAACTACCAAATATAACTGTGTCATCTACTATAAACACTTTGTGATGCAACAACTCCCCATTATACAATTTAATATTCAGATTATTATTTTTCATTTTATCATATTGAGAATATTTTCTATTTTGAAATTTATCAAACAATCCTTTTATTTCTATATCTTCTTTAGATTTTTCAATAATTAAATCTCCTAAAGGATTAGATGTAAAAGAAAAAGTCATAAAATAAATTCTAGATTCAGCATTTTTAATTAAATTAAATACTCTTTGTTCACAATTATCTTCTGGACAAAAATAATTTTCAATTAAAAAATCATTAAATTTTAGTTTAGGATATTTAACTCTTTCACCCCTTCCATAAATTCCACTCCACAATTCATTAAACTCTTGATTATAATTTTCAGATAAATAATTAGAACTTATAACAACTAGATTATTATTATTTTTGTTAAAACCATTATCTGTTGGGTTTAAAGAACCAGTTAAAATAACATTTTTATCATTTTGATTAAATACACAAAATTTATTGTGCATTAATTGATTATTATTATCAAATTTAATAAAATCATGATCTCTTATAACTAATTTGTTGGTGTTATCTGCAACTATTTTAACTTCTATATCATTGTTTCTTTTTTTGAATTCTTCTACAATTGAGTCCATATCATAGATTGCACAATTAATATTATTTGAATTTTTTATTAAATTAGTATAAACTCCTTCACAATCATCTCTAGGACAAAAATAAACATCTATAGAACCTTGTTCACTTGGAGGAATATATTCAACAACACTTCCTATGGATCTAAATCCAAAAAATGTGAATATAGCTATCAAAATTAATAAAAATAAGATTAATATCTTATGTTTCATCTAATCTAAAAAATCCTTCTTTTTTATTTTTTCTGGGAGGTATTTTTCTGAAATAAAACTTATACCTCTAGAAGATAATGCTTGTATTTCTGCTTTAGCATTCATCTCTTTCATCATTTTAAATTGTCTTTGCCATTCTTTATTATCTTTAAACCATTCATATTTAGCTATTTGACTTAATCTAGACGAATCTTTATCTTTAAATTTAATTAGATGTTTTTCTAATTTATAATTTTTAATGTCATCTACTGTTATTCCTAAATATTTAGCTGAAGGGAGTGCTAATTTTTCAGACAAATGAGATAAACTTATGGAACCAAATTTTAAAACAGAATAAATATAAATTCCCCATGGGTCCATATCAGTTAATACATAGATTGGAAGTTTATAGTCTCTATTTAATCTTTGTAATAATCTTCTAATTCCTCTTGTTGTTTGTCCTTGAGAACTGATTATAATACATTTTTGTTTATCCCAAAATTTATCCTCATGCAATCTCTCCCAAACAGCAGCTTTTTCCATATACAAAACATATTTTGCATTAACTTTTAGAAATTTTATATTTTCAACATTTGATGGAATGGACCAACCACCTGAACCCATCTTAGACCAGTCTATTCTATCCCCTCTATCCTCTACAATTACACTTCCAGCTACAGATCCATTCTTATTCGCATTAATGTTTAATACTTCTCTAGAATTTTCTGTTATTAATTCCAAATCTTCTATAACTGAATCAGATTCAGGTTGTTCATCAACAATATTAACTTTAGTACTTGGAATTGTTCTTTTGGCCATATAAAAAACATCTCTTAAACTAGCGTGTTTTCCTTCTTGAATTAATCTTTTACTTATAGCTGCAATTTCTAATGTTTGCATAAATTTTTTGGCATGAGCTACATTAAAAAAAAACCTCTTCGCTATTTTATTGCCCATCATCAATATTTTATTTCTTTTGTCATAACTTACATTAGATAATGCTCTTATTGGAACATCAATATTAGGATTTTTATTTTTATTAATATCTTTACTTACTCTCTTTCCTAATTCTTGTAATTTTTCTTTTGGGTTATCTTTCTTCTTTGCCATTTTGATTATTATTTAAATTTGGAAGATTCTTTTTTAACATTTTATTTAAATTTTTTATTAAATCCTCTTTTTTCTCTCCACTTAATGTAGATAAAGAAGATGCGATTTCAGGAATATACTTTTCAAATAAAGCTATCTTTTCTTTTTGCTCTCTAGCTTTAACTGTTTTTCTTATATAACCTCCTAATTTTCTTCCACAATCTTGTAAAGCTAACTTCATTTCTTTTATTATTTCAGGATAATGCGCTATTGCTTCTTTAGATTCAGATGTAAAAGGAACCCAAACAGAAGCAATATGTACTAAGATAATAACCGGACCTGATGGCAAAGCCTTTTTACTTTGACTTAACCCATAATTATTCCAAGAAGTTTGTATTATTGATCTTATAGAGGCACATGCACTTTGTTGATATAATAAAGGAACCCTATTAGCAAATCTTAGAACTCTAACTGAATCTTCTTTCTCTAAGTCTCCACCATAAGCCATCGCCACTTCTATAAGAAAAGGATTTCCTCTATAAACAGATGGTTGTCTTGTAACAGATGCATAGAAATCTGCTTTTATTTCTTTTTTTAATCCTTTTAATAATAGATCCTCTTCTATAGGTGATAAACAATTTGTAGGAGGGGCCATTATTTTAGTTTCCCTTATTATCTTTAATAATTTATCAGCTTCTTCTCTAGATACTTTACTTGGATGAATTTTTTCTGATATTCCTACCTTAGCCAAAATATCTTTTGCCACTTTAGGACTTACTCTAGAGAAATCGTTAGATAAAAATGAAGATATATTTCTAGATTTAGAACTCTTCATCATATCAATTAACATTCCTAATTCAACCCCATATGGGTGTGGTTTAATTTCTTTAGGTTCTACAGGGAGTTCATTTGCAATTCTAGGAAATGTCATTTTTTTCTTTTCAGGAGTGTAATATATCAAATTTAAATGTGGATTTATTATTGCTGTTTCTTTAATATACTCAAAAACTCCTTGTTTTCCTTTTTGGTAACTTCCTTCTAATTCTAATTCTATTTTAGTTCCATGATCTTTTTTCCATTCAACTTCTTTATCTGAAATTATTTCTGGTTCGTTTTTTTTAGTATCCATATGTAATTCATATTGATGGGCTGGTTTTTTGGGTGATATTTTTGAAACTATTTTAGTAGGTTTGCCTGTAGTTAATTGTGCATACATCACAGATGCACTTATACCAATTCCTTGTTGTCCTCTTGATTGTTTTAAGCTATGAAATTTACTTCCATACAACAATTTAGCAAAGATATTTGGGATTTGTTGTTTTACGATTCCAGGACCATTATCTTCTACAATAATCTTGAATCTATTATCTGTTGTTTGTTCTATTTTAACAATTATATCGGGTAGAACCCCCATCTCTTCACAAGCATCTAAAGAATTATCAACGGCTTCTTTTACAGTTGTTAGAAGAGCTTTTCTTGGATTATCAAATCCTAATAAATGTCTATTTTTAGTAAAAAATTCTGAAATTGATATTTCTTTTTGAAATTTTGCTAACTCTTCCGCTTTTATTTTTTCTGCCATCTTTATAAAAAATCTAAAAACAATTAATAAAGGTTTGTTTTATCGATGATATAAAATATTTCATTCTTTATTTCAAAAATAGAATAGTCTTTTATCAATCTTTCAAACCAAATTAATCTTTTTTTATTTATTTTTCTTCCAGATAATGTTGCAGTTGGAAAACTAACAACTATAATTTTAGAGTTTATTTTATTTAATATTTCTTTGGTTATATCTTTTTTTATGGTTTCTAGAGAGTCTAATGTTTTGAATAAAAAACATATATCTGATTTAGGCAAGTTTTTTATCTCTAATAAATTTAAAGTTAAAGCTTTTCCATCTAATCCAAATTTTTTCATTATACTAAAATATTCATTTAAAAATTTTGTATCTTCATCAACAAATTCTGTAGCTATATAATTAACCTCTCTTAAATTCATAAAAGGGTAAGACAAAGGATTTAATCCAGAAGATAAATCTAAAATTGTTTTTGGTTTAAATTCATGAAATATTTTTTTATATATCTCATCATAAAAAGGAAGTCTTTCATTACTTGATTTGTGTGTTTTCAATAAATTTAGATGAATATTTTTTAGATTGTTGTTTATCTTATCTTTATTTTTAGATTCTTTCTCTAATTCATTTAATAATTCAAATCTATTCTTACCTATATTAAACACACCATAAATATCATGTAAAATTTTTCTTATTATTTTAATTGAAAGTTTAAATTCTTTAGATTTTTTAGGATTAGTATGATCAGATATTTTAATTAAATCTTTTTCATCAATTTTATTTTTTATTAATTCTTCTATAAATTTGTTGTTTATATTAGAAAATTCTTTCTTTCTCTTAATCTGAGAGATCAATAGATTTACTTTTTCTCTCTTGTATTTTTTTGTAGACTTTACCATGAGGCGACCCACTTAATATTGATTCTAATGCAAATCTAGCAATACCAACATTTTCAATTCTTCCTATTATTGAAACTGTTTTGCCATAAACTGAGATGTGTGTATTTGTTAATTGTTCTATATTCTCTCTTGCTTTTCCTGAAGTCCCTATACACCTACTTTTTAATCTGATTAATTTCTTTTTAGAATCTCCAGAGAAATTTTTTATATCTATAACTTCTAATGTGTAATCTTCTTCATTTAACAATTCAGCTATATCTGGGTTGAATCCACGTGCTATTGCTTTAATTATAGGAAGAGCATTAAATAAATTTATACTATCTTCAGCTTTTAATGTAACTAGATTATTATTTGAATCTATGTAAATTTTAGTTTTAGTAATTTTTTCTAGTTCTCTCTTTAGTTCTCCTTTTTTTCCTATTAAAATAGCAATCCTTTCCTTTGGAACTTTTATTTCTTCTTCATACATGTTAGAATTCTTCTATATCTTCTATTCCTTTAATATAACCTTTTTTCTTTAACCATTCTACTTGATTTGGTCTGTATTTATAAATAACATCTCCTTTTTCGTCTCCACCTAATTCCCAAGGTTCAACTAATACAACATCGTTTTCCCTTAACCACAATCTTCTTTTTAATCTTCCAGGAATTCTGCAAATTCTTGTTTTTCCATCTAAACAAGCTACTCTCATTCTAGAAGATCCTAATCTTTGTTGTAAGATTCCAATTGTTTCTTTTCCTCTTGGAGTCCTTACTCTAAACTCTTCTTCTGATTGTTGTGGTTTCATAATATAAAATTAGAAATTTGATTTAT
>CAYUGZ010000015.1:0-17346 GCA_964444465.1 Candidatus Woesearchaeota archaeon | reverse complement strand
TTTTTTAAAGAAATTGGTTTAAATAAAATTATTTTTTTATGTTTTTTAATAGGTTTTTCATGTTTTATCTCATGATCTACTTTAATACCACATACAGGACAGAACTTATAATATTTTATTAAACCTTCACCACATTTATGACATTTCATTTTCTCTATCTATACTACAACGCTTTTACCATTACTCATAATCTTAACTTCTTTTTTAGAATATCCGATATCAAAAGCTAAAGAAGCTAAATTATTTAATTTTTCACTAGGACCGTGAGCAGGAATAATATTTTGAGGTTTAACCATATTGATTAAATCTCTTAAATCTTCCCTATAAGCATGTCCACTTGAATGAACATCTTTAAACACTCTTACATGTTGATTTTTTAAATTTCTTTCTAATTCATCTCTATTCTTTAAATTAATTTCAGCAGGAATAGTTCTATTTGAAAAAATAACATGATCGTCTTTCATAAAATTAAAAGGGAGTTGTTTAGTAGCTAATCTTGTTAATATTGAATTAGGTTCTCCTTGTCCTCCAGTACATACAATCAAATAATTATCTCTTCCTTGTTTTTCTATTTCTTTTAACTTTCTTTTAACTTGCCCACCATATCCAACAACATCACATGTCTTAGAAAAATTAACAAGTTTAACAGCCTCAGCTGCTTTGATATATTTATTCATTGATCTTCCTAAAAAAACAACTTTTCTATTTAATTTTTTTCCAAATTCAGCCATGGATTTTAATCTAGCAATATGAGAAGCAAAACTTGTTGTTATGATAGCATTTCCAGTATTTTCCACCCCTAACATGACATCTTTTAACATCTCTCTAGCTACTTTTTCACTAGGAGTTTTACCATCATGATGAGCATATAATGATTCAACAATCAAAGCTTTTACATTACCTTTTCCAATTTGTTTTAATCTTTGGAAATTTGGCTTCTTCTCAATAACTGGGTTGTTATCAAATTTAAAATCATTAGCATATAATATTGTTCCTTCTTTAGTATGCAATGCAACTAAACTAGTTTGTAATGTTGAATGGGTTACATGAATAAATTCTATTTCTAAATTATTACTAAGCTTATAAGTAGAATTAGGATTCATCTTTATTAATTTATTTTTTAGATTAACCCTTTCATTTTGCAATTCTGATTTTAAAACTTCTAGAGTATATTGAGAACCAATAATTGGAGCATCATAATGTGGAGCTAGATAAGGAACTGCACCTATATGATCTAAATGACAATGTCCAAGAACTATTGCTCTTACTTTATCTTTATGTTTCTTTAAAATATTATCATTAGGAATCGCTCCTAATTTTATTAAACCTTCAGTTGTTAAGTTTTTTCTTTCACCACCTTGCTCTTCAAAATCAATTATTGCTGGTAGAAATACACCCATATCTAGAATTATTATGTCATCTCCTATTTTTACTGCAGACATATTTTTGCCAACTTCACTATAACCTCCGACACTGAAAAATTCCATTTATATGTAAAAAGAAAAAGGGTTTTTATATTTATCTATTTATACTTCTCAGATTTTAATAATATCCTACACCACCATCTAATGCAAAACCAAATCCTAACTTTTCTGATAATTCTTTACATTTATGTCCAAATGAATCTGGAAGATCATTCTGAATAACTCTAAATCTTGTTCTTCTATTTTTTATTGTTAATATCATTCTATAATTCTCATCAGCAAATCTTATAAGTTTATATTCTGTAAGCTCATAATCTGGTGGTAATGTTTTATTCAAACCTTCCCGTTCTTCACAAAATTCATCTTGTGCTCTCTTTACTAAATCACCCTCAAATTCTTCAGCTAATCTTCTAAATCGTTCAATAGCTTCAATTTTAGCTGTGTATTCTCCCATTTTATTATATTATTCCTCTAATACCTATCTCCTTCTTCTAACTCTACTGTACGACCAATATACCTCACTGTAAATTGTCAGAATAATTAATTATATATAAAATTATCTTTCATAAATCTTAAAATTATTTGTAAATCCATTAACATCTTTTTCAGGGGTGTTTTCTACCTTGTTCCATCTTTCTATTAAGCTACCAAAATAATCCTCATCAATTATATCTCCTTTTTCAACTAACTCATCAACTTCTAAATTTAGATAATAATATTCATTATTAATCCCATCATCAGCTGGATCATACCCCTCTACTTCTTCTACATTGATGTTACAAGCAGAAACAGATAAGATTAAAAATAATAATATTAAACTCTTTTTCATTCTTATTACATGCATATTAATTGATATAAAAATGTATTTATAAAAATAATTTTAAATTTCAAGTCTTCTAAAATTTTTACTTATATCAAAATCTGAAGGTGTTACTTCATCATAATCATATTTTTCAATTACTGGATAACCAAATTTGTAGTATGGTTGAGAGATAATCTCACTACAAATAAATCTATTTTTTGATCCAATTCTTCTAGGATCTCCTCTTTTTCCTACTACAAACAACCAAAACAATTCTAAAATAGCAAAAATATCATATTTTTTCCCATTGTAAGATTTAGCTTCATTTATTATTTTATCTAATACATTCTTAGTTGCTTTTTTATATCTATAAATTCTTATATCTCTATTACTAAGTTTAGATATGTTTTTTATAATAACTCCATTTCCATCTGCTTCTATAAATTTTTCATCCCCTATATACATACTTGAATGATTCCAATAACTTTGAGTAACAATTCTTATAATCCAAGATAAAATACTATCTCCATGTGATAAGATTACATCTGCTTTCTCAAGAGATTTTTTAAGAGTATCAATATCATAATAAGTCATTCTAATAAGAATATAAGAAATTAAATAAGTATTATGGTTATTTTCTTTTTCTTCTTTTCTTAACTACTTTTTTATTTGTTTTAACTTTATCACTATTTTTTATAGCTAGAGCAATTATGGGTACTTTATTAGGAAATTTATTTTTATTTTAAGATTCTTCAATATAATTCATAACATCTTTTGCACCATAATCAAATCCATGTTCTTTAACAAGGTCTATTACAACAGAAAAATCAGAACCAGAAGTAACTAATGGTGGCTCTCCTGGAGAACCCAAACCTACTGTAGAAGTTAATGCATTACACAAACATACTTTGTTTATCATATCTTTAACATTCCCTCCAGCTTTTTCATATTTTTTTATAGTATCAGCAGGGCAACGTGTATCTACTCTTCCATTTTTTTCATAAAGCTCAACAAGATAACCAAGATCACATAAACGTTTTCTTTCTTCATATACTTCTTTTTGAGATGATGTATTTTTTACTTGGACTACCTTAAGTGGAAAACTAGTAGGAGAAGCATCTGGATCCGTAAAAACTGTTGTGCCCTCCATTATCTCTTCCAAAACTTTTCTTTTTAATTCAGGATAAATTCCAGACTCTCTACAAAACGCAAAAGGTGTGCCAACTTGAATTCCATTAGCTCCTTCTTCTTCTAATGCTTTATTTAATCTACTTGCATAACCTCCTGCCAACCAATAAGGTTGTATTAAATTATTTCTTCTTTTAGAATTTCGTTCCAATAATGAATCTAATTTGTTATAATCTATCTCATCTACTTCTGTATAGATTGGTTCACCTTTCTTATTTAGTTCTTTACTTCTTGCTGGAGCATTATGGCCTCCGGCTATATGATTTTCAAAAATATAACCATCAGCTTGAGGTAAAAATCTCACCCCAAAATGATTTGAAACAATTCCAAGAAAAAAAGGAATTTTTAATGTTTGTTGTTCATATAATATGTTTGGATCAAATTTCAATAAATAATCTCTTTCACTCCCAATAACAGGGATAGGCATTTTTGATTTTCTTCCTTCTGATAAATCCCTCATTACTTCAGGAACTTCTTTTGGAATACCTGCACCAATCAAAACAACATCAACATCAGCTAACATTGCTCCATAAATTGAAGGAATTATTGGCCATTTGATTTTATCTAAATAATTAATACCAATAGGATTAGAATGTCCCTGTTTAGCAAGAAATACTTCAACAAAATTAGCAACAATAAGCAATTCTTCAAGATTTGGACTTCTTAAACTACCTCTCAAACTTAATACACCTTTACTATCTTGTTTAAATCTAGGATAAGGAGCAGGATGATACTTATTAGTTTTTGAATTTCTTCCATTTCTTGAAAATTTGTCAATAATTTCTTGAGCTAATTTTTGATCTGGAAAATTTTCTAATGCAAATATAATCTCATCATTAATTTTAGAATCTTTATTTTGTAGTCTACGTACCATTATTGTATCAAGTGCGGTTCCAGAAACAACACCTAAACCACCCATAGAAGAAACTTCCCTAGCTAAACGAAAATTAGAAACTCCTGCACCCATCCCACCTTGGATTATTTCAACTTCAAGTTTTTCTATCATCTCAAACAATATGTAAAATATCTTAAAGTTTTAATAGTTTTTTAAAAAATAAAATTATAATTTAGAACTTTAAAGTATCTCCAATTTTTATGGAGATTTTATTTGTAAATTCTAAAACATATTTAGCTTTTTTTCTTGGAATAATTAAAAGAGTAAAAGGCTTTAAATTTTGTTTAATATCAACTACTCTTTTATTTTTATCTAACCAAACAACATTTATTGGATAAAAAACAAAGAACATATCAATAGAAGCACTTATTCTAGATTCTTTATTTAATTCAAAAATTAGTATAGTATCAGATCTCTTAGAAAACCTTAATCCAATAAATTGAGATATTGGATTTTTATAAATCTTATAATTTTTAATGACTCTCTTCATTTATGTTTTAATAGATGCAATCTCTCTCTGGCAGCTGATAATATCATTAATATCAATCCTAAGATTAAAATCATTGGAAATAATTTTTGTATAAAAAATGGGATTATAATGAAGATTAAACCAACAAAAAACATAATTTCAAATGTTGAATGAGGTGTTTTCATAATATTATTGTTTGTTTATTATTTATTAATCATTGTTTTACTTTTATAATAGTAAATTGAATAAAGAAATTGTTATATATTGATAGAGTGTACATAAAGTAGTGAAAAAAAGAGAAAAGAAAAGAAATAAAGAATTAGGGATCAAAAAAGAGTTATTTATAATACTATTAATCTTTTTATCCATCTCGTTATTTTTCTTAATAGAACCAAAATATACTGGATTGGTTATATTTTAACCAGCTGCACATAACTGGACATTTGATTCTAATCTAATCAATATGACTAATGGAAAAGTTAGCTTAATGGCTAATACCACAATAGATACATGGAATACATATAATGAAACAGGATTTGATATAACTGGAGCATTTTATAATCCCTCTGATAAAACAACACTTAGATTTAAAGCTAATATTTCTAGTGAGTCTAGTAGATTGTATGATTTAAGTGTTGATTATCAAACAATATCTTGTGAAGAATCATGGAGTTGTGAAGGATGGAGTGTATGTTCTCAAGAAAATAAAACAAGAGCTAGATCATGTAGTGATGACAATTTATGTGGAACCTCTCAAAACAAACCATTAGAATTAGAAAATTGTTTCCCTGATTATTATGATATAGAAAATGATAGCTTAATCTCAATAGAAGCTGGAAAAGAAACAACAACAAAAGAAAAAATAGAAAATTTAGAACAAATTAAAACAATAGAAGAAAAAGAAGAAGTATCCATTCCTACTGGAAAAGTAACTCAAGGATTTGATGATAAAAAAAGTAATTCTTCATTGTTTGTAGGAATAGGATTATTGATGGTTATAGCTATTGTATTTATTTTAGATCCATTTTCTAATCTTAAAAAATAATAACATCAAAACAACAGTTATTCCCATAAAACCTAAAGAAAACCAAAATCCATAATCATGTTGGGATAAAGGTAAAACTCTAAAATTCATACCATAAATTCCAGAAATTAACATTGGTATTAAAAGCAAAGAGGCTATAACTGTAAAACTTTTCATAACTTCATTAAGCTTATTGGAAATAGAACTTAAATGTACCTCTAATACTCCTGTTAGTCTATCTTTTATCAATTCTTCAGTATCTATAAGCTGAGAAATCTCAATAAATAGCATATTAAATAAAGTTTTATTTTTTAAGATAGGTATTGCCCCACTCATTATTTGTTCTATAACTTCTCTATTACCTGATAAAGCTTTTCTTAGATAGATTATAGTTTTTTTCAAAGCAAACATTTGTTCCATGTTACTCTCAGCCTTTATTGCTTTCTCTTCTATAATGTCTAATCTATCTTCAACATCTTCTAAATTCTTTGAAAATTCTTTAATCAATCCTGAAAAAATTTCATATACAATTTTATTTAGATCAGTTGGTGTTTCTTCTTCCATTAAATTTTGTAATGAAATTATCTCTTCTCTATGAATGGTCATAACAAAATTTTTAGAAATGATTATCCCTATAGGTGTTATTGAATTTTTACTAACTGATCTAAAAATGATTAAGCTATATCTCTCTTTTTTATCTACTCTAGGTTTTTCTCTTTTATCTAAAGTACATTTTAGATCATGTGTATTTAATTTTGTTTTTTTAATTATTTTACCTAATTCTTCATTAGTAGGATTTGAAACATCTATCCAATAAAAATTACTAGAAGTATTGATATTATCAATATCATGAAGTATCACACTCTTTTTTTTGATGCTTAATACATGAAGCATATAGAAATGAAATTTTACTCATATAAATATTTATTGATTAGATTCCCTTAAATGCATCAATCCAACTAAAAAAGATAAAGCAGCAATTGGGATGATCATCAACTCTATCCCTAAATAAAACAAATCAAAGGGTATTATTTCTAATTTAGTTGCAATAGACTCAAAAATATTTAAAGAAGAAGATAAATCAAAAGCTATTACAATAGTTATAAAGAACAAACCTATCAAAATCAAATTTAATACTTCTTTTATACTCTCTTTTTTCTCAAATTTTTTTGATTTAATCATTAAGAATATGGCAGTGATTATCAAAACAAAAGATACTGTATCTACCCCAAAAAGAATCTCATTTATCATATTCTTGACTTTCTCCTTTGAAGTTTCAATTCTTCTCTTTCATATTCAAATTTTTCTTCACGATCTTCTAATCTATCTAATCTATCATAATATTGTTTTCTTTTTAATTTTAATTTTTTCCATTCATTTTCTAATGTTTTTTTATCTTTATTTGTAGTAGACCTATAAGAGTCTAATCTGCTACTATCCCGATTTAATTTATTTTGTTTAACATCAATATCTTTGTATTTTTTTCTATCACCATCAAGTTTTTTTCTCATATCTTGTATTTTTTTTGATTCTTTTTCTAATCTAATTTCTTCTTTTTTCAATTTTTTATTTTGTTTCTCTAAATTATCTCTTTCTTCTTCTAATTCATCTTCTCTAGCATAAAATTCATTTTCTTTTTTTATTATGTTATCTTCTCTTAATTTTGATTTTAATTTTAGATTATTCAATTCTTCTTTCTCCTCTAACAAATCTTCTTTATCTTCATATAATGTATCTTGATCTTTTAATAATCTATTTTTAGATTTATTCAAATCTTTTTCTTCTTGTTTGATCAATGATCTTCCATAAACTAAACTTTCTTTTAATGAATCTAATTTTTTAAACTCTAATTCTAATTTTTGTTTTATTTTTTCTATTTTTTCATTTTCTGACTCTAAATTTCGTTTAGATTTTTCTATCTTTTTCTTTTCTGATTCTATTTGTGAATTCAAATCCTCAACTTCCTCTTTTTTATCTTCTACTTCATCTTCTAAACTAATAATTTTGTCTTCCCTTTGCTTTAATTTAAATTTTAAATTGTTAAAAGATTCTTTATCATTTAACAGAACTTCTTTATCTTCGTATAATCTATCTTGATCTACCCATAATTTATCTTTATTCTTATTTAATCTTTTTTCTTCTTGTTTGATAAATATTTTATCATTAGATAAACTTTCTTTTAATGTTTTTAATTTTTTATTTTCTGACTCTAAATTTTGTTTAGATTTTTCTATCTTTTTCTTTTCTGATTCTATTTGTGAATTTAAATCTTCAACTTCATCTTTCTTATCTTCTAAATCTCCTTCTAAATTTACAACTTTTTTTGTTCTTTGCTTTAAATCATCTAAAACATTATTTTCTTTCTCTCTTAAACTATCTAATCTAGGTCTAATGTTCTTTTCTTCTCTATCTAGTTTCTTTCTTTCAGATTTTATTTTTGATTCTTGGACATCTGCTGCTTCTTTCTTTTGTTCTAATGATAATCTTTCTTTACTCAATCCTCTTTCTCTATCCCTAAATGATTTTCTTTCTTCTTTTATCTTTTCTAATCTTGTATTTAATTTTTTACTACTTTCATCTATAACTTTTTTTTCAACTCTCATTTTTGTTCTTTCTTTCTCTAATGATTTTTTTTCTCTTTCTAATCTTCTTATTTCAGGCATTATTATCTGTCTATCTATCTCATCTTTCATTGGATTATCTACACTTATGTCTAACAATCCTTCTACTTGTAATTTTCTTTGATTACTATTTATCTTAAATTCTCTACTTGTAAAAGCAACCAATCCTAACAATATCATAAATTGCAAGCTAGATTGTAATGGTACTCTTACTACATCTAAACTAGGGAAAAAAGCAAATGCTCTTACAATAAAAACTAATCCTAATAACATAGAGAAAGTTACAATATTTTTAAGTTTAAACAAATCTTCCTTACCTTGATTCTTTAGATTAAACCAAAATAATACAGCTATTAAAAATAATATAGAATATATGAAACCTTGATAACTAGCTAATTGATTTAGTACCTCTAACACCATTTTATCACTTTAGTATAGTATATTATTGTTACTATTAAATCAAATGATATATAAAGTTTTTGCTAATTTATCACTTATTACCTTATTTTAATAAATTCTTTTTTATTGCTTCTTCTCTAAGAAATTAAAGACTATTAACTAAAAATTATCCATGACTATACCAAAATACTAATCTATCTTTTTTCTTAGAATCTAATCTAACAAATCCAAATCTAACAAATTGCACAACTTCATCAACTTTTAATTTTTTAATATCTTTTTCAGCTAATCCTTTGATTATTGTTTTATCTGGCATCAAAACTTCTATATTAACTAAATCTTTAGAATAAGGCAACCAATGTATCAATTGAGCTTTTAGTTTTTGATCTAAATCTTTTGATAAAAATTCATTATTCTTAAAATTAAATAAATGCATTAATCTATAATTCTTATTTTTTTGTATTTTATCTTTAATATAAAACTCATTATTAACTTTAAACTTTCTAAATCCTAATTTTTTATTATCTGGGTGGAAATAAACTTTAATTTCTAATTTAGGAGAATTTTTTATTTTTATTTTTATAGGATCTTCAACAAATAGATATCTTTTAGCTTCTTTCTCTAATAATCTTTTGTTATGCATTATTAAGTCTCCCCAATCTAATTCTGATTCAGATTTAGAGATTCCTGTAGACAAAACAAAATTCTTTAAAGCATCTGGTTTAAAACCTCTTCTTCTTAAAGCTACTACAGTTATCAAACTTGGATCATCCCAACCAATCAACTCTTTACTTTCTATTTTTTCTCTAATTACTCTCCCAGAACTAGAAACTCCTTTAAGATTAAATCTTGCTAATTCATACATTTGAGTTTCTTTAAATCCTAAATTTTTTTGTATAAATCTATGCAACTCATTTCTTAATTCAAATTCTTTAGTTCTAAATCTATGAGTTACTCCTTCTAGAGCATCCATAACTGAGTTTTCAAGATCATAAGTTGGCCAAACAATATATTTTTTCTCAAGTTTAGGATGTTTTTCTTTTATTACTCTAAAAATAGTTGGATCCCTCATAGTGGAATTTTGATGTTTTAGGTCTATCTTTAACCTTAGAACATATTTTTTTCCTTCAAACATATCTTTCCATAATTTTAAATTTTCTTTAGAATTATTATCTCTATCACCACATTCTTTACCTTTAGATCTAGATTCTCTAATGTCTTCTAAAGAATGTTTACAAACATAAGCTTTCTCTTCTTTAATTAATTTTTCAGCTAATTTATAGAATTTATCCATATTAGAAGAAGCATAAGTAATTTTAGATGGCTTAATCTGTAACCATTCTAAATTATCTAAATATTTATCATAAAATTTTTCTTCAACTAAACTAGGATTGGTATCTTCAAATCTAAAAATAAATTTTCCTTTATTTAATCTAGCTAACTCATAATTTAACATTAAAGCTTTTACCTGACCTAAATGCATATATTTACTTGGTTCAGGAGGAAATGCAGTTATTACTTTTCCTTTAATATCATAAGAATCAAATAATCCTCTTTTTTCTACTTTCTTTTCTAATAATTTAGGATCTATTTTTTTTAATTTTTCTTTTTGTTCTTCTAAACTTAATTTATTAATATCATCTACAATTTTTTTAGTCTCTAAAGCTACTTTCTTCTTATCTAAATCTTTAGTTTCGGAAAAAACCTTTCCAATTACTGCCCCTACACTTGCTTTTCCATCATATCTTATAGCGTTTTGTAGAGCATATTTTAAGATGATTTTGTTCATAATATCGATATAAGAATTATGTATTTAAACATGTTGGTAAGAATCCAATTATATTTATAAAGTTAGCATAATAAAACGATAAGTGGCAAGCTCACTAAACTTAAAATATAGAGAAGAATATCCATTAGCTTCTAATGGAGAAAATGCTAAGGGTCGTTTATTAATTAAAGCTACTTTCTTTGGAATGGATAGTGATGACCAATTTGTTTTTTATAGAGAAAAGAAAGGAGAGGTTTTAAGATATACTGTTCCAATAGGCTCTAGATTTGAGATACAACCTGGACGTACTGTTTATTTTGGGTTATATAGAGGATATACCTATGAACCTTCTGGACCATTCCTTAATGCCTCCTTTGAAGGAGAAGTAAAACATGATCTTGAAAAAGAATATATTCTTGAAAGATTAAGGAATATTGAAGCAAGAGTAGCATAAACACCAAAAGACTTAAATAAAATCAATTTTAGAGATTATTGTAAGGAGTTAAAAAATGCCAGTTAAGAAAGGAGATAAAATAAAAGTAGATTATGAAGGAACATTGGAAGATGGAACTGTATTTGATAGTTCAACTCATGGAGACCATTCTCATCCTTTAGAATTTGAAGTAGGTTCTGGACAATTAATCAAAGGATTTGATGAAGGTGTTATTGGAATGGAAAAAGGGGAAGAAAAAACCATTAAATTGAAATCTTCAGAGGCTTATGGTGATCCTAAGAAGGAATTAGTTAAAAAATTCCCAAGAGAACAACTTCCTAAAGATCAAGAACCTAAAGAAGGCATGACATTATTAATAAAATCACAAGATGGAAACCAACTTCCAGCAAAAATAACAAAAGTTGATGATAAAGAAGTTGAAATAGACTTAAATCATCCTTTAGCTGGTAAAACATTAAATTTTAAGATTAAAGTAATTGAGATATCCTCTTAATTCTAATTTTTAGATAAAACTATTATCATAAAGTAGTAGCAGATGGTAAGCATTATAAATCAACTACTTATCTAACCATTATGAATAAATCAACCTCTATCATGAGATTAGAATATGTTTTACTAAATGGAAATGACTCTTTAGGTAAAAAATCAAAAATAGCATTAAACATTGCTAATGAAGAAGGGATTATTGATGATAAAAATGTCATTTCTGGGTTGGTATACATGTCTCAAGATAAGAAACAATCTGAAGAGATAACATATGAACAATATAAAAAATTGGGTTCTCCAGATCAGATTAGTAGAATTGATGATGGAACATTAAAGGCTTTTCCTTCTAATTTAGTTCCAAATGATTTTCCAGTAAAAGATTTTGATTAGTTAAACTAATTAGTTCTAACCAAACAGAATTTAAGTTAATAGATATGACAAACTAAAGATTTAAAAAGAGTTAATTCTACATTTTTTAAGCAATTAAACTCTAAAATAAAGAATAACTTATTTTAGTGGAGGAAATATGGAAGGAATAGTAAAGTGGTTTAACACCAAAAAAGGATATGGATTCGTCAAAGGAGACGATGGAGAAGACTATTTTGTACATTTTAGTGCCTTGCCAAAAGATACAAACGTAAACGAGAATGATAGAGTATCTTTTGATCCTGCGCAAAGTGACAGAGGAAAACAAGCTCAAAACGTACAAATAATCGGAAAAGAAGAACCAAATCCAGATGGTGAAGAACAAGAGGACTCTCAAGAGGAACAGGAAGAATCTCAAGAGGAATCAGAAGAACCTAAAGAAGAATTTGGCGAAGAAACCGAAGAACAAGAGTAATCAATTCTTTAATAATTTTTATTAATTTTAAAATATTAAAGTTATAGTTCTAATAAAGGACTTCATTTGAATATTTAGTAATATGGCTTTAAAAATATTAAATAATAAAGAGAAGAAAAAGATAGTTGATGTAATAAAAGAACAATATAATATAGATAAGCTAGATTTAGATTATGTATTCTTAAAGAATAATGATAATAAAGTTTTTATTTTAAGTAAAGATTTTTCTAAAATCGATATTGAAAAGCTAAGAGTTAATTCTTTTGGGTTGTATTTTGCTAAGATTCATCCAAATGGGATAAGATTAAGTATAGAAGGATCTCAATTGATAGGAAAATTAGCTAAAAAAAATGTTTTAGATGTTAATGAAAAAGAAATTAATTTATGGGTTAGAGGTAATGATATTTCAACTACTAAAAAATTAGATGGATTTGTTATAATAAAATCAAAAAATGATTATTTTGGATCGGGATATTTTAAACAAGGAAATATACAAAATATGATCTCTAAAGATAGAAGAATTAAAAAATAATTTTAGTAATGCATATCTGATTTATCGGGATTAAATATTGTAGACCTATACTCTAAGATTATACATTTAGATAAATAAACAACATCATGTTTAACTCCTTTATCAATAGTTATCTCTGTAACATGCCTACTTCCCTTATCCTCCCCTATACCAATAATCAATTCTAATCTCTCACCATGTTCATTTTCTGCAAGTAGTTTTACTTTTCCTTCTAATATACATAATTTTTCTGGATCTTTTGATGGATCTATTCCTTCATGATAGTGAGATTTGTGTGGTGAATCTTCATCTCTAAAATTTACAGTAACTTGTCTTCCTTCTTCTCCTTTAAATAATTCAATAGTTTGTTTAAATGGATCTCCAGGATTTACTGAATTTATTCTATTAATTTTTATTCCTTTCATAATTAAAGAATAATACATTGGTTAATAAAACTAATCTATTTTTTTAGTTATTAACAGATATACAAGAATTAAAGCACCAATTGTAATGAACGAATCTGCAACATTAAAAGAAGGCCAAAATCTAAAATCTATAAAATCTATAACATATCCTAAAAATATTCTATCAATTAAATTTCCTATTGTCCCACCTAAAATAAAACTAAATGCATAAATAGCATATTTATTTTTTATAGTAAACATATAATAGATTAATATGATCATAACAATTATGGAGATAAAAATTAAAAAAATTCGATATCCTTGTAAAATTCCAAATGAGGCCCCTGTATTTTCAACATACCTTAATAAAAATAATTTAAAATCTAAGTTTATATTTTTGGAATAAAATTTAGTTAATTGATCTAGAATAACTATAAAAAAAATTAAAATATAAGATTTCATTTAATTGTTCTAATAAATTCTTCAATTCTTTCTAATCTACCATTAATATTTTCTAATCTTGAATTAACCAAATCTAACTTGCCAATAACTATCTCCATATCTCTCTCATAATAACCTTCTCCACCATAATAAGGCTGTTCTGTTGATTCTTCAATAACTTGTTCTTCTTTTCTTTTAAGTAGACTAAAAGGCCAAATCATCTATCCCCTCTCATATTCAAGAATGATTTAGCTTGATTAAAAACTTCATAAGTTTCTTTTTTTAATTCATCTGCATATCTATCATATTTAGATTTTAAAATAAAATGATCATATAAAGATCTAGAAAATTTTAAGAAAAAATTTCTTTCCCATTGATCTTCATAATCTTTTTGAATAAAAGCTTCAAATTTTAAGCTACAAACCCCTTTACAAGCCATAGCTTCTTTAGTTTGTACATTTACAACGTCACCTAATTTAAGTCTAATCTCTATATGAAATTTAATATAATCATCAATTTTTCTTTCTGCTTCCCATTTGATAGAATCACTTTTTTCTCCACCTTCTTTCAAAATATCAATGTACTCTTTTTCAAAGAAATCATAATTATGAAGATCAAACCAAGACTTTAATAATTTATACAAATCTGCAAAATTAAAAGTTGCTTTTTGTTCTATTTTTATAGCTGGAATAACATAATCTATCTCTGCCATGGTATTATCAATAACATTTTATTTTTAATGTTTTCGTTAAACATAAACATCTAAAAATTCTTTAGTTTCTTCGATTAGACTATAAAATTTGCCATACAAATCTAATTTATATTCTTCAATCCTTTTTCTTATTATAAATCTTTCATAAAGTTCAATAAAATAGGGAAAATTATCTGGAAGTTTTTTTTCTAATATTGCAGAAAAATTCATATCAAAATCTCCTTTTTGAATTTTTATTTTTTTCTCATCTTTTTGTATCTCAACATTTTTAACACCAACATAGATCGCCTCTAAAGTTATTAAATAAGTAAAATCATCACTTCTCTTTTTTCTACATTCCCAATTAAACTCTATTTTTTTACTTCCATCAGGAAGCATAGTCTCTATATACTGAACTTCATTAGTGTTAGCCCAATAACCATTAAAATCAAGCCATAGTTGTATCCATCTATAAAATTCAGCTACATCTAACATTCCCACATGTCTAACTCTAGTTCTAGGGGCTACAGTTATATTTTTTATCATAATTCCTCTTTTTTAATTGCCATAAACATGAAGATACAATCCAAGTTTTTCTTTAACTAAATTATGTAAGTTTATTAAATCAAGATATATTTTTCTTTCATAATCTCCTTTGATCTTATCTTTGATAATATAGTTATTATAAATCAAATTTAAAAATCTTGAAATAAAATTTTTGTTCCATCTATTTTTATAATCTAAAAAAATATTAGCTTTAAAATTTATATCCATATCACCTCTATCTAAATTTTTATTTTTTATTTTGACTTTTTCCATCTCTATGATTAATATAGAAACATTGATATGAAACCTTGAATAATCATCCATATCTCTTTCAGATTTAAAACCAACAAGAACTTCATATCCTTTATCTTTATTTTTGCTTTGGGTTGATAATTGAACAGTATATTGTCTTTCTTCAAGATAATTTTTCATTGATTTTACTAAATCTTTTAAGTCATAGATTCCTTTTTGATGAATCTTGATGCCTGAACTAGACATCATATCATGCTTTCCCCTAGTTATCATACTTATAAATTACTAAATTAATTAATAAATTCTTCGGTAACAAAAAAACCTTTATAAGAGATGATAACATTAAGATTATATGGCTAATAATAATCTTTTTTCACAATTATTCTCAACAGAAAAACAAGAAGAAAAGATAGAAGAAAAATCAATAGATGGAATCAAAAAAGATCTAGAAAATATAAAAGATAAAATTTCTTTCTTAAAAATATTATTAAATAAAGTAAAAGAAGCCAATAAAAAAAGACAAGTAAGAGAGTTATTAATTAATGAAATAAAAAGTAAAAATAAAAGTGCACAATACTTCATGGGTTATGACTCAGTTGCAGAAGGATTAGAGCCTGTTTATTTTTGGCTTTTAGATTTTCTAAGAAATAAACCTTTAGCAGGAATTGATTATGATGTAGATAAAACTAAAGAAGATTTTGAGGCATCTGTTGGGTCTGCTTTTTTTGGGGATGTTGGTTCTAGAGGAACTAGAATGCAAGAACAAGCAATGAAGATGATGGGCACAATTAATACTGTTGTTAGAAGTATAATCAATTTGATCTATGACTTAAAAGAATTTAAAATGAGGTTAGAAAATTACAATAATTTAAAATCTGGAGATGAAGAAGTTAGAAAAACAGCGGATCTTGGATTAAAACAAACTTGGCTAGATAATGTAGATATCAAGAGAGGAAGAGGGGCTATCCATTCAATGGCTCAACAATTAAATTTTGTTACAGTAAGAGATGCATTTCTTTATGCAAAAAATTCTAAACAAGTTGACACAATGGATTTGAATGATAGAGTAAAAAGAGTATTAAAACCAAGATTAGAAGAATTCAATAAATGGAAAGAATATTCTGAGGTAGAGTTAAGAAAAAGATTTAATATAGAAAGAAGTTATTTAAAATCTCAAGTTAGTGCATTAAAATTATATGCAGATTGGACCAAGCCTTATCTAATAGCTGCACAAAAATTAGGAATGAAAGATTTTCATAGCCCACATATTGTTTCTGTTTTTAATAATATGGAGATACATCTAACTATATTTGGTAAGAGATTAGTAAGATTACAAAGTATGATAGACTCTGGAGATGTTCCTGAAAAAGCTAAATCAGACTCAAAATATTATGCTTGTATAGAAGTAGATATTATGTTTAGAAGCATTCCTCATTCAGTTAGACAAACACAAGCTGGAATGCAATACACCCAAGGTGGAAGATCTGAAATTAAGTTTACATCTTATGTTTTTAAAGAAGAAGATCTGAAATATTTGAAAGATCAAGAGTTATTTGAAGGAATAGAATTAGTAGATGAGATTGCTGGAACTGCTTTAAGAGAGATTCACGATGATTTAGAAGAATTTTTAAAAGAAGAAAAAAAGGAGGAGCCTAAACCAAAACCCACCCCACTAATAAAATCTGTACTTAGAACAACTAAAGAATTAACAACTCCAATTAAAGAAGTTTCTCAAGCATTTAAAGATTTATTAAAAGTAGAATTGTCTCCAGATTATATAGACTCTCAACTTAAGAATAAAGCAGCTGGAAATGCAGCTAGAGATGTTTTTCTTTTATATGATATCTATAAAAAAGCCCATGGTATGTTAAGTTGGTGAGAATATTTATAAGTCTCTAATTCTTAGATATAAAAGCTAAAAATGGCAAAGGAAAAAGAAAACATTGAGGATAAAGCAGAAGAAACTATCGATGATTTAGTTGAAGAATCTTCTGAAGAACCTAAAGAAGAATTTATTGAAGAAGATCAAGAAAAAATTGTTAGTGTTAGCTCAGAACCAACTATCTTAAGTGAAGAAACAGAAGAAACTCAATTGTATGATGGACAAGAACAAAGAGTTGTTTCTACAAC
>CAYUGZ010000014.1:0-19636 GCA_964444465.1 Candidatus Woesearchaeota archaeon | reverse complement strand
TCATACCTTCAATAACTCCAATTGATTTATCATAATCTGCGGAACTTGTTCTTGGTATTAATGAACTTACTCCAAAAACACCTAAACCTAACGCTCCTTTAGAGCCAACTTCTAAAAATCTTCTTCTTGATATCATTATAAATTACCTCACTATATTTGATTACTACTTTGAAGTTAGATTCTTATTTATAAACCTTGCGGTAGTAACTTATAACTATTATTATATATAGAAAATGGGGACGCCAGGATTCGAACCTGGATTTGTCGGTCTGGAGCCGACTGCTCTAGCCAGGTTAAACTACGCCCCCATAAAATAAATTAGATTATTTTTTCCTTATAAAACTTATTATACATTAATTTCTTCTAAACTATTTAATGTTATATCTGCTTCTGTTAAATGTTTTTTAGAAAAAGTATTTGTTACAGCAATAACATCCATACCAGCTGCTTTGCCTGCTTTAACACCATTAATTGAATCTTCTATTACAACACAGTCTTTTGGAGCAATATCTAGATCTTTAGCTGTCATCAAAAAGATTTCTGGATTTGGTTTACTATGTTCAACATCATCTCCACAATGGATAACATTAAAGTATTTTTTTATCTCTATTTTATTTAATATAAATATAAGGAATTTTTTTGAAGCAGAAGTTGCTAATCCAATCTTAATATTATTTTTCTTTAATGATTTTACTAATCTTAAAAATCCAGGAAGAATTTTTATTTCTTCTTTAGCAAATAAATCTTCTAGTATCTTTTCTCTTTTTTCTGCCATTTTATCAAAATCTGAATTTAAATTATATTTAGATTTTAACATATTAAAATAATCTATACTTGACATCCCTAATAATCTAGGATCTTTCTTAAAATCTATATTATAATCTTTTAATAGAATCTTCATTGATTTTAATTTAATTCTTTCTGTATCAACTATAGTTCCATCAAAATCGAATATAACTGCTTTATATTTTTCTATCATTTTTCTTTAATTTATATAACATTACCAATCCTGTTATTAACATTAGTATATTAAACAATTGAGTTATTGTTAAATTAAATATTATAAATCCTAATGCACTTATTGGTTCCCTATATGATTCTATTACAAATCTAAACAACCCATATAGTGTTATGAACAACCAAAATAAAAATCCTTTTGGAAGTTCTTTATTTTTTAGACTCCATAAAGTAAAAAATATAAAGAAATTTTTAAATGATTCATAAATTTGTGTTGGATGTCTAAATCCTTCTGCATTTTGAAATTTTACAGCCCAAGGAACATTTGTTATCTTCCCATATAACTCTCCGTTAAGAAAATTCCCAATCCTTCCAAACCCTAATGCTAGAGTGGCTGGAATAACTATAATATCTGCTATATCATAAAAATCAATATTTTTCTTTTTTATAAAATAATAACTTACAATTAATATTCCAATTAATCCTCCATGAAATGCTAAACCACCATTCCATAAAGCAAATATTTGTAATAAATTATTAGAATAAAATTTAAAATTAGCTAATACATGTCCAGTTCTTGCCCCTACTACTACCCCAATAATTAAGTAGAATATAAAATCACTTAAATCATCTTTAGTTAAATTTATTTCTCTCTTTTTTATTAAATAAGAGATCATATAATATGCTATTATAAAACCTAAAACAAATATCAATCCATAATATCTTATCTGAAAAGGTCCTAACTGAAATAAGGTAGGATTAATATTGTTTACAAACATAATAATAAAATCAATTAAGAGTATTTATAGATTTACTTTAATTAAAAAAGATTTTAATGAAACATGAGAAACTTTATAAACAATATATTTTACTAATTTGAAATGCGTCACAAAATGAGGTATCTTAAAGATAATTCTTGGCAGATTGTAACTATAGTTTTAGGATTGTTATTAGTTGTTTCTTTATTTACAAATGGATTTAATTCTTTAGATTTAAATTTAGCAAGCGGTTCTAAAGAGGAGATAGCTAATAATGTTATCAATTTTGTTAATGATGAATTGTTACAAGGACAAGCTGTAGCTTTATTAAATGAACTTAGTGAAGAAAATGGTTTGTATAAATTAGATTTAGATATAGCAGGACAACAAGTTGATGCTTATGTAACAAAAGATGGTAGTTTATTTTTTCCACAAGGAATAGAATTAGAAGAATTTAATGTTCAACCTGCAGCTGAACCTTCAATGGGTGGCCATGAAGGTGGAGAGGTTGTAAGAGCTAATGTAGATGTTAAAGATTCTCCAAGTAAAGGAGATGACACTGCAAAAGTTGTTATAGTAGAATACTCTGATTTTCAATGTCCATTTTGTAAAAAATTTTACGATCAAACTTTATCTCAAATACAATCAACTTATGTTGATACAGGAAAAGTTAAATTTGTGTATAAACATTATCCATTAAGTTTTCATTCTGAAGCAGAACCAGCATCTTTAGCTTCTGAATGTGCTAATGAACAAGGGAAGTTTTGGGAGTATCATGATTTAATATTTGATAACCAAGGACAATTAAGTTCTTCAATATATTCAACATGGGCTGAACAACTTGGATTAGATGTTGATCAATTTAATGAATGTTTTGAATCAAAGAAATATTTAGATAAGGTTCAAAAAGAGTTTAGTGAAGGACAATCTAAAGGAATAACTGGCACTCCAGGATTTTTGATTAACGGAAGATTAGTTTCAGGAGCCCAACCATTTAGTTCTTTTGAACAAATTATTGAAGAAGAATTAGGAAATAGAGAAACAACTACAACAGGAAGTACTGCAGCAAATATTCCTAGTGCAGGTGGTTGTGGAATTCCAAGTGGAGGATCAGCTCCAGCTGCTCCTACTGTAGTAGCACCTTCTGGACCTATACAAGTAAATGAAGATGGTGATCCATTTTTAGGTGATGAAAATGCTCCTGTGGTTGTAGTTTCATTTGAAGATTATCAATGTCCATTTTGTAAAAGAGCATTTGACGATACTTTTCCTCAATTAAAATCTGAATATATTGATACAGGAAAAGTTAAGTTTGTGTATAGAGATTATCCATTAAGTTTTCATCCAGATGCACAAAAGTCAGCAGAAGCAGCTGAATGTGCAGGAGACCAAGATAAATATTGGGAGATGCATGATTTAATTTTTAATAATCAACAATCTCTTTCAGTTGATAATTTAAAGGGATATGCGTCTCAATTAGGATTAGATTCAACTACTTTTGATGGTTGTTTAGATTCCAGAGAAAAAACTTCAGAAGTTCAAAATGATTTTAGTGAAGGACAAAGTTATGGTGTGACTGGTACACCAACATATTTTATCAACGGAAATAAATTAGTTGGAGCACAACATTATTCAGCTTTTAAAACTTTAATAGATCAAGAATTGAATTCTTAATTTTAAATTTCTAGTTACTTTGATTTTTTGCTCCAAAGATTTATAACCTAATTGTTCTACTAAATTATTATGAATACCCTAAGCAGAACAATAACAGGAATTCTCACAATTATTTTAGGATCAGTTTTAACAATAATTGGTTTTTATCAATATTCTGTATTAATTTATGGCATTCCTATCTTTATTATTGGAATTTTCATTCTTTTTAATAAAAAAGAAGATAATATTGAAAAAATAAAAACTAAATAAAAATGGAGGAAATAAAATGGCAGATATAATCGTTACAACTGGAAATGAAATTTCTGGAAAAAAAATCATTAAAATCCTTGGAGTTGTCAAAGGTAACACCGTAAGAGCAAGAAATATTGGAAGAGATATTGGAGCTGGATTAAAGAATATTGTTGGTGGAGAAGTCAAAACCTATACTGAAATGACAAAAAATTCAAGAGATGAAGCATATAATAGGATGGTTAATGAAGCATTGGATCTAAAAGCAGATGCAGTTATTGGTGTTAGATTTACAACATCCATGGTGATGGCTGGAGCTTCTGAAATGCTTGCATATGGGACCGCAGTTAAGATTAATTAGTAATCAAATCAAGAATTGAATTTTTAATCTAAATTATTTAAATTATAATTAAATCTTCTTCAACAAACTTCCTTGCCCATTCATCAGCTTTAATTATCTCATTAATATTTGGATTCTTTATAATTTTATGATTTTCCATTGCTTTCTTTATTGTTTCAGCTATTTGTAAAAATTTTATTTTTCCTACAAGAAATTCCCTTACTGCCATTTCATTAGCTGCATTAAGCACAGCAGGCATAGTTCCCCCTATCTTTCCTGCATCAAATGCATACTTTAAACAAGGAAACTTCTCAATATTGGGTTTATCAAAAGTTAATTTATTATATTTTTCAAAGCAAAGTTTTGGAAGCTTATTTTTTAATCTTTCTGGATAAGTTAAAGCATATTGTATAGGAATTCTCATATCACTGATGGCAAATTGCGCTATTATTGAACCATCAATATATTCTACCATTGAGTGGATTATTGATTGAGGATGTATGATCACATCAATTTTTTCATAAGGAATTCCATAGAGGTGGTGAGCTTCTATTACTTCAAAGCCTTTGTTCATTAATGTAGCAGAATCAATTGTTATTTTCTCACCCATCTCCCATGTTGGATGGTTCAATGCTTCTTTAATAGTAACTTCTTTAAGTTCATCTTTTGTTTTGTTCCTGAATGAGCCCCCTGAGCAAGTTAAAATTAATCTTTGAATATTCTCTTTTTTTCCACCAAGAAGACATTGGAATAAAGCAGAATGTTCTGAATCAATAGGCATAATATTAACATTATTTTTCTTTACCTCTTCCATTATAATCTTTCCTGCAGTAACTAATGTTTCTTTATTTGCAAGAGCAATGTTCTTTTTAGCTTGTATTGCTTTTAGTGTAGGCACAACTCCAATAGAACCAACAACACTTATTACAATTGTATCTGCTTCTTTCAAAGTCGCTATTTTATCAAGTGCTTCTTTGTCTGAAAAAACTTCTATATCTATCTGTTTCCTTAATTCTTCAGCTTTCTTTTCATCAAATACAGCAACTTTGATTGGGTTAAATTCCTTAATTTGTTGCTTAAGAATTTCTATCTCATTATTAGCTGCCAAACCAACAACTTTAAATTTATCCTTATTATTTCGAATAACATCTAATGTTTGTGTTCCAATACTTCCAGTAGATCCTAATATACTTATTGATTTCATTCTTCATTAGTTTCTTTTAAGTAACATTTAACAACCTTACTTTCACCAATATTGATTAATTTATAATCATTTCGAAAATTACACTTATTTAGTTATTAAAAAATTAATAATATTTATATATCACATTATCATATAATTTAATCATGAGTTATAAAAAAAAAGAGTGTATTCTATCATTATTAAGGATAGGATTAGGTTGGATTTTCTTATGGGGTTTTATAGACAAATTATTTGGATTAGGATTTGCAACTAAAGCAGAAGATGCCTGGTTACTAGGTGGATCTCCAACATTTGGATTTTTAAATTTTGGAACTAAAGGTCCATTTATGGAATTATACAAAAGTTTAGCTGGAAATGCTGTTGTAGATTGGTTATTTATGTTAGGATTATTGTTAATTGGATTAGCTTTGATATTAGGAGTGGGGGTAAAAATTGCAGGATATTCAGGAGCATTAATGATGTTATTAATGTATACAGCAGGATTTATTCTTCCAGAACATAACCCGATATTAGATGAACATATCATTTATGCATTATTATTAATCTTATTTACTTTTTCTAACTCAACTTATTATCTAAGTTTAGGAAAGTGGTGGAATAAAACAAATTTAGTAAAAAAATATAAATTTTTAGAATAAAATGGATAATTTAAAACAAAAGTTATTGTATTTTTTAGTGTTATTAGAATTATTAGCTATAGCAACCTCTTCATATTTAATTACTCTACATTATGATGATGCTGGAGAAGGTTTTTGTGATATCTCAGAAACATTTGACTGTCATACAGTAAACCAAAGTGAGTATTCAGAATTATTTGGAATTCCAGTGGCATTACTAGGATCGTTAACATTTGTTTTTATGTTATTCTTAACATATTTTCTAATTAAAGATAAGAAATTAAATTTGCTTAAATTAGAGTTGGCCAATCATAATATATTGTTAATTTTATTATCTATCTTAATATTCTCCATTCTATTCTCTGCATATTTAGTTTATGTAGAATTATTTATTTTGTATACTATATGTTTATTTTGTGTTGTCTTAGATGTATTAATAGTAATCATGTTCTTAATTGTTTTATACTTACTAAAAAAATTATGAAAAGAAATGTTCTACAAAAAATATAAAGATAATCAACCCTCCTAGGATTGTTGCCCCAACAACATAATAAGTTTCTTTTTTAACATCTAAAGAATCTTCATAAATTTTTGATAATATAAAATATAAAATTATAAAAAAAACTAAAGAAAATATCCCTTTTGTAACCCAATGATGCCCACTAAAATTTGTTAAAAATCCTTTAAATGGTTTTGAGAGCTCACTCCAAATAGTAAGAATAGTTATTAAAATAATAGTCCAAGTTGTTGATTGTGTAAGAGATTTAACATTAATGTTCATACTGCAGCCTCCAGAGCAACCCTAAATCCTGTTGATATTAAGTAGCCCATTCCAGCCATAGACAATCCAATTAAAACAACCAATCCTGATAATAATAACAAAGAAAATTTTGCATCTTTATTTTTAATTAAATCTTTTTCATATTTATGAATCATCCCTAATGTTAAAAGTGATAAAAATGGCAAGAATAAAAATACATGTTCTTTTGTTTCTGTTATAACACTATGTGCCCAGGGTGCTGGACCTTCTTTAATTAAAGGTTTGACTTCACTACCATAAACATCCACATAATAATAACCACCTACAAACCAAGAAGCAAATAAAAATATAACACCAATTAAAGCTATTATCTTAGCTCTTTTTATTCTTTCTTTACTTGGATTAATCAATTCAACAAAAACCCATAGAAATGCTAATACCCCTATCTCGCCAACTGCAGCATGAATACCTATAAGTGGATCTGCCATTTCTTGATAATTATTATTTTTTTCTTTAAATAGATTGTTAACCACTTAAATTGAATAACTATTAGAAGAGGATACAATAAATTTATTTAGACTTATTTATTATTAATAATGTGAAAAAAGACTTCAAAATTAGAGGGATGCATTGTGCTTCTTGTGCTTTAAGTATTGAAAAAGCTCTTTCTAATATTGAAGGAGTGAATAAAGTTGTAGTTAACTATGCAACTGAAAAAGCTTCAATAGATTTTAATGAAAATATTTCTGAAGATAAAATAAATGAAGTAGTAAAAAGTTTAGGTTATGAAGTTGTAAAAGAAGAAGAGATAGAACAAACAAAAAATAAAGAAGTTAATGAATTAAGAAAAAAACTTATTATTAGTTTAATTTTAACTGTATTAATATTCATTGGGACATTCAATACTTCTTTTATTTTAATAAATCAAATCCCTCAACAAATAATGTTTATTATATTATTTTTATTAACAACCCCAGTTCAATTTTATGTTGGTTGGCAATTCTATAAAGGATTTTGGATTGCATTAAAAAATAAAACTTCTGATATGAACACATTAATAGCTATGGGGACTTCTGCTGCATACATCTATAGTTTAATTGCAACTTTTATCCCTTCAATAATAAATAGAGCAGGGGTTGCAGCTTCTGTTTATTATGATACTTCTGCCATGATTATAACATTAATTATCTTAGGAAGATATTTAGAGTCTAGAGCTAAAAGTCATACTTCCGATTCAATAAAAAAATTAATTGGATTAAAACCTAAAACAGCTACAATAATAAGAAATAATAAAGAATTAATTATTAATTTAGAAAATGTTAAAATTAAAGATATTTTATTAGTAAAACCTGGAGAAAAAATTCCTACAGATGGAATAGTTTTAGAAGGACATTCTTCAGTAGATGAATCTATGATCTCTGGAGAATCTATTCCTGTAGAAAAATCTAAAAATTCTAAGGTTATTGGATCAACAATAAACAAAGATGGATTGTTAAAAATAAGAACAACTAAAATAGGTAAAGACACAGTTTTATCACAAATAATAAAATTAGTTGAAGAAGCTCAAGGTTCGAAAGCACCTATACAAAGATTAGCAGATAAAGTCTCAAGTATCTTTGTTCCAAGTGTATTAATAATCGCAATTGTTACTTTTATTGTATGGATTGTATTTGGTCCTGATCCTAAATTTATTTTTGCTATGTTAAATTTTGTTGCAGTATTAATAATAGCATGTCCTTGCGCTTTAGGATTAGCAACCCCTACTGCAATAATGGTTGGAACTGGTAAAGGTGCAGAGAATGGAATTTTAATAAAAAATGCAGAAGCTCTTGAGAAAGCACATAAAATTGATACTATAATCTTAGACAAAACTGGAACATTAACAAAAGGCAAGCCTGAAGTTACAGATATAATAAAAATAAAAAATCAAAATATTTTGAAATTAGCAGCTATAGTTGAAAAAGGTTCTGAACATCCTTTAGCAGAAGCTATTATTAACAAAGCTTTAAGTGAAAAAATAAGGATTCCAAGAGCTCATTCCTTTAAAGTATTCCCTGGAAAAGGAATACAAGCTCGTTATTTAAGTAAAACAATATTATTTGGTAATAAAAGATTGATGTTTGATAATAAAATTAATTTTGAAGAAGTAGAAAAAAAACTTTTATTGTTAGAAGGTGAAGGGAAAACTGTTATGATCTTAGCCATTAACAAAAAAGTTATTGGATTAATAGCTGTGATGGATACACTAAAAGAAGAATCAAAAGAGGCTGTTAATTCTTTAATCAATTTAAACAAAGAAGTTATGATAATAACTGGAGACAACACAAAAACAGCACAAGCTATTGCTTCTCAACTTAATATTAAAAATGTTTTAGCTGAAGTTCTTCCACAAAATAAAGCTAATGAAATTAAAAAATTACAAGATAAGGGAAGAATAGTTGGAGCAGTTGGGGATGGAATTAATGATGCTCCAATGTTAGCACAATCAAATCTAGGAATAGTTATAGGATCAGGAACAGATATAGCAATAGAAACTGGAGAAATAATTTTAGTTAAAGATGATTTAAGGGATGTTGTAAATGCTATCTCTTTAAGCAAATATACCATCAAAAAAATAAAGCAAAATTTATTTTGGGCATTTATTTATAACTCAGCTGGAATTCCAATAGCTGCTGGAATTTTATATCCATTTTATGGATTTTTATTAAATCCAATGGTAGCTGCAGGAGCAATGGCTTTTAGTTCATTATCTGTTGTATTAAGTTCTTTATTAATGAAATATTATAATATTAAACATTAGTTCTATAATTATCAAGAATTTGTAGAGATTCATAAAGAATTCAAAAACAATAATTAATTTAACTTAAATTTCTATATGCTTTATAAACATTTTTATGTTTATTTATTAATGCATCAAGTTCTTCATGTAATCCCATCTCAGCATATCTTCTTCCTTGATCTTTATGATATTGGATAAACTCTGACCCTAATTTTCTACTTGAAGTTAGTTTTTGTAGTTTCTTATCAAAGTCTGTTTTTTCATATTCTGAAAGATTTGATTTAACTATCCCTTCTTTTCTTATTTCTTCAGCATGACCATACCTTAAAGATAAAACTTGTAAAAAGGCAGTTAAGATATGAATAAGTTCTTCACTTGGCTTATCATCTATTTTTGGCATTTTAGAATTTTTTAATTTACTTCTACCCATATAATCTACATAAAATTCTATTAATTCTTCATAACCTGATAATGCCTCATAATACCTTTCTGCATTATTCTCTATTTCTGCAGTGTGAAGATCAATACTATCTAAAGTTCCTATATCCTTAATCAATCTTATCTTTAATCTTTCTATACTCCCTTTTTTCATTGAGTCTTTATCTACAACTAATCTGTTTTCTATTCCATCTCTTGGTCCACTCTCATCATTACTTCTTTGATTAAAAAGATTAGAAATTCCTTTTCCGATTCTAGTTCTTATATTCATTGATTAACCTCGTATTCACTATAAGATATTTGTAGTTTTACAAGTATAATAAACATTTTATGTAAAATTACTCTTTTTTCGCTAAATTTGATTAAAAATATAGTGTTATAACAAAAATTGACAAATTTTCAAATTATTTCTGAATATTTAATAAAATTTTATTTATTTTATTTTAATCAAATAAGAAAAGATTTATATATTGAGATTTTCTTAAAAATAAAAAATGGAAGAACATAAAGAAAATAATCATAGAGAAGATGAACATAAAGAAGATGAGTATAAAGAAGAAGAAAACAATAACGAAGAAAAAGTTAATGTAGATGATACATTATCTGAACATACTCAAAATAATCAAGATAATTCTAATCTTAGTAAACATGAAAGAAAATTATTAAAGAGACATAATAAAGAAGAAGAAGAAAGACAAAAAATAGAATCTCAAGATAAACAAGATAGAAGAAGTAATTTATTAAAATATTCAGCTATCTCAATTATTCTAATAGTTGTAGTGGTTTTTGGTTATAAATTTTTTTCTGGAGGTTCTGATCCTAATTCAAGCACAATAACTGGATCTTCAACTCTTAATCTTGATATAGAATCTAATGAAAAAGTAAAAGGAGATCCTAATGCTCCAGTGACTATTGTAGAATATTCTGATTTTGAATGCCCATTTTGTGGAAAATTTGTTCAACAAACTTTTCCTTCAATAGAACAACAATATATAAACACTGGAAAAGTTAAATTTATCTATAAACATTTTCCTTTAAGAAATATCCATTTTAGTGCTCAAACAGCTGCAGAAGCAGCAGAGTGTGCTAATGAACAAGGAAAGTTTTGGGAATATCATGATTTATTATTTGAAAATTCACCTAGTTTTAGAGAGAATAATCTAGTAGATTATGCTACTCAAGTTGAGATGAATATTGATCAATTTAAAGAATGTTTAAGCTCAGGAAAGTATAAATCTGTTATAGAACAAGATTTGAGAGATGGTTCCGCTGCAGGGGTTAGAGGAGCTCCAGGATTCACAGTTAATGGACAATTAATAAGTGGGGCCCAACCATTTAGTGTATTCCAACAATTGATAGATTCAAACTTTTAAAATAAAGAAATAATGAGGTGATAATTTATGAAAAAGAGTTTTATTTTTTTAATATTTAGTTTAGTTCTAATAAGTGCTTGTACTCAACAAGAATCTAGTGTAGCACCCACACAAATTGTACAGCCAATAGAAGAAAGTAGTGGAAGTAATGAGGTCATAGGTTCTACTGGTAATGTAAAAGAGTTTACTATGACTGCTAAACAATGGGAATTTGTTCCTGATACAATAACAGTTAACAAAGGAGACACAGTTAAATTAAATATTGAAAGTGTAGATGTTGCCCATGGTATTGCTATCCCTGAATTTGGAGTTAGTAACAAAGATTTAGTACCTGGAAAAACAGTTAATGTAGAATTTGTAGCTGATAAAACAGGAACATTCAATTTCTTTTGTAATGTCCAATGTGGTAGTGGACATGGTGGTATGAGGGGAACATTAATAGTAGAATGAGATTATATCTCATTATTTTCTTATTTTTTATACCTCTAACTTTTGCTCATTTGGAAGGAGAAGGAAAAGAAGTTGGAGATTATAGAATAGAATTTGCAAAAATAGATGATGTTGTAAAGACAGATAAATCAACAGCAATAGTGTTTTATATAGAAAATAGAACAACTGGAGAAAGAGTAAAAAATTTAGATGCCTGGTTAAGAGTATCTTATGAGGATAGTGTTTTGTTCTCTAATCCAAATACATATCAAGATAATTCTGGAGCTTTATCCTTAACTTATAATTTTCCTTTTGAAGGAGAATATGAAATAAAAGTACAGTTTGATGTTGATGGTAAAAAAGTTGGAACAGAATTCAATTTAGAGGTAGAAGGAAAAAATAATTCTAAGAATAATCTGATCATTTTAGGATCATTAATATTTGGAATTTTCTTAGGTTATTTAATTAAATATAAAAAATGAAGATATGTCCTATATGTAAATCTAATAAAATAATGTTATATATGGGTGGACATTTTGGTAAATATGAATGTAAAAAATGTAATTATGTTGGAAACTTAATTTTGGAAAAAGATGAAGAAAAAAATAATAAAAAAGGAAAATAAATTTAATTTTTTAATAATTGCAATTATTCCACTTTTAATATTTTTAATAGGTTTTAGGTTAGTAGTTTTTGATTTAGATTTTTATGAAAAAGAATTCGAAAAAAACGAAATTTACAATCATTTTTCAAAAGACATTGTTAAATTAGAAGTAAATAACTTATTTAATTATTTTATAAACGATAAAGAACTTACTACAAATTTTTTTGATCAAAAAGAAAAAACACATCTAAAAGACGTTAAAAATTTAATTAATAGTTCAATAAAACTACTTTTTATACTAATCATTTTATTTTTTTTAATTTTAATTTATTATTATAAAACTAAAAAAATTAACATATTTCTTAATTCTTTAATGTTAGGTAGTATCTTAACAATATTTTTCATCATTACATTATTTTTAATCGTGAGTTCAAATTTCGATAGTCTATTTGTAAATTTTCATTTAATTCTTTTTGATAATAATCTATGGCAATTAAATCCAGAGATAGATAATTTAATTGTTTTATTTCCAACACAATTTTTTTATGACATTGTAATAAGAATGATAATAATCTCTATTTTAATTTCTATAACAACTATCATCTCTGTATTTATAACTAAAAATAAAATTAGAAAATAGTAATATTTTTATAATATCATTTAAATTGAAATTAGTTATTGGAGGTGATAATATGGTAGAACATAAACAAGAAGATTTAGGATATGAGTTTAATGAATTAGAACCTAATATAGATGCACAAACAATGGAGATCCATTATTCAAAGCATCATGCAGGTTATATACAAAAATTGAATATATCATTAGAGAATAATTCTGAATTACAAGAAAAATATAATGAAAAATTCTTACAAAAGTAATATAAGTTTTATCATTATCTAAACAACATGAAAAAATTATTTATTTTGTTTGTATTTATGATTTTGATAGCTTCAAATGTAGAAGCTTTCCACACAACAAATAAACATGGAAGATATGATGATCAAAATTTAAAAAATCATAAAATTATTATTGTTATAAATAATAATTATAATATTCATGATAATAACATAATACAAAGAGATAGTTACAAAGGAATTAGATATAGCAATTATAACAAATATAGTAAGTATAATTCAAAATATAAAAACTCTAAATATAGTAGTTATAACTCAAAAAATAATAATTATAGAACTTCAAAATATTCAAGATCTAAACATTACACTAAATCTTACAAATCTAGATATAATAATTATAGAACTTCAAAATATTCAAGATCTAAACACTCTAGAGTTAGAGATAGTGTTTACGTATATTAATCAACAAGAGGTGTAAATGGCTGATTTAAAGTGTCCTGAGTGTAAATGTATTACTAGTATGGGCATTCCTAAAAACAAATGTATGCCTTTCTTTAAATGTTCTAAGTGTGATAAAATGATCAATGCTAAAGATAGTTGTTGTGTTTTTTGTGATTATAGTGATGTAAAATGCTCTGTAAGTCATCTTAAAATATGATTTAACACTAAAAGAAAATGTTTATAACATAAAAATATTAATTATTCTTTATGGAAGTAAAAAATGACACATAAAATTAAAGTTTATTCAACACCTACATGTCCATGGTGTGAAAAAGTCAAGGATTTTTTAAAAGACAAAGATGTTAAATATACTGAAGTGAATGTAGCTAGTGATCAAGAAGCAGCTAAAGAAATGGTTGAAAAATCCGGACAAATGGGCGTTCCAGTTGTAGAAATTGATGGAAAAATAATAATTGGATTTGATAAGACCGCTTTAGAAAAATCATTAAGTAAAGCTTCTTAATTTCTTATTTTTTAAAAAAAGAAAGTTTTAAAAATCAATTTTTTAGAGATAGAATCATGGCGAGTAGTTTAAAAGAATTGATACAACAAGATATTGTAAAGATAGCTAAGCTACCTAAAATGAATTCTATTGAAATTTCTGAATTAGATAGTTTAGATGGTTATACTGTCCCATTAATAGATCATGATTATCCTGCAGGAACTCCAAGGATGTGGAATTCTGCTTATCAAAGTTTAGGTTTGAATATTAGAAGTATCATGGTTGTTGCTAACCCTAAAGACATTCCCACTATATTTCAAGCTTTTAAACAAGATAAAAAGTATTTAGGCGGAGGTGCTGGTTCTGGTTTTAAAGATTCTAGTGTAGAACATTTAGAAGAATTAAGTGAAGATGCTGAAAGAATTGGTTCTATCAACTTAATTGTTAAAAAAGAAGGAGAAAATGGTTCTAGATTGATTGGACACAACACAGATGGAATAGGCTATGTAAAAGGATTAGAAAAAGAATTTGGAAAAGGTATAATCTACAATAAAAATATTTTGATATTAGGTGCAGGTGGAGTAACTTCTTCTGTTGTTTATCATTTATTACAAAAAGATCCTAAATCTCTAACAATTTTAAATAGAACTGTATCAAAAGCAAATAAAATTGCTGAACATATGAAAGGTTTTTTTCCAGGATTAAAAGAGAATATAAAATTTGGAGGAGAAGATAAAATTGGTGAATTATTAAATAGGGCAGATATGGTTATCAATGTTTCAAATAAAGGAACAGAAGGAAGTTTATCTAAATTTTCTGCATTCGCAACTGCAAGTAAAGAATCCGATGAAAATGTACCAAATAAAGATAATAAATTTAAGGAAGAGTCAGAAGCAGAAAAAAATATTACTCAATTATCTCAAGATGTAATTGTAAGTGATATTAATATTAGAGATGGAAAAACAACTACATTAAGAGTTGCTGAAGCTTATGGGATTTTAAAAACACAAGATGGACTTCCAATGGTCTTACATCAAGCTATTCCAGCATTTAATCATGTTCACCCTAACATTACTTCTGAAAATGAATTAGAAAAAATAATGAGTGAAGCAATTTTTAATTAATATGAACACTTTATGGTTTGGAAATGAGTTTATGAATCCTATAGAGATAGGAGAGTTAGATGGAACTTTAAGGTATGGAGATAGAACTATTCCTGGTATAAAAACCCCTTATAATATTGGAGATATTGTCTTAGTTAGATTCAAAAAATCACCTTATGGTCAAGTTCCTCCAATTTTCGAAGAATATGAACCAAGAGTTCAGATAAATAGATTAGATGTAATGAAATTTGATCAGTTAACTGAAAGTCATTTAATAAGAACTGACATTCAAGATTTGAATTTAAAAAAAGCAAAAGAAAAATTAGAATTTTTATATAATCATGAAATAAGAAACGAAGATTTAGTTACATTAATTAGATTTTTAAAAGTTTAATACTTCTCAATTTTAATTTTTGTTTTATCCACCCCAAGAGCCTCTAATTCTTTTTTAATTCCATCTACCATTTGAGGTAGCCCACAAATATAGAATATAGAATCTAAATCAGCATGTTTTTTAATCATATCTTGATTTATTCTTCCTTTCTCTCCATCCCAATCTTCTTTATCGTATCTTGTTACTGTATTTATTATATTAATTCCTTTATTTTTTGATTTTTCTAAATCTTTTCTAAAAATTATATCTTCTGGGGTTTTATTGCTCAACAATAAAGTTATTTTAGTATCTAATTTTTTATCTACATTATATCTTATCATACACATTAAAGATGAGATTCCAGAACCACTTGCTATAAATACAACTTTTTTAATTTCATCTTTAAAAATAAACACCCCATAAGGTCCTTTAATCTTAATTTCATCACCAACTTTTAGATTATCAAGAATATAATCTGCTACTCCACCTTTATTTGTTTTCTTAATTGTTAAATCTATATATTCTTTCTTTAATGGAGAAGATGAGATAGAATATGATCTTCCAACTTTCTCAGTTTTTCCATCTTTTGAAAAATCTAAAATTAAACTAACAAATTGTCCAGGTTCAAAATTAAGTTCATTCCCTTCTAAATTAATTCTATAAGTTTTAGTATCATAAGTTTCTTCTATTATTTCAGATATTTTTAAATCAAATTCTTTTATTTCCATAAGAACTGATTTTTAAAATCCATTTATAAGTTTTATCATCTTTTATCAATAGAAATCTTCTCTATACTCTTTATGTTCTTTATTTTAAATAACAAATCCCTTATATGATCTAAATTTTCAGGTGTAATTCCTAATTCTATTTCTGCATAATTATTACTCACCTTTCTAGACTTAGCTAGATTTACATTAGTTCCAGTTGCAGCTATTGTGTTTAAAATATCAGCTAACAATCCAACTCTATCTTTAGAGGTTATCTTAATTACTATTGGAAAAGATATGTCTGCCCAAGAAGCATCAATTGATTTTCTTATATCAACATTACTACAACTTCTTTGATGGATAGTGTATCTATTTTTATATGATTGGGCAATTATTTTTTGTCTAGGTACAGGGCTACAATCTTTAGCTAATTTATAGTTGTATATTGGTTTTTTATTTATATTAACAAAAGTAGATTTTTGTTTAATCAAACTAGTTTTTTGTTTATTCTCTAATTTAGGTAAAGGAATGTCTTCATGTAAACTAATGAATTGTTTGATTCTATTTCTAGCTTTAGCTGTATTAACAATTTTTAACCAATCTCTCTTAGGAGAAGGGTTTTTAGAAGTTAATATTTTAACCATATCCCCACTTTTTAATTGATGTCTTAAAGGAACAATTCTTCCATTTACAACAGCTCCATTACATCTATCCCCTACACTACTATGAACTGCATAAGCAAAGTCTATAGGACAAGATCCTTTAGGAAGATTAATTATATCTCCTTTAGGTGTAAAAATATATATTTCATCTTCAAAAACGTCTTTTAAAAATTCCATAAATTCTTTAACGTTTTTAGATTCTGATTGTAGACTTAATATTTGTTTCAATAAATTTAATCTTTTGTCAAATTGTCTATCTTCCTTCACCCCTTTATAACTCCAATGAATCGCTATTCCTTCTTCAGCAAGTTTATCCATCTCATGAGTTCTAATTTGAAATTCAACTGATTGATTAAATGCAACAACAGCTGTATGTAAACTCTGATACATATTTGGTTTGGGCATTGCTATATAATCATCAAATTCTCCTGGAATTGGAGTCCATAAATTATGTATGATCCCTAAAGCCTCATAACATTCTTTAACAGTATCAGTTATTATTCTTAATCCAATTAAATCATAAATTTCTTCAAAACTTCTATTTTTTTCTATCATCTTTTTATAAACACTATAGAAATGTTTCGCCCTTCCTAAAATTGATGCATTTATCCCTTGTTCTTTAAGTTTTTTATCTATAATAGAAATTATTTTTTTAATTTCATTTTCCCTACTTATTTTTCTTTTTCCAAATTTTTCTTTAAATTTTTGATACATAGTTGGATGCAAATATTTAAATGATAAATCTTCTAATTCATCTTTTATAGAAGCCATTCCTAATTTATGTGCTAAAGGAGCATATACATATAATGTCTCTCTACATGTTCTTTTAATTTTACTTTCTTCTAGATACTTTACAGTCCTCATGTTATGCAGTTTATCTGCTAATTTTATTAGAATAATTCTCACATCTTTTGTAGAAGAAACTAACATTTTTCTTATATATTCTACATTTCTTTTTGCTTCATATTTTATTTGAGTTAATTTTGTTAATCCATCTACTAATGTAGCTATATCTTCACCAAATTCTTTTTTAATTTCATCTAAAGAAATAGAAGTATCTTCTACTAAATCATGAAGTAAAGCAGCTACAATAGAATCATCATCTAACTTATGTTCAGCTAGAATATAAGCAACATTTAAGGGATGTTGGATATAAGGCTCACCAGAAGCTCTTTTTTTATCTTTATGAAGTTCCTTAGAAAATTTATATGCTTTTCTAATAAGATCTAAATCAGCTTGATGGTTATATCCTTTTATTTTATCCAATAATTTACTTAATCTCATGATATATGTATTTAAAAATAATATAAAAACATTACGTTTATAAACTAAATATTTTTTAGGATTTTTATGAAGATTAATGTGTTTATTCAAAGGGAAAACAAAACTCATGAGCTAGATGTTAATTCAATAAAAAATATTTTTTCTAAATTAAATATTAATGAAAATGAGGTTATTATCATAAGAAAAGATGAAATAATAACCATAAATACTAAATTAAATGATAATGATAAAATAGAATTGTTAAGTGTTATAAGTGGTGGTTAATAACCATAAATCATTCTTGTAATAACATCATTTTGTGCTACCCACACAATAAATGCACCCATCCCAATTAAAAGAAGTACAAATAAGAATATTAGAATTTTTAAGCCCATCACAACACCATTTAGTTTGATGTTAGTTCTTTCTAGACTAACTTGAGAAAACCCAAATAATGTGTTCCCCTTCTTATCTTTGTAAACTGGACCCTTTTTTTGTGGCATTTTATATTTTTAACTTTGAATTTATATTTATAATCTTTTGTATAGAAAAAAGTAAATATTAAATTATATTGTTCCTAGAGCTAATCCAATAACATAACCAATTAATGCAGCTAATATACCTATGATGCTTATTTCTAACCCAGACCTAATCCAACTTCCAATAGTTAATTTAGCCTTTACAGCCCCAGTTATAAATAAAACTAGGATAGATAATACTAAAGCAAAAGTAATCTTATATTGAATTGAGAATACAAATGGAATTAATGGAACTAATGATCCAATGACTGCAGCCAGTCCTACAACTACTGCACTTTTTAATGGAGAGGTATATTTTTCTTGGGACACCCCTAAATCTTCACTAACCATTGTGTTAACCCATAATTTTTTATCAGAAATAACATGACTAATAATATTATTCAATAATGTTCCTTTAAAACCTTTTTTAGAATAAATTTCTCTAACTTTTCTTTTATGTTCTTTAGGTGTTAAAATTATATCTTTTTTCTCTTCTTGAATTATACTTAAATAGTAATCTCTAGCTGCTTTTGTTGAAGTATATGCAACTGCAGCCATTGATAATGATTCAGCAAATGTAGCTGCTAATCCAGTAATTAATACTATCCTAATATCTCTTGTTGCTGTAGCAACAGCCAATACTATTCCTAAAACATTAACCAAACCATCTTGTCCACCAAGAATTATATCCCTTAAATTATATTTGCTACTATGTTCATGTTTTACCTCTTTTTCCATTATAGTTTTATTAAATAATATTTATTTAAATATTCTTATCGATAGTCTTATAAGTAATAAACACAAATAATAGATATGAGAATGACAAGAGTTGGTTGTATTCATTGATAGTATCCTTAATCTTAATAATTACATTTATAAAAATCCTATAAGAAAAATTTCTAATGGCGGTAGTAGTGTAGTGGTTAACACGTCAGTCTGTGGATCTGAAGATCGCGAGTTCGATTCTCGCCTACCGCCCTTACCCCATAAAAGAGGAATTAGACATGGTTGATGTAAAAATCCTCCAACAAGAAGGTTATAATTTTCTTTGG
>CAYUGZ010000013.1:0-20943 GCA_964444465.1 Candidatus Woesearchaeota archaeon | reverse complement strand
TTAAACAAAAGATATTTAATGTTAAATTAAGAATGGTAGGAAATTCATACACAATTTCAATCCCAAGAGAGATAATAAACTTTAATAATGATTTTGAGAAAAAAATTAATAAACTTATAAGTTTAAGTTTAGAAGAACCTGAAAAATTAAGTATTTATTTTTCAAAAAGAATAATGTTTGATTAAAATGGCGAAAGAAGTTAGATTAAAAGTTATGGAAGCTTTACAAGAAGAAGCATACAAAGGAATAGTTAGAATAGATGCTGAAACTATGTATCAAATTGGTATTCGTCCAGGAGATATAGTTGAAATTGAAGGTGGAAGGTCTACTGTAGGGATAGCAGATAGAGCTTATCCAACAGATGTTGGTCAAACTGTTATTAGAATGGATGGAATTCTTAGAAGAAATGCTAAAACTGGAATTGGTGAATCTGTAAAAGTAAGAAAATCTGAAGTAAAAGAAGCAAAGTTTGTTTCTATAGCACCAGCACAACAAGGAGTTATGGTTCAAGCAGATCCTGATGTTTTCAAGAGAGGATTGTTAGGAAGAGCAGTTGTAAAAGGAGATATTGTAGCATTGGGAGGGGCTAGACGTAGAAGAAGAAGTTTTTCAGGAAGTCCTTTTGAAGATATTTTTGATATATTTGAACCTGGTTTTATGGGTGACTTTGGTTTTAGTGGATTGAAATTTGTAATTGTAGATGCATCCCCAAAACAATCTGTTATCATAACAGAAGAAACTAATATTAAAGTAAATCCAAAAGCTGTTGATGTTTCAGAAGAGAAAATTCCTGATGTAACTTACGAAGATATTGGTGGATTAAGTGATGAAATTCATAAAATAAGAGAGATGGTAGAAATTCCATTAAGATATCCAGAATTATTTACTAAATTAGGAATTGAACCACCAAAGGGAGTTTTATTACATGGTCCTCCAGGATCAGGAAAAACATTATTAGCAAAAGCAGTTGCTAATGAATCCGAAGCTAATTTTATGTTAATTAATGGTCCGGAAATAATGAATAAATATTATGGAGAGTCTGAAAAAAGAGTTAGAGATATATTTGAGGAAGCTGAAAAAAATGCACCATCTATAATTTTTATTGATGAAATAGATGCTATCGCTCCAAAAAGAGAAGAAGTTCATGGTGAAGTAGAGAGAAGAGTTGTAGCTCAATTATTAAGTATTATGGATGGATTGAAATCTAGAGGACAAGTTGTTGTTATTGCTGCAACCAACAGACCAAATGCAATTGATCCTGCTTTAAGAAGACCTGGAAGATTTGATAGAGAAATAGCTGTTGGTGTGCCTGATAAACAAGGAAGATTAAATATTTTAAAAATTCATACAAGGAACATGCCTCTAAAAAAAGTTAAATTAACTGAGATGGCTGATATTACTCATGGATTTGTTGGAGCTGACCTAAGCGCATTATGTAAAGAAGCAGCTATGAATGTTTTAAGAAAAATTCTTCCTAATCTAAAACTTAGAGAAAAAGAACCAGTACCAAAAGAAGTATTAGAAAAACTTGTCGTTGTTCCAAATGATTTTAAAGAAGCATTAAAATATGTTAGACCAAGTGCAATGAGGGAAGTTTTAGTTGAAACTCCAGATGTTAATTGGAGTAATATTGGTGGATTAGAAACATTAAAACAAGAACTTAAAGAGAGTGTTGAATGGCCTATAAAAAACTCAGCAGCATTTTCTAGATTAGGAATAAGACCACCAAGAGGAATTTTATTATATGGTCCTCCAGGAACTGGAAAAACATTATTAGCAAAAGCTGTAGCTAAAGAATCTGAAGCTAATTTCATTTTAGTTAAAGGCCCTTCATTATTAGATAAATTTGTTGGTGAATCAGAAAAAGGAATTAGAAAAATATTTGAGAAAGCAAGACAAGTATCTCCTGCTATAATATTTTTTGATGAAATAGATGCGTTAGCTCCTAAGAGAGGTTTTGAATCAGGAAATAAAGTAACTGAAAGAATTGTAAATACATTACTATCAGAAATTGATGGATTACAAGAATTAAATGATGTAGTTGTTATTGCAGCAACTAACAGACCTGATATAATTGATTCAGCTTTATTAAGACCTGGAAGATTTGACAGATTGTTATTAACAATTCCTCCAAGTAAAGAGGCTAGATTAGATGTATTTAAGATTCATACGGAAAAAATGCCCCTTGCTAAAGATGTTGATCTAAAAAAATTAGCAGAAAAAACAGAAGGATATGTTGGTGCAGATATTGAAGCAGTATGTAGAGAAGCTGCTATGCTTTCTTTAAGAGATGATATAGAATCAAAAGAAGTAACTAAAAAATATTTTGAAAAAGCATTAATAAAAGTAAAACCTTCAGTGGGAAAAGATATAATGGAACAATATCAATCTATGGAAGAAGATTATCTTAGAAATGCTAAAGCAGCAATAAGTAAAAACCTTCCAAGTTATTTTGGATAAATTTATTCTTTTTTTGTTAAAATTCCTTTTCCAACCATAACAGTATGTTCTGCTTGACTTACTAATCCTCTTGAACTTTCTATTAATTGAGGATATTGATGTATTATTTTTTCTCTTTCTAAAATATTAAATGCTAAATCTTTCATTGGAGAATCAATCCATCTTTTTGCAAATGGCAATCCTTGATATTTTTCAATAATTTTTAGAATTTTTCTAGCATATTCATTTCTAACTGGTTTTTTATTTAGTAATTTAAAAATATCTGAACCTTTTCCTTCAATAACTTTTCCTTCACCATTAGTTGCAAATGGTTCAATAGCTATTATCATATCTTTTTCTAGTTTTGTTTTATCACCATTATCATAATTTGGAATTGTTAATCCAGCATGAACATTAAAAATGTCCATTCTATGCCCTGATAAATTTATTACAGGAGCAAATCCATGTTCTTGTATCTTTGATTGTATAACTCTTCCAATTTCCCTTACTTCCAATCCCTCTTTAACAATTTTTACAGCTTCATCTAAAGCTTCTTTACTTGCTTCAACTAACAACTTATTTTCTCCTAAATCTATTGTAACAGCATTATCACCTATCGCTCCATTAATATGAACTCCCACATCTAATTTTACTAAATCTCCTTCTTTGAATATAGTCTTGTCGTCTTTATATGCAGTATAATGTGCAGCAATATGATTTGTTGAAACATTAATTGGAAAAGCCGGTTCTCCACCTAAAGATTTTGTTTTAGACTCAATTTTTTCTATAATGCTTAATACTGATTCATCTATTTTTATTAATTTTTTACCATATTCAAGAACTTCTGCAGCTATCCTTCCTGCTTTACTCCAATCATCCATCAAAACTCACCTAAAGTTTTTTGTTCTTTGTCCATTAATAAATCCTCTTCTTTTAATCCACAAGCCCCAAAAATCATTTTTAGACTTGGAACAATTTGATGATTAATATAATATTCACTATCATAACCATCTTCTTCACATTCTTCTAATAATCTTGACCTATCTCTTATCAATCCATCGCCTTTTACAACAACATAGCTGATCATAGTTCCTATACCCACTGACATTCCTTTATTTTTCATCCTTTCTGCAACTTTTACATGTGGTCCTATATTTTCATAGTCTGAAATATCTTTTTTCAATTGAGTTCTTATCACCATATCTTTTATTGGAATTCTTTTCTTCCTTACATCATCTATAACTTTTTTTGCGTATTCAAATGCTCTTTCTATAGAATTTTCTTTTAAGATTATTTCTAAAACTCTCATTTGAGTATTTTTAGCTAAATAACTCCAATCTCTTCTTACAGTTTCAAATCCTCTTATTTTCATAGAACCATCTTGTGATATTAAAGCATATTTTTTCTTAGCTCCAGATGATTCTCCTTTTTTTGTAACAAATATTCCTTTTTTATAGAAATCTTCTAATTCAATTTCCATTAAACTTGGAAGTTCTCTATTAATTTTATTCATAAATATTAACACATCTTCTTTACTTTTTTTATCTAAAACTATTACAATAGAATCAGTGTCAGAATAAATAACATTAAACCCTTCTTTTTCTGATTTTTCTATTACATTTTGAATATAATCCCTTCCATAAGCTGTTATTGCAGCTGCACATTCTTTACTGTACCATCTTGCTCCAAAAAACCCGAACATCCCATAAGCCGCATTAGCTGCAATTTTTAATGCTTTACTTCTTGCATCTAAAATTTTATCGTCTTTATTTTCTTTTAGAATTTCTCTAATTCTATTTCTTCTTAATATTAATTCTTTAATCACATAAGGAACTAATGCCTCTTCTTTATGACTAAAATAATAATTTACTTTTTTATCTCCCTCAAATATATCTGGAGTTTTATAAGAATCTTTTTTTAATTTTGTTAAAGAACTTGGATCAATATTATGGGAAACAATAACACTTGGATACAAACTTTTGAAATCAAAAACAACTAAATCATCATACAATCCAGGTTTAGGTTGAAAAACAAAAGCTCCTTGATAACTATCTAATCTTCTCTTTCCGATCATTGAACCTGAAGGTTTGTTTGGAGCTATTTCATTAAAGTCTTTTGCTTTTCTTAGTAGATAAGATTCAATCAATTGTCCATAACTTGTCCTACAGACATCATGAGGTGTTTGACCTAATAATCTACATAACTCAAATATATTCAATAAGATTTCTTTACATATTTTATATGTTAAGTCCGCATCATGTAAGTTATACTCGCATATATCTTCTATCTCTTTACTTCCAGAATCCCAAACTAATGCTAGTTTACTAATATCTATCTCTAATTTTTCCTCTTTTATCAACGCTTTAGCTACTTCTCCCAAGCCATAACTATCTAATTGTAAAGAAACACTCATTATTCCTCTTATGAATTTATACACATCAATATGAACTATTCCAACAGTTTTAACTGAACCAAAACTTTTTTTTGATAATTTAATATTTGTTTTATCTAAATTAATTTCAAAGTTTATATCATATTTTTTTGCTCTAGCCCTTAAATATGGAAAATCAAAACCATCTGAGAAATAACCAACTAAAAAATCTGGCTTGTATTCTTTAACAATTTTTACAAATCCTTCTATTAATTCTTTTTCTCCTTTTACAAAAGTTATGTCTTTTTCAGTTTTAATTTTCTTCCAAGTAATAACTTTCTTAAAATTATCTCCAACTAAAGCTAAGCTTATTATTGGATCTTTATTATCCTTAGAATATTGGTCTCCATGAGTATATGTTTCTATATCAAAACTTAATAGTTTAGGATCACTGAAAGCACCCTCACCTTCTTTAATGGATTTTAATTTTAATGAAAAATCTACATCTAAATTAGTTTCTATTAAATCTCCCTCAATTTCATAAGCATTTAATGGAGAGATTCCTTTATCAATTAAATATCTTCTAACAAATAATATATCATTTTCATTTACAGATTCAACTTCTTTATAGTCTCTTATCAAACTTCTTAATATGGGGACAAATTTCGGTTTGTTTACTACAACTTTAATAGCTTCTATCTCTTTTCCAAAATATTTCTTATTTTCTAATTTAGTATACAAAACAACAAGATCTTCTTCTCTTTCTTTTTTGATTCTTTTTGTTAAACTAGCTAAATTTGCATTTTTTTTAGGAATGACCCAAAAATATGGTTTGAAATCATAGTCTAAAACACAGATTTTTTTGTTGTCTAATGTTTTTCCAAATATTCTAACTACTAATTCATCATCATCTTTGTAGTCCAGATCTAATGGGAAAAATACAGTTTTTACCATCTACAATGCTTATATCTTAAATTTATAAACCTTTTTACAAGAATTCTTTTATCCTTTTATTTTTTGTAAGTAAATTTTCTTTTGGCTTGAAGACATAAGCATAATTTTTATCAAAATAACCACATCTGAAATTATCTAAACTAATATTTGTTCTTTTACTTAACATTAATGCGTAAAAATAGATTTGAGTAGAAGCAAATTCTTCATTATGTGAATTAGGTTTGTAATCCCACACCCATATTTTATCATCTTCTAACCTTAATATATCAATATGCCCAGTTAATGGCTGAATTGTTTTAAACAAATCTAAATAATAATCTACTTCATTATTTCTTAACCAAATTGGGATCTCAACAGCTATAGTATTTGAATCATTTTCTAACATAAAACTTTGAACTTTCATATGATTACTATTATATCTCTCATTATTCGCTATCAATCCATGTCTTGCCAAATCACATATCTCATGTCCTTGAATTTTTTTTGCATCAACATCTAACTTAAATTTTAACATAGAACTTCTTGGACCAGAATTAAAAAATTGATCAGGACAATCTTTAAACATATCAACTAAAAAATTATTAAGATCATTAAATCCATTACAAAGTTTGTTTATTTTTTGATTATGTATCCTATAAAAATAAAACCCTCCTTTATGATCTAAAGAAATTTGTTGAATCACCATTTTTTTAATTAAATTTTATTTATAATATAAAGATTTTGGTGAAATTTATTAAGTTAAATTTAAATATATATAACTAATAAACAATTAAAATGGGAGTGAAATTAAGAGACTTAATTCCAAGAAAAGAAATTTCTTTTGATGATCTAGCTAATAAGAAAATAGCAATAGACGCTCCTAACATGCTTTATCAATTTTTAAGTTCTATAAGACAAAGAGATGGAACCCCTTTAATGGATTCTAATGGACATATAACCTCACATCTACAAGGGATACTTTCAAGATTATCTAATCTAATGTCAAGAAATGTAAAATTTTGTGTATGTTTTGACGGAAAACCCCCATTGTTAAAGATAAAAGAAGTAGAATCTCGTGAACATAGAAAAGTATTAGCACAAGAAAAATTAGAAAAGGCTAAAGATGAAGAAGATATTGATTCAATGTATAAATATTCTAAACAAACAATTAGATTAACTAGAGATGTTATAAATGAATCTAAAGAATTAATAGACAATTTAGGAATTCCAGTAATACAAGCTCCTAGTGAAAGTGATGCACAAATTGCATTTATGTGTGAAAAAGGAGATGTCTGGGCTTGTGCCTCTTCTGACATGGATGTTTTAATCTATGGAGCTAAAAGATTAATAACAAATCTAACTTTATCTCAAAGAAAAAAACTTCCTGGAGGATCTACAATCTCAATCAAACCTGAAATGATTGAATTAAAAAATCTACTAAAAAATCTAAAATTAAAACAAGATCAACTTTTAGCTTTAGCAATCTTAGTTGGAACAGATTATAATAGGGCTGGAGTTAAAGGAATAGGCCCAAAAACTGCACTTAAGATTGTTCAACAACATAAAAGCTTTGATAAAATTTTTAAAGAAGTTGAAGCAGAGTTTAATTGGAAAGAGGTTTATGCTGTGTTTAAATCAATGCCTATCATGAAAAATTACAAACTGAAATGGCGAGATCCAGATGAAGAAAAAATATTAAAATTATTAGTTGATAAACACGATTTTTCTGAAGATAGAGTAAAGAAAATCTTAGATAAGCTTAATATTTCAAAACAAAAACAATCTCAAAAAGGATTAGGTGATTTCATTAATGTTTAATTATCATCATATGCTAGGATTTGATTTTAACAAAAATTTATCATTAGATTATTTAGCTATCTCTATCAGATCTCTTGTTCTTTCTATGGTAGGAATGTTCATTCCAATTTATATTCTAACTTTAGGATATTCCTTTAATGAACTAATTATATATTATTTATTCATAATGTTTTTTAGAATGATTTTAGTCCCTTTTATGGCCAAACTACTTCCAATAATTGGAATAAAATACTCAATAATAATACATTTTCCCTTACTTGTTATACTTTATTTATTGCTTTTTTCTTCTAGTACTTTTGGAATCTCAATATATTGGTCTTTAATTCCTTATGTTTTATCATTGGTTACTTTTTGGCCAGCTTTTCATACTGATTTTATTAATAGTTCTGATAAAAAAAATAGAGGACATGAAGTTGGATTTCTTTGGATCTCAAATTTAGGTTTGAGGGCATTAGGCCCAATTATTGCAGCATTAATCTTAACTTTTTTTAGTTTTAGTGTATTATTCATGATTGTAAGTATCATTACATTAATAGCAATTATTCCAATGTATAAATCTGATGAGATTTATCCTAAATCTAAATTTACTTTCAAAAGATTATATCATAAATCTAATCTTAAAGATTCAATATTCTTTTTTAGTGAGGGAATAGTTTCACTATCTGAAGTTTTTATATGGCCTTTGTTCATCTATCTATTATTCAAAAGCTTTCTGATTGTAGGGTATGCGGGATCATTAATCTATGCATCTACACTTATTGTAATCTTTACAGCATCTAAATATACTGATTCAAATAAAAAATTTAAATTAATGTCTTATGGATCAAAATTATATGCTCTATCTTGGATATTAAAAATTTATACTAAAACATCTTTGTTAGCATATTTTTTTAGTGCTTTTTCTGGAATATCAAGAACATTTTTTATGACACCTTACATGTCTACATTTTATGATAAATCAAGCAAAAATGCTTTAGAACATGTAACTATAAGAGAAACATTTGTAGGATTAGGGCATTTTGTTTTATTATTAATATTACTTTTAACAAAAAGTTTTGTTGTTTTGTTTGCACTTACTTCAATAATGACACTAATACAAGGAAAGTATAGATAAAATGAAACTAAAGAATTTATTAAAAAATAAATTAACAAAAAAAGAACTAGAATTACTACCTATGTCTTTTGATGTAGTTGGATCTATTGCAATATTCTTAGATTTTCCTAAAGAATTAATCAAAAAAGAAAAATTAATTGCAAATATTTTACTTAAAGAACATAGAAACATTAAGACTGTAGTAAAAAAAACTGAATTTTATAAAGGAAAGTATAGAACTCCAAAAATTAAAATTATATCAGGAGAGAAAACTAAAGAATCCATAAATAAAGAAAATGATATAATCTCAAAATTGAACATAGAAACTTGTTATTTTTCCCCTAGATTAGCTAATGAAAGATTAAGAATTTCTAAATTAGTTAAATCAAAAGAATTAATTTTGGTTATGTTTTCAGGAGTTGGAATTTATCCTTTAGTTATCTCAAAAAATTCTAAAGCTAAAGAGATTTACGGAATTGAATTAAATAAAGAAGCACATAAATATGCTCTAGAGAATCTTAAATTAAACAAATTAAATAATATAAACTTAATAAAAGGAGATGTTAAAAAAATAATTCCTAAATTAAATAAGAAATTTGATAGAATAATTATGCCTCTCCCTAAAAATGCTGAAGATTTTTTAAAAGATGTACTAAAAGTGTCTAAAAAAAATACAATAATACATTTTTATGATTTTCAGCATGAAGATGAATTTTCTAAAACAAAAGAAAAAATAAAAAAACAAATTAAAAAATTTAGGATTTTAAGAACTGTAAAATGTGGGCAATATGCACCAAGAAAATATAGGATATGTGTTGACTTTAAAGTTCTTTAAACAATTCTTTTTTCACTTTTAATACACTTGGTGTTTCACCACCATGCCAACTCATTTTTGGATGAACTCTTATTGGATAAATCCTTTCAGAATTATCATCTAAAACTAGAGCAGATCCTTTTAAATCTGGAAGTTCATTCATATATCTTTGAACATCCGCTAACAAATATGTTTGCATCATACTATTCAATGCTTCTATATCTATCTTAGAAGTTAATCTATGGGAAACAACTATATCACTTTGAGTTAAAACATCTTTATGTATCTCTCCAGGTTGCTGTGTAGCTAAAACTAAACTTATTCCTGGTTGTCTTCCTTCTCTTAATAACTGAACTAAAGCATCTGTAGCTGAAGTTTTTCCTTCTCTAGGTAGTAATTCATGAGCTTCATCAATTAAAACCCAAATTAATGGTTCTTCAGTTTCTTTGGAATAAGTTAAACTTGCATGTCCTCTTATCTCATCTAATTCCTCATACTTTCTATAAGTAATTCTATCTTCTATTAATTTTCTAGAAATAATTCCAACAACCAATCCCTTTATACTCCAATTTCCCGCTATAGAAGTATAAGGACTTAAGTCTATAACTGATGCTTGTCCTGGTTTAATCAAATCTTTAATCTCTGTTCCATATTCTTCAAATAGACCCCATCCATCTGCAGCTGTGAATCTATTTTCTACTGCATTTTTTATATTTTTATCTGCAGTTTTATCTTCTCTAATAAAATTAATTATATCTTGTATAGAAAAACTTTCTTTTTTCTTTAATGATTTAATGGATTTTTCTATCAAAACTCCATGTGGACTAGTTAAACTAACTCCAAAAGTAATGCACCAATCTGAAGCACCTAATTCTTTTGTTTTTATTGAGAATCTATGGTCACTTGGCAATCCTTTTTCTCTATAGATGTCATGAAAACCTACAGGAGTGTATATTTTTATATCAAAACTTTTTGGTTCTAAATCCCATTCTGCTAGTAAATCTTTTTGTCTTTCATTTCCATATTTCATTGTCCAAAATATCCCCATGGTATCAAATAAAAGAAAAGATATTTTTTTGTTAAGTTCTTCAGGAAGATTAGACATCTCTTCTGCCATAACACTTAGTGTTGTAGATTTTCCAGAACCTCTTTTTCCAGCAACAAGTATAACATGGGGTTTGTTAACATCTAAGAAAATATTATTACTTAAAGAAGTAGTCTGGCCCATTTTAACATAACCTTTTCCTAAAAATACTGAACCTTCTTTACCAAACTTTTTTCTATCTTCTTCATCTCTTCCTATTATAATGTCATAAGGCATAAGCTCTAAGTTATATTAAAATATAAAAAGATTCTTAAACATCTATCTTTTATTGATCCATTCAATCTCTTCTTTAGTCAAATCAAGATAATCTTGCAAATCTTCATTATTTAACATAAGATTATAGTAATAAAAATCATTTAATGCTCTTTTCATTGAAATATTAGATCTTAATGCAATCTTTCCAGCAATATCTTTCTTTTTTCTGCTTACTAAAAACCATAATTTTTTATTGTTTTTAGGACTTCTTTTTGTTTTTTTATAACTACTAAACATACTTTTATTATTCTCTAAAGATATTGATGAAAATAAATCTACAATATAAGCTAAATATCTCCAGTATTGTCTTCTCATTATTCTTCCTCTAAATAAATCAGATCTACTTAAAATTTCAAATGAATTACTCAAAGAATTGTTGTCATATTGAAAAGGGATGTTTTCTTCTAACCAATAATATAAAACATTTTCATTATTAAACACAACATTTGTTAGATTTCTTTTAGAAACATCTATTAAATTTGTATTCAATAAATCAATATGTCTTCTAGATTCACTAATATCATTTTTTTTAAAGATTACATTCAAAACTTTATTTGTATCTTCTGATTGCAGTCTATCAAAGTCTTCTATTCCTTCTACAATTAATTCATTATTTGATGTTAAAGTTTGTAGGTCAATAATTGCTGCTCTTAAATCTCCCCTACTAACAATTGCTAGTTTTTCTAAGTCTTTTGAATTGAATTTTATTTTTTCTTTTTCACATATATCTTTTAATTTTAAGAATATTCTTTCATCTTCTAACTTTTTGTATTCCAGTAATACAACTTTTTTTATCAAACTTTCTAATTTTTCTAGTTCTACATCATTGGATGTTAAAATTATTGGAAGTTCAGATGTTTGTATTATCTTAATTAATGCAGTTAATCCTCCCCTATCTTTACTACTAAGTCCATCTATCTCATCTAATAATATTATTTTCCCTTTTGAAAAAAGAGATTTTTGTTTTATTGCGCTTCCTAAAATATTTTCTATACTTGCTTTATCTCTAAAATTACTTGCATTCAATTCAAAAAGCTCTAAATCTAAATCTTCAGCTAAGATTTCTATACTAGAAGTTTTACCACAACCACAAGGTCCGAAAATTAACAACGCTTTTCCTTTCTTAAAGTTTAAAATGAAATCTTTTATTACTTTTATTTCTCTATCTACTCCAACTAGATCATCTATCTTTTTAGGTTTGTATTTATTTATTAGCAAGCTCATTTTTGAAGAATTTTAAGATTCCAATTTTAGAATTTTTGAAATTATTATATAACTTATTTGTTTCTTCCCAAACTTCCCTTAATCCTTCTATTTCATTATCTTCTTTAAGGATATTTTTATAATGTTTGTCTCCAAATAAATTTTCTATAACTCTTCTTTCAATTAATAATAAAGGAAGATGAGCAATAAATGACCTATCTTTTTTTGGATATAACCTATTTAATGAGTATAGTAGTTCTTTACTTTCAACACTTTGAACTAATATTAAATGAATCATCTCATGTAATAAAACATCATTGAATTTATTATAATCATTGTTCATCTTTATTGTTAAAGGGTGAGACAAGGCATTATAGCCCATATGTTTAACTAAAAAACAAGTTGCATTCCCTTTAAATTTTAATTTACTTGTCTTTTCAATCTCTTTCATAACTTTGTTTTCCACTTTTCTCCAACTTTTTTCAATCTCTTTTAAACACTTTTTTGCTTCAGAACTTTGTTCTACAGAATAATCAAAATTAGACATTATTGTCAACATCTTATCATATGGCGCTGAATAAAAAAAATTTACTTTCATTTTTTAACAAAATTTGATAATAAAGTTTCTAGTTGTAAGAATTCATCACTACCCTCTACAATTCTAAATTCAATCTCTCCACATCTATCTATTAATCTTATTTTTTCTTTATCTTCTAAATCTAAATTCCAAATTTCTCTATGAATTTGTTTGATAACATCTAATCCACTTAATCCTTGTTGTAACATCACTTCTAATAATCTCTCTCTGGCTTTAATAAAATCACCTTTAATGGCAATATTCAAAATTTCAATTATATCTTTAGGTTTTGCTCTAGAAACTAAATCATAAATTAAATTTTCAGTTATATCTTTATTAACAACAACACAACTTTGTAGAATATTTTCAATCTTTCTTACATCTCCTTCTCCAACTTCAATTAAGGCATCCGATGCTTTTTCATCTATGTTTAATTTTTCATTTTTAGCTACGTTATCTATTATTAATTTAATTTCTTCTTTTTCTAAAGGTTTAAATCTAAAAACAGTACATCTACTTTGTATAGGATCTATGATTTTTGAAGAATAATTAGCTAATAAACAAAATCTACAAGTATTTGAGAAAGTTTCCATAGTTCTTCTCAATGCTTGTTGTGCCTCTCTTGTTAAGGAATCAGCTTCATCTAGTATGCATAATTTAGGAATGTCTCCGAATGATTTAGTTCTTGCAAAATCTTTAACCTTATTTCTTACAATATCTATCCCTCTTTCATCTGAGGCATTTAACTCTAGAGTATTCTCTTGCCATCCATCTCCATATAATTCCCTAGTGGCAACTAAAATTAGAGAAGTTTTACCAACACCTGCTGGACCGGCAAATAATAGATTATTTAAGTTTTTATTCTCAACCATAGCTTTTATCCTCTCAACTATGATCTTCTGTCCTTTAATATCCTCAAATTTTTTTGGCCTGTATTTTTCAGTAAATAGCATTTTTTGGTTTGTCTATTTTTATTTATATAATTTTAGGTTCTACAAAAGGTTTATAAATTTCATATGGATTAAATTAGAAATGTACGATATACAAAAAATAGAATTAGACATATTGAATTTTTGGGAAAAAAATAATATTTTTAATAAATTAAGAAAAAAGAATAAAGGAAAGAAAAAATGGTCTTTTTTGGATGGACCTATAACTGCAAATAACCCTATGGGTGTCCACCATGCTTGGGGAAGAACTTACAAAGATTTATATCATAGATTTAAATCATCACAAGGTTTTGATATAAGATTTCAAAATGGTTTTGATTGTCAAGGTTTGTGGGTTGAAAGAGAAGAAGAAAAAGATCTTGGATTAAAAAATAAAGAGGATATAGAAAAATTTGGAATTTTAAAATTTGTTAAAGCTTGCAAAAAAAGAGTGGAGAAATTCTCAAAAGTACAAGAGCAACAATCTATAAGACTTGGACAATGGATGGATTGGGAAAATAGTTATTATACTATGTCTGATACAAATAATTTACATAATTGGCATCTATTGAAAATTTATTTTGAAAAAAAATGGTTGTATAAAGGAAAGGATGCTGTTCCTTGGTGTTGGAGATGTGGAACTGCAAGTTCAAAACATGATATTATTACTGAAGGTTATAAAGAAGTTACACATCAAACCTTGTTTATGAGATTTCCATTAAAGAATAAAAAAAATGAATATTTCTTAATCTTCACAACAACACCATGGACAGTCCCTGCAGACACCGCAATAGCAGTTAACGCGAATCTAAAGTATGTTAAGATTAAACAAGGTGATAATTATTATTGGTTAGCTGAAAAAAGAGTGGAAGAATTAAAAGGAGAATATACAGTTATAGAAAAAGTTAGTGGTAAAAAATTAGAAGGAATAGGCTATGAGATGCCATATCTTAATCTAGAAGTACAAAGAGAAGTCTATCATAAGGTTGTTTTGTGGGATTTAGCTTCTGAAGAAGAAGGCACAGGGATTGTTCATATTGCACCTGGATGTGGATCAGAAGATTTTGATTTGGGCAAAAAACTTAATTTAGCTGTAATCTCTCCATTAAATGATGCAGGATTTTATACAGAAAATTTTGGAGAATTTAGTAAAAAAAAGTATTCACAAGTTAATAAAGAAGTTTTAAAAGATTTAGAAGAACGTGGATTTGTTTACAAGTTAGAATCATACAAACATAGATATCCCCATTGTTGGAGATGTGGAGAGGAACTTGTTTTTAGATTAGTTGATGAATGGTATATAAAAGCTAGTGAGATAAGACCTAAATTAATTAAAGAAAATAAAAAAATAAAATGGTATCCAGAATATGGAAAGATAAGACAAGAAGACTGGTTTAACAACATGAGTGACTGGTTAATCTCAAGGAAGAGATATTGGGGGCTTCCATTACCTATATGGGAATGTAGTTGCGGGGAAATAGAAGTTATTGGATCACTTAAAGAATTAAAAGAGAAGTCTATTGACAAGAAAAAAGTTGATAGTCTACCTGAAATTCATAGACCTTGGATAGATGACATTAAGATAAAATGTAAAAAATGTAAAAAACAAGTTTCAAGAATTCAAGATGTTGGAGATGCATGGCTTGATGCAGGTATTACTTCATTATCTACTTTAGGATCTTATTTAGATGATAGAGAAGAATGGAAAAAATGGTTTCCTGCAGACATGATATCTGAAAATTTACCTGGACAGTATCGTGGATGGTTTAATTCTCTATTCTGGGCATCTACAACAATAACCGGTAAAGCTCCTTTTAAATCATTATTTGGTTATGAGACATTAAAAGATGAAAAAGGGGATGAGATGCATAAGAGTAAAGGCAATACAATTTGGTTTGATGAAGCGGTTGAAAAAGTTGGTGCAGATCCTATAAGATTGTTGTATTGTTTACAAAATCCAAGTTTAGAATTAAGATTTGGTTTTAATAATCTAAAAGAACCAAAAAATAATATTAATATTTTATACAATATAAGTAAATTAGTTGAAAATGGAGAAAAGAAAAAATATGAAATAGAGGATAAATGGATTTTAAGTAAATTCAATTCTTTAATAGAAAAAGTTACGATTGAATTAGAAGATTTGCATCCACATCTAGCAGTAAATGCATTACAAGATTTTTGGTTGAATGATTTAAGTCGTGGATACATACAATTTATTAGAGATAGATTAGCTGAAGGTGATGAAACTTCAAAAAATGTACTTTCTGAAGTTTATTTAAATCTAATAAAGTTATGTGGGCCTACAATTCCTTTTGTTGCAGAAGAGATCTATCAAAATTTAAGAAGAGAGCTTAAGCTAAAAGAAGAGAGCATTCATCTTAATTCATGGCCTAATTCAAATAAAAAATTAATAGATAAAAAATTAGAAGAAAATTTTGAATTAGGGGAAAAAGTAATGCAAGAAATACTTTCTGAAAGAGAGAATGTTAAGATGGGAATTAGGTGGCCCTTACCTAAAGCAGAAATTTCAGTTGAAGACCCTATTAAAATTAAATCCTTACAAAGTTTAATAGAAGATCAAACAAATATTAAAAAACTAATATTAAAAAAAGGTAAATTAAAAGTTAAGTTAGACACTAAACTAACAAAAGAATTAGAACAAGAAGGATTTGCTAGAGAATTAACAAGAAGGATCCAAAATTTAAGAAAAAAATCTGGATTAAAGAGACAAGATTCAATAATTCTTAATCTAAACACTAATTTTGATCTTGGAGAATTTATTGAAGATTTAAAAGAGAAGGTAGGAGCTAAGTCTTTAACTAATAAAATAACAAAAACTAGCTTAAAACAAAACATCAAAGGAAAAGAATTTCTAATCTCAATCTCAAAAATATAATAATCTTAGAGTGACTACAAAATTTAAGTCATATTTAAATACTTTTCTATGCCATTTATAAATAAGACACTATATGGGGGGATTAAAATAGCAAAATCTAAAATATCAAAATCAAAAACTACTCGTTCAGTTAAAAAACCAACTAAAAAAGCAAAAAGAGACGTAAAACTCCAAAATATTGTAGCTACAACTACTTTATGGCAAGACATCCCATTAATTAAATTAGCAGAAACTCTTCCAAATACTGAATATAATCCTGAACAATTTCCAGGATTAGTTATGAGAATTAAAGAGCCTAAGACTTCTGCTTTAATATTTAGCTCAGGAAAGGTTGTTTGTACTGGAGCTAAGTCTATGTTAAAGGTTAAAGATTCAATTAGAGCTATTATAAAGAACATAGAAAAGATAAGCATAAGAATTAAAGTAGATAAAGTCCTTAAAGAGATAAAAGTCCAAAATATGGTAGCTTCTGGCTCAATAGGGATGGATTTAAACTTAAATTCATTAGCTATGACTTTAGAAAACACAGAATATGAACCAGAACAGTTCCCAGGATTAGTATTTAAGTTATCTGGAACAAATGCAACTTTCTTATTGTTTAGTAATGGAAAAATTGTTTGTACAGGAACTAAATCTGAAAAAAAACTACATGAAGCTGTTGATAAATTGGTTATTCATCTAAAGAAGCATATAAAGTAGTATAATAATGTATTAAAATATTGCAAAATTTTATTTTTTCATACTTCTCTTTAAAATGGAAGCTCAACAACAAATAGAAAAATTTCAAGAATTTATAGAAAACAATTATGAGAAAGAGATTCATAGCGTTTTAAGTAAAGGTAAAAAATCTTTAGTTGTAGATTTTAAATTATTAGCAGAAAATGATCTAGGTTTATCCGAGGATTTATTAAATGATCCTGAAAATACAATCAAATCTGCTGAATTATCTCTTGAACATTTTGATATTAAGAATCCTTTTAGAGTTAGGTTTAGAAATCTTCCTAAAACTCAAGAGATGATGATTAAAGACATTAGATCTGAACATCTTGATAAATTTTTAACATTTATGGGTATAGTAAGACAAGCTTCAGACATTAGACCTCAGGTTGTATCTGCAAGATTTGAATGTCCAAGTTGTGGGAATATTCTTTCAATATTACAATTAGATACTAAATTTAAAGAACCAACAAGATGTAGTTGTGGAAGAAGAGGAAAATTTAGATTATTAAATAAAGATTTAGTAGATGCTCAAAGATTGATTATTGAAGAAGCTCCTGAAGATCTACAAGGTGGGGAACAACCAAAAAGATTAGCTGTTTTTTTAAAAGAAGATTTGGTTGAACCAATTATGGAAAAGAAAACAACACCTGGTTCAAAAATAAGAATAAATGGGGTGATAAAAGAAGTTCCTGTTTTGCTTAAGACAGGAGCACAATCTATTAGATATGATTTAATAGCTGAATCAAATTATGTTGAGCCTTTAGAACAAACTTTTGATGATATAGAAATTGATTCAGAAGAGATAAAAGAAATAGAAAAATTATCTAAAGATCCTAAAATTTATGAAAGATTGATTAAAAGTGTCGCTCCATCTATTTATGGACATGAAAGAATTAAAGAAGCAATATTATTCCAATTGATGGGTGGAGTAAAAAAAGAAAGAGAAGATGGAACAAGATCAAGAGGAGATATCCATGTTTTGTTAGTTGGAGATCCAGGGTCAGGAAAATCTCAAATTTTAAAATTTGTTTCTAAAGCAGCACCAAAAGCTAGATATGTTAGTGGAAAAGGAGCAACATCAGCTGGATTAACAGCTTCTGTTGTAAGAGATGAATTTCTTAAAGGGTGGGCTTTAGAAGCAGGAGCATTAGTGTTAAGTAATTTTGGAATTGCTTGTTTAGATGAGTTAGATAAATTATCTACTGAAGATAGTTCTGCATTACATGAAGGGATGGAACAACAAACTATTAGTATAGCTAAAGCAAATATTCAAGCTACATTAAGATCAGAAACAACAGTTTTGGCAGCAGCTAATCCTAAATTAGGAAGATTTGATCCTTATCAACCAATAGCCTCACAAATTGAGATGCCTCCAACTTTAATTAATAGATTTGATCTAATATTCATAGTAAGAGACCTTCCAAATAAAGAGATGGATGAAAAAATAGCAAAGTTTGTTTTGAAACTTCAACAAGAACCAAAGTCATTAGAAACTGAAGTTTCTACAGAATTATTAAAAAAATATATTGCTTATGTAAAACAAAAAATATATCCTATATTAACGAAAGGAGCTGTAGATGAAATAAGAAATTTTTATGTTGGTTTGAGGTCTTCAGGACAAACAGGGGAGGGTATAAAACCAATTCCAATTTCTGCGAGACAATTAGAAGCTTTAGTGAGATTATCTGAAGCATCTGCAAGAATAAGGTTATCAGATAAAGTAACAAAAGAAGATGCAAAAAGAGCAATTGATCTATTGAAACACTGTTTAATGCAGGTTGGTTATGACTATGAAACAAAAAGTTTCGATATTGATATAATCTCAACAGGGGTTCCTGCTTCTGAAAGATCAAGAATACATGTTATTAGAGAGATAATAAATGATTTAGAAGATAAAATAGGGAAAACTATCCCTATAACTGAAATATTAGATGTTGCTAAATCCAAAAATATTAATGAATCTCAAGTAGAAGAGATCTTAGAAAGATTAAAAAGAGAGGGTGAAGTTTTTGAACCACAAAGGGGTATAATCTCAAAACTATAATGGAAACTAAACCTCAAATTCAAAAAAGAAATGTAGCCTATAAAATTTGGCTTTCTAATTTATTGAATGGAAATTATGTTAAAACAGAAGGAGAATTTCAATCTGATTATGTAGAGGTTGATAATCTTAAAATTTCAAGAATTAATTTAATTGGAACTGTTGTTTTTAGATATGAAAGTGATGATAAAAATTATTTATCTATAACTTTAGATGATGGAACTTTTTCTATAAGACTAAAAACTTGGCAAGAAGATGTAAAATTACTACAAAATACTAACCAAGGTGATTTAGTTTTAGTTGTAGGAAAAATAAGACAATATAATGAAGAGTTGTATATAATTCCAGAAATTGTAAAAATTTTAGAAGATCCTGATTTAGAACTTGTAAGAAGATTAGAGTTGTTAAATGAAATCGGTAAACCAACTAAGCTTCAAAGTGAAAAAATAGTTGAACCTACACAAAATGTAGAAGAAGAACAGATTAAAGACCCTAAATTAATTGCTAATAGACAAAAAATATTGGAATTAGTAGAGTCTTTAAGCACAGAGCAAGGTGCTAAAAAAGATGAAGTTATTGAAAAGTCTAAAATGGGTGAAGAAGCAGAACAAGTCTTAAATGATCTTTTAAAAGATGGAGAAATCTATCAACCTAAGCCCCAGTATCTAAAATTGCTAGAGTAAAACTTTTAAATCCAATTCTTTAAAGAAATTGATGGCAGATTATAATTATAGTAAGATATTGGAAAGAGCTAGAAGCAAACTCCCTGAAGAGATATTAAACAAAGAAAGATTTGAAATTCCTAAAGCTAGAGGACATATCCAAGGAGGAAAGACTATTATTGCTAATTTTAACCAAATTGCTAGTTCATTAGGGAGAGAACAACAACAATTGTTAAAATATTTACAAAGAGAGTTAGCTACTCCTGCTGAAATAGATGGCCCTAGATTAGTTTTAGGAAGAAGAATAAATGCTTCTTTAATTAATGCTAAAATAGAGCAATTTGCTAAAGAATTTGTTCTTTGTGTTGAATGTAAAAAACCAGATACTAAGATAATTAAAGAAGATAAAATTTTAATTTTGAAATGTATGGTCTGTGGGGCAAAGCATCCAATTAGAAGTAAGATATAAGATGTATGTTAAGATACACAAAACTGAAAACAAAGATATTGTTGCGGTTTGTGATGAAGATTTATTAGGAAAAAAGTTTGAAGAAAAAGAACTAATATTAGATGTATCTGAAGAATTCTATAAAGGAGAAAAAATGGATGAAGCTAAAACTTTAGAAATAATGAAAAAAGCAGATATATTGAATATAGTGGGGGAAAAATCTATTGACTTAGCATCTAAAAATGATATAGTTTCAAAAATGAATATAATAAAGATTAAAGGAATTCCACATGCTCAAGTCTTCTGATGATCTTTATACAACAGATAGAAATTTTCAAGCTATAATTCAACTTAGACCATTTAACAAAAAAGTTTATGATTTTGTTCTTAATTTAATAAAAAACAGAAAAAATTGTTTTATTAATAAAGAAGTAGAACAAAAAACAGGAATTGATATTTATGTTAATGAATCAGCTTTTGTTATGCCTATAGGTAAAAAATTAAAAAATAAATTTGGAGGAACAGTAAAAGTTTCTAGAAAATTACATTCAAGAGATAGACAAACAAGCAAAGCAGTGTATAGAGTTACTGTTTGTTTTAGATTGAATCAATAGTTTTATAAATCAAATTTATAATTTT
>CAYUGZ010000012.1:0-21369 GCA_964444465.1 Candidatus Woesearchaeota archaeon | reverse complement strand
CTATTATTTTTACATGATATTTATTTCCAATGGTTCCTACTAAATCATTTTCTTTAATCATCCACCCATGAATTTTTCTTTTAATCTTATTTATCACAACTAAAACTGTTAATGTTAATCCTGAATTTTTAGTATCTTTTTTATCTAATCCACTTAATCTAGCTGGACCATCAGGATGTGAATGAAAATCTCCTACAACTTTTAAATCCGTTAAATGAGATAAAACATAATTAATTCTATTAATTCTCATTGTTGGAACATTAACCCATTCATAACCTCTTTTAGCGGTTTGAAAATTAAGAACATCATTAATCATATAGTGTTTTTTATGTTTTTCTCCGAGTAATAATCCAAAAGTTTCTTTTTTGTAAACTTCTATACTTGAAGTTATAATATCAATTAAAGCTCTCTCAGATAAAGTTAAATTTCTCCTTAATTTTTGCATTATTACAAAATGTTTAAAGTATATAAAAAGATAATTGATACAGAAAGAATTAAATAACTAAATAATTATTATTTCTTATGATAGACTTAATATTATGTAAAGATAAATTTGAAGATTTAGGATTTTCAAAAATATATGAAGTTAAGATTAATAGATTAAATTCTATAAATCAAATCAAAAAATTGAATAATGAATTAAACATAGTTGAAGGTGGAGCATTAAACAGAGAGATATTATCTAGTAAAAATATTGATATTTTAGTTAGTCCTGAAAAAAATAGGAAAGAAGATTTTTTACACCATAGGAATTCTGGGTTGAATCAAGTTTTATGTACATTAGCTAAAAAGAATAAAGTAGCTATAGCTTTTAGTTTTAATGAAATTTTAAAATCTAAAGATGTTGAAAGAGCTAAAATAATTGGAAGAATGCAACAAAATATTAGACTTTGTAGAAAATATAAAGTTGATATGATTATTGCTAGTTTTGCTAATGATAAATATGAGATGAGGTCTTTAAATGATCTGAAAAGTTTTGCTAGAGTCATTGGAATGAATTCTCAAGAAGTTAAAAAATCATTTACTTTAGTTAATGAAATTCTAAAAAGAAAAAAAGAATATTTAACTGATGGAATAAAAATATTAAAAACTTGATCTAAATTTTATAAATCACCAGAAATCATTTTTTCCATTTTTTCTTTAGGTAAAACTAATATTTCTTCTTGAAGACCTGGAATTATTAAAGAATTAACTTCAATTTGATCTTTAAATAAAGGTAAGAACATATCATCTAAATTAACGAAAGGACCTCTTTCATCTTTTTTTATTGTTTTTATTTTACCAGAAATAATTCCTTTCATTTTCTTACATACTTTAGGGTTTGCTTTAGGGTCCATTATAACCACACCGTCATATTTTCGTGTACTTTGTTCAATTGAAAAACCCATTATCAAAGCAGTATTGCCCCTTCTACCAAAACCATAAAGTTGAGAGTAAGCTGGAATGTAAAATCTCCCTTCATATATTCTCGATTTTATTAAGTTCATTTATATATCCTCAAATAAAGATATTTTTAAATAGGGGTTATAAATCTTACGTTAATGAAAAAACAATTGTTTATAGTGATTTTCTTATTTTTAATTATAAACTTAACTTTAGCCTTAGAAATAGATCCAGAAGTTGAGGAACAACTTGATAATAACCAAGAAGTTCAAGTTATAATTAAGTTAAAAGAAGAGGATAATAATGCAGTAAGAACTGCGATGAAACAAGAAGTTCTTTCTTCTTTAGATGAAGAAGAATTTGAAAAAAAGAATGAATATTCAACAATAAATGCAATTTCTGGACAAATAAATCAAGAAGGATTAGATAAATTAAAACAAGATTCTAATATTGAAAGAATAGAGTTTAATTATCCAGTAAAATCTTTATTACAAGATTCTATAGGTTTAGTGAATGCAACATTAGTACATCCTCTATCATTTAATAGTTTAAACATAACTGGTAGGGGTCAAACAATTTGTGTTATTGATACAGGAATTAATTATACTCATCCTGCTTTAGAAGGAAAAGTATTAGATGGACATTGTTATCAAAATGATAATTCTGCTTCTTCTAGTGTTTTATGTAATGATGATTCAAGTGAACAAGCTGGAGTGGATGGAGCAATTGATGATAATGGTCATGGAACTCATGTAGCAGGAATTGCAGCAGGCAATAATACAATAATTGGAGTTGCTCCAGGAGCTAATTTAATCTCAATAAAAGCATTGAATGCTAGTGGAGATGGGTATAGTGGAGATATTATAAGAGGGATTGATTGGTGTACAAGCAATTCAACAGTTTATAATATTTCAGTAATAAGTATGAGTCTAGGTGGAGGGTCATTTACAAGTACATGTGATAGTTCTCAAACAGCTTATAGGGATTCTATTAATAGCGCAATTGCTAAAAATATAACAGTTGTTGTAAGTACAGGTAATTCAGGGAGTACAACTTCAATATCTGCCCCAGCATGCATAACAAATTCAACTTCAGTTTCTGCATCAACAAAAAATGATGGAATGCCCTCATTTAGTGATAGAAATTCAATAACAGATTTATTTGCCCCTGGATTTAACATCAATTCGACTGTTCCAGGAGATGGATGTGAATTATGTGATTCTAGTTTGTATAATGTGTTTAATGGAACTTCAATGGCTGCACCTCATGTTTCAGGAGCTATAGCAATATTAAAACAATTAAATTCAACAATATTCCCTTCAGAAATGGAAGATTTATTAAATAAAACAGGAAGAGTTTTAGATGATACTTCTGGAAGTGGATTCTTTTTTAATATAATGGATCTGTTTAATGCTTCTATGACTTTAAATGATCTAATTAATCCAATAATAACTTTAGACATAACAAACAATACTTTTATTGATGATGCAAATTTCAATTTTACAATTGAAGATCATACACCTCTAAATTGTAGCATATATATAAATTCTACTGGAACTTTTGAATTAAACACAACAATAACTTTAACAAATGATGGAACTAAAAATATCTCTGTAGAAAATTTAGATGATGGATTATATGATTGGAATGTTGAGTGTGTTGATTCAAACAACAACAATGCTTTTGCATCTAATAATCTTAGTGTTAATATCGATACAACAACTCCAATAATAGATTATAATATAAGTTTAACAACAGTAGATTTAGGAGTGGAAAATACAACAATAAATTGGACAATAATTGATGACAATCCAGATGATAATTTTATTAACATAACTTATTCAAATGGGAGTTTATATGGACAATTTACTGAAAATACTACTTTAACTACAGATAATATAACTGAAGTTGGTAATTATACAATCTTATTTTATGCTAATGATTCTGCTAATAACATAAACACAACTTCGGTTGTAATAGAGTTCTTAGAACTCTCCCCTAATATAACTTTAGATGAACCAAGAAATATAACTTATAGTTTTAATGATTCTATTAATTTGAATTTTAGTATTAGAAATAATTATACAGATATATGGTATAATCTTGATGGGGGAACTAACATAACAATAACAGAGAATATTACATTTAATACTTCTGAAGGGGCACATACTTTATATCTATCTTCAAATAATACTTTAGACAGAGAATCTTCTAAATCAGTAAGTTTTGTGGTAGACTTAACAGATCCAACCATAGAATTATTATCTCCATCAAATAACACAGTTACAACAGATAATGATGTAACATTTAGTTATAATGTAACTGATTTTAGTATAGCTAACTGTAGCTTATATTTAGATAGTTCTATAGACCAAACAGATAGTTCTGTAGAGATAGATATATCTCAAAGTTTTAGTAATAATGATATGTCTAATGCAGATTATGATTGGTTTGTATCTTGTACAGATTATTCAAACTTACAAGGAAATTCTACTATCTTTAAGTTAACTGTTAATGAAACCTCTAGTGAAGATAATTCTGGAGGAGGGTCTTCTGGAGGCGGAGGAGGTGGTGGATCGGGCGAAACCTCTGTTCAGACTAATGATGTAGAAACTCAAACTGTTAGAGAAACAAAAGATTTTGAAGTAAATTTTAAAGCAGTAGATGAAGATTCATTTAATATTGCAAAAGATGATTCAGTTAAATTTTCAATAAAAGAAGAAGATCACACAGTAATAGTTGATTCTATAACAAGTGATTCAGTAACTATGACTATAAGTTCAGATCCAATAACTTTAACATTAAATATTGGTAAGTCTAAAAAAGTAGATATAGATGATGAAGAAGGTGAAGATTTAGAAGTAACTTTAATAGATATTCTTGATGATGAGGCTTTTATTAAATTTAAAATATTAGAAAGTGAAAAAATAATAGTAGAAAAATCAAATCAAACAGGAAAAACTTCTGGAATTACAGGATCTGTTGTTAAAGAAGGTGGAGCTAAATTAAGTAAAAGAGCATTATACATAATTTTTTCAGTAATCTTAGTTATTTTAGTAGTTGCAGGGTATTTTAAAAGAATCTTTATTCATAAAAAATTTCTAGAGTTAAAACATAAAATAAGATATAGATAACAAGAATTAACCCAAACATTTATAAAGACTTTTTCTAAGTGATTTATGACGAGAAAAGGAAATAGGGACTTTCTATGAACATCAAACCCATACTACCTAGTTTAAGAGAAAAGAAAAGATACATTGCATATGAAATTATATCAGATAGAAAAATGAAGTTTAATGATGTTAAAATCTCAATAAATAAAGCTGTTTTAAGCTTTTTAGGAGAGTTAGGATATGCTAAATCTGGGTTGATAATCATGGATACGTTTAAAAATAATAAAGGAGTGCTAAGAACCAATCATAAAGAGGTAGATAACATAAAAACTTCTTTAACATTAATAGAAAAAATTAGTAATACTAAAGTTATGATTAAATCAAATTTAGTAACTGGGGTATTAAATAAAGCTAAAAAATTAATTTAGGGGGATGATAATATGCAGCAGCAACAAACTCAACATCAAATGATGGGATATGATAGAAGTTCTATCATGTTTAGTCCAGACGGGCGTTTATTACAAGTAGAGTATGCTAAAAAAACTGTTAGACAAGGAACAAGCGCATTAGGCATTGTATGTAAAGATGGAGTCTTATTAATGGCTGATAAAAGAGTATCTGAAAAATTGATCATCCCTAAATCATTAGAAAAAATATACAAAGTTGATGAACATATTGGAGCTACAGCATCTGGAATGTTAAGTGATGGTAGAGTATTAATTGAAAAAGCCCAATTAGTTGCACAACAACATAGAGTAACTTATGATGATACTATTGGAATATTAAATTTAGTTAAAGATATTTGTGATATGAAACAATTTTATACACAATATGGTGGGGCTCGTCCTTTTGGAGTAAGCATCTTATTTGCTGGAGTGAATGAGCATCCTCAATTGTATGTTACAGATCCAACAGGTATATTTTTTGAATATAAAGCAACAGCTATTGGAGAAGGAGAAGCAGAGATAAAAGAGTTTTTAGACAAAAACTATAGAGAAAACCTTAACGTAGAAGATGGAATTAAATTAGCAGTAAAGGCTCTAAAAAAAGTATTAGGAAAAGAGTTTGATATTAATAGAATTGATGGGGCTTACATAAGTTCTAAAGATAAAAAATTTGTAAGAGTAACAAGAGATAGATTATCAAAAGTAGCTTAATATGGTAGATGTTAACAAAGCAGTAATTGCCAGATATAAGAAAGAAGGTTTAGACTTCGAAATTCTAGTAGATTGTGATAAAGCTTTAGAATATAGGGAAGGTAAAGCTGAATTAGATGATGTTTTAGCTACTAATGATATCTTCAAAGATGTTAAAAAAGGAGATCATGCTTCTGAGAATGATCTTAAAAGAATTTTCAATACAGAAGATAAAAGAAAGGTAGCTGAAGAGATAATAAAACATGGAGAAATTCAATTAACTGCTGAATACAAAAATAAATTAAGAGAAGAAAAAAGAAAAGCAATTATTGCAATAATACATAGAAATGCTATCAATCCTCAAAATAATTTACCCCACCCACCAGATAGAATTGAAAGATCAATAGAAGAAGCTAAGATTAAAATTGATGAGTTTAAAAGTCCAGAAGAACAAGTTCATGATGTTGTTTCAAACTTAGCTTCAGTTTTACCAATAAAATTCGAGATTTGGGACATATCTGTTAAGATTCCTGCTTCTTATGCTGCTCAATCTTTTGGAATCCTAAAAGAATTTGGAGATATTAAAAAAGATGAATGGCAAAACGATGGAAGTTTAGTAGCACAATTAGAAATTCCAGCAGGAATGCAAGAAGACTTTGAAGACAAATTAAATAAATTAACACATGGAGAAGTTGACATAAAAATACTAGAAAAAAAATGATTGAATTAAATGAAATCTATCAATTAGGAATAGATATGATGGAACAATATAAATTTAATCCAAATTATATCTTCAATTCATTGGGTGGTATATCTTTGAGTGGTTTGGCACTCTCAATCTATTTTTGTAAAAGGGCAAGAAGACTTGAAAGAGTGGCTACTGAAGAATTATACTGGAGAGCACCAAAGGAATTGAGAGAAAAAGGAATTAAAGGAGAAGAATAAAAATGGCATTATTAATAGAAGAAAAAACAATAGTAGTTCCTGGAGAAGAAATAGCTGAAGGAATGGATTTTTTACCAGCTAAAGGAACATATAGACAAGATGATAAGATAATAGCTTCTCAATTAGGATTAGTAAATGTTAATGGAAGATTAATAAAAATAATTCCATTAAATGGAAGATACATTCCTAAAGCAGGAGACACTGTAATAGGAAAAGTTGTTAACATTGGATTAAATGGATGGACAATAAACATTGGATATGCATATGACGCTAACTTAACATTAAAAGAAGGAACAACAGACTTTGTAGAAAGAAATGAAGATTTCACAAAATATTACGATTTTGATGATATTGTTGTAGCTAAAATTCTTAATGTAAACAGGGCTAAATTTATGGATCTAACAACTAAAGGTCCTGGATTAAGAAAGTTAAGAGGTGGAAGAATAATTAATGTTACCCCTTCTAAAGTTCCAAGAGTTATTGGAAAACAAGGAAGTATGATAACTTTAGTGAAAGATGCTACTCAATGTAGAATAACCGTAGGACAAAATGGTGTAGTCTGGATTCAAGGAGAACCAGAACAAGAAGTTAAAGTTGTAGAAGCTATAAGAATGATAGATGAAAAAGCCCATATTGAAGGTTTAACAGATGAAATGAAGAAATTTTTAGATGTTAAAAATGACAAAGTTTTAGAGGTTAAAAATGACAAAGAATAAAAGATTAGATGGAAGAAAATTTGATGAATTAAGAGAGATGGAAGCAAAGGTAGGAGTTGTAAAAAGAGCAGATGGCTCAGCTATGTTTAGAATTGGAAAGACAAAAGCTATTGCAGCAGTTTATGGACCAAGAGCATTACATCCTACATTTATGAGAAACCCTAAAGCTGGGTTATTAAGATGTAACTATAATATGATGAGTTTTTCAACAGGAGAGAGAGTAAGACCTGGACCATCAAGAAGATCTAAAGAGATTTCATTAGTAACTGAAAATTCTTTAAATCCAGTTTTAGATCTAAAAGAATTTCCTAATACTGTTGTAGATGTTTTTATTGAAATGACTCAAGCAGATGCAGGTACAAGATGTGCTGGAATAACTGCAGCAGCAATGGCTTTAGCTGATGCTGGGTTGATCATGAAAGATTTAGTTTCATCAATATCTGTTGGAAAAGTAGGAAAAGATATTGTTGTTGATTTAGATAAAGAAGAAGAAGATTTTGAAGGAGGAGCAACAGATCTTCCAATAGCAATGACGCCAAGAGATGGAAACATTACTTTGTTACAAATGGATGGAGAAATCTCAAAAGATGAGTTAGTAAAAGCTATAGAATTAGGAAAAGAAGCTTGTATGAAAATTTTTGAATTACAAAAGAAAGCATTGAAGGAGAATTACAAATGATAAATACAAAAGAGCAAATTATGACCTTATTAAATAAAGAAGCTAGATTAGACAATAGAAAATTAGATGAGTATAGAAAACCAATCACTATAGAAACAAATGTATCACCTAAAGCAGAAGGTTCAGCTAAAGTAACCATTGGAGAAACAATTGTAGTTGCTGGAGTTAAGATGGATGTTGGAACACCTTATTCTGATAACCCAGATCAAGGAAATTTGATGGTTAATGCTGAATTATTACCTTTATCTTCTCCTGATTTTGAATCAGGTCCACCAAGTATTGGCTCAATTGAATTAGCTAGGGTTGTAGATAGAGGAATTAGAGAAAGTAAATGTATAGATCTACAAAAATTATGTATTAAAAAAGAAGAAAAAGTATGGAATATTTTTCTTGATATCTACCCATTAAATAATGCAGGAAATCTATTTGATGCAGCAGCTTTAGCAGCTTTAGCAGCATTAAAAGATGCAAAGATCCCAGAATACGATGAAAAGAAAGAAAGAGTTGAATATGGTAAAAAAACTAAAAAAAATGTTCCGTTAGCAAAGATTCCTATCTCTTGCACTATACTAAAGATAGATGATAAACTAATAGTGGATCCAACTGATGAAGAAGAAAAATTCATGGATGCTCGTTTAACAGTAGCCACATTAGATAATGGAGAGATATGTGCATTACAAAAAGGTGGAAAAGCTTCATTATCTCTAGAAGACATTAAAAGTATGGTAGACATAGCTTTAAAAAAGAATAAAGAACTAAATAAATTATTATAAGATGGCACAAAAATATAAATACACAAAATATGAAAAAGCTAGAATTATTGGAGCAAGAGCTTTACAGATTGCAATGGGTGCACCTACACTTTTAAAATTAGATTCGGAAGCCTTAGAAAAGATAAATTACAATCCTGTTGAGATGGCAAAAACAGAATTTAATCAAGGTATAATTCCTATAACAATTAAAAGACCTTTACCAATAAAAGCTTAATTCAAAATCTTTAAAAAAGAAATTAAGATATTTTTAAAGTGAAAATAAAAAAGGTTATAGCAAGAAAAATCCTAAATTCTATGGGTAACTCTACAATAGAGGTTGTAGTAAATAAAAAATATACTTGTTCTTCTCCTATTGGTGTGACAACTGGAAAATTTTCTCAACCACTTTACTCTGAAGATATAGATAAAAGTATTGAATTTATTAATAATTTAAAACAATTAAAAGGAACTAGAGTTAATGAATTTGAAGATTTATATTATCTAGAGAGCATCAAAGAAGATTTAGGAGCTAATGGGTTGTATGCATTACAAGGAGCAATATTAAAAGCTTTATCAAACAATAATGTATGGAATTTTTTAAATTCAAATGCTGATAAGATGCCTACTCCTATTGGAAATTGTGTAGGTGGAAGACCCCATGGAAAAAATAATGTTGACTTCCAAGAATTTTTAATTATTCCAAGGATAAAAGATTTTTCAGATGGAATATTTGCTAATGAATATATCTACAAGAGGATAGGAAAAGAATTTAATATTAAAGATAAAAATTATGTTGGAGCTTGGGCACCTAATCTTAATACTAATAGTATATTAGATATATTAACAAGAACTTCGGAATTAGCTTCTAATGATTTAGGATTTAATATTGATGTTGGATTAGATTTAAATGCTAATTCTTTATTTAAAAATGATTTGTATACTTATAAAAACTTTTCAAGTATTAGAAAAGAAAGAAAATTAAAAAGAGATGAACATATTGAATTCATTAATTCATTGATAGAAGATTATAACTTAAAATATGTAGAAGATCCTGTAGAAGAAAATGATGAAGAAGGATATAAAAGAATAAAATCTAAATTAGTTTGTTCAGATAATTTAACTTGTACAAATTTAGAAAGACTAAAAAAACTAAAAGATAAGATTAATGTTGTACTAATAAAACCAAATCAAATTGGTTCTCTAAATTTAGTTAAAGATTTTATTGATTATGCAAAGGAAAATAATATTATTCCTATAATGTCCCACAGAGCTGGAGAAACTAAAGATGATTTAATATCACATCTAGCTGTTGCTTGGGAAGTCCCATTTATCAAATGTGGGATTTCTGGAAAAGAAAGATTAGCAAAGATTAATTCTTTAAAGAAAATAGAACAAGAAATTAATGAATAATGGATAGATATATAAACGAATAATAAATTTGTTGTCCATGTTATCTGAATATGTTTTAGTTTCTGTTTTAATTCCAAACTTTAATTATGGGAGATTTATTTCAGAAACTGTAAGAAGTGTAGAAAAACAAGATTATGAGAATATAGAATTAATTATAGTTGATGATGGTAGTAAAGATGACTCTATTAGTGTAATTGAAGAGATAACAAAGGAAACTAAATCTAGATTTAAAAGAGTAAGAACCATATACTCTAAAGAAAATAAAGGTGTGAATAATGCCATTAATGAAGGTATGAAATTAGTTGAGGGTAAAGTAACAATAATTTTGGATTCAGATGATACACTTCTTCCTGAATATGTATCAAGACAAACTTCACTTTTATTGGAAAATGAACCTGAAAGTGTAGGATTTGTATATTCAAATACTTGGTTGATGGATAAAGATGGAAAAGTATTAGATCAAGGATTATCTAACGAATTTGACCCAGAACTTTTACAAACTGAAAGTTACCTACCTGGTTGTGGAGCAACACTTACTAGAGTATTAAGAGAAGTATTACCTTTAGATGTTAAAATTAAAACAGCTACAAAAGTTAAAAGATGGAGAGGAATTGTAAGCAATGGTTATAGGGGATTGCACATTCCAGAACCATTATTTCATTATAGGATGCATGATGATAACATTTCTGGAATTGGACTAAAAATTTTAGATGAACATCAAAATGGAAGAATAAATAACCCTATGCTTAAGGGATATTGGGCACCACATTAAATCATATTTATTATAAAATTATTATTCTCCTTTATAATTATAAACTTTTCTTACAGGCCAAGATATCTCTATTTTCTCTTTATCATATCTTTCTTTTAATGCTTTAATAAATTCATGTTTAACTAAATATTTATCAACAAAAGCTTCTACTCTTAAGATAATAGTAAAATTAATATTTGAATCTCCAAAAGTATGATATCTTATGAATGGTTTGAAATCTTTTATAGCACCTTTAACTCTTTTTTGAATTTTTGTAGCTTCTTCTATTGTTATTCGTTCAATTTTCTTTAAATCTTCATTATAAGACACCCCCACTTGTACTAAAGTACTCATCTCTTTTTGAGGCATAAAATAATTTATTATTTTAGATTCAGCTAATTTTTTATTAGGCATGATAACAATAGTATTTGGTAGAGTTCTAATCCTTATAGTTCTCCATCCAATATCTTCAACAAATCCTTTTTCATTTCCTTCTATCTCAATATAATCTCCTACATTAATAGGCCTATCAGAAATAATGTGTAATCCAGCAAAAAAGTTTGATAAAGTATCTTGTAATGCCAATCCAACAGCCAATCCTCCTAATCCTAAAGCAGCAACTAATGGAGTTATTTGAATATCAAAAAAATCTAAAATTATCAATATTGCTATAACATAAATTATAACTGTTATTATTTTGCTGAATAATTGAGGTGTCTTTTCATATTTCTTCTTTACTTTTAACCAAGTTGTTACTAAAACTGAGATAACTCTAGTTAAGATATAGGATATAATTAATACAAATAAAATAAATGAAAATTTATCTATCCCTACAAAATAAGGATTAAGAATAGATAGAGATTTGGTAAATGTATAAGACCCAATTAGAATAATCAACAGATGTAGAGGTTTTGTAATGCTATCTAAGATTACATCATCAATTTCTGTTTTTGTTTTTAATGTGATCTTATGAACATATTTTTTGATTATAAAAAGAAATATTTCTGAAACTAATATTGTTAAAACGAAAATTAAAAATGCTCTTATATATTCATTATTTAATAAGATATCTTGAAGTGCCACATCTCTTTTTTATTTAAGTAATATAAAAATATTCTGTTTTATTAGAAATAATAAGTTTTATAAACACAATATTTACTAAACTCTAAATGGCAGAAGATAAACAATTGTTAGTTCCTTTAGATATGTATCTTAAAGTAGGTTTGCATATAGGAACAAAGTATAAAACAAAATATATGGAACCTTTTATCTATAAGATAAGACCTGATGGACTAGCTGTTATGAATGTCCAAAAAATAGATGAAAGAATTGGATTAGCATCTAAATTTTTATCTCATTACGATCCTAGTGAAATTTTAATTGTTTGTAGAAGAGAAAACGGACAAAAAGCAGTTAAATTATTCTCAAAAATAACTGGAATAAGATCATTTGCAGGAAGATATCCTCCTGGAATTTTAACAAATTCAAACCTAGAAACTTTTACTGAAGCTAAGATTATATTGATAACAGATCCTTGGCCTGATAAAAATGCAATTAAAGATGCTGTTAGAAGTGGCATCCCAGTTGTAGGATTGTGTGATACAAACAATGAAGCTAATTATTTAGATTTAATGGTTCCTATGAACAATAAAGGAAGAAAATCATTAGCATTATTTTTCTATATATTAGCTAAGGAATATCAAAAATTAAAAGGAAAGATTGAGAAAGATTCTGATTTTAAATATACTTTAGATGATTTTACACCTGATTAAAATAGATCATAAAAATATAAAGGAAAAAGTTTAATTTTATTTCTTAGCTTCTTGTTTAGGCTCTTCTTTCTTCTCTTCAGCTGCTCCTTCTTTCTTCTCTTCAGCTTCTCCCTCTTTCTTCTCTTCTCCTTCCTTAGCTTCTTCACCTTCAGCTGCTGCAGCTGCAACTTTAGCTTCTTTAGCTTTTTCAGCTTCTTCTGCTAATTTTTTCTTCTCTAATTCTTTCTGCATAGACTCTTGAACAGCCTCTAATTGAGATTTTAATATAGCTTTTTTTTCTTGAGGAACTTCAGTTGTTTCATTATTAATTTCATTATCAAATTTTCCTTCATCTATTAATGGATTTACTTCTACTGCCTTCAATCCTTCTACTAATATTCCTGCTGCATTTGCACTTCCAACAACAGATTTAACAGCTGATTTTAAATTTCTTGTAAACATAGAATCTTGTTTCATTTTAGCTACTTTAATAGCTTGTTCAATACCCATATTAGCTTTTTTGTCAATATTAGGGGTTCCAGATCCTTTATCTAAATTCAATTCTTTTTTAATTAACTGAGAAACAGGAGGAGTTCCAACCTCAATTTTATATGACTTATCTTTCTCTATTATTATATCTACAGGAACTTTCATCCCTTTAAAACTAGAAGTTTTTTGATTTATGTCATTAACTACCTCAGAAACATTGATTCCCATTGGTCCTAATGTGGATCCTACTGGTGGACCTCCTGAAGCTTTTCCTCCTTCAACTAAAATTGTAATCTTTTCTGACATTTATTCTTTAATTTCTTCCTCAGTATCTCTTCTTATAACTTTAACTGCATCTAATTTAACTGTTATTGGAATTGGAACTGCTGCTTCTAACAACTCAACAACAACTTCTTCTTTTTGTGTATCTATTCTTGTAATCTTAGCTTTTTCTCTCTTAAAAGGCCCTGAAATAATCTCAACAATGTCTCCTTTTTGAATATTAACTTCTCTTTTAACTTGTTCTAACATATGCTCTATTTCTTTATATTCAATTTCATTTGGTAACAATCCTCTAGCATAAGGCACTCCTTTAAATGCTTCTTCTGCTTCTTGTCTTGATTTAGCCTCTACAAATACATACCCTCTTAACCCATGAGGTCTTATTACAGCATATACTTCTAACTGTTTTTTTTGTACATTAGCTGTTACAAAATCAACAACTTGATCTTCTCTATTAGCTGTTGTTCTTAATGCAAATATTTTATTTTCCATTTTTATTTTAGTATCAATTGAGAGGCCATTGTTATTACAAATCCAATCGCCCCTATAACTAATATTCCTATTCCACTAACTTTTACAATAGTTAAATATTCAACCTTTCCAGGTTTTTTCGTGAGTTGTAACACTCTTTTACTTTGATGTAAAAAGCTTTTTAGCTTAATTAGAATGTTTTTAAGCATTAGAAGCTATTCAAATATTAATTTATAAAGCTTTTGTATTTGTATTAATCTAAGAATTCTATTCCAAGTTCAGTTGCTATCTCTTCTTTTTCTTGTTGTTTTGTAGTACTTTTTTGTCCAAATATTTGTGGACTTGACACACCTGTTACTATTAACATTGTTCTTATAGTATTTTCTAGATCTTCAGAGATTTGAGCACCCCAAATAATTCTAGCATCTTCATTTAATTTAGCAGAAACAGCTTCAACTACTTTTTTAGCCTCATCTAGAGTCATATCTTTTCCTCCAGATACATTAATTAAAGCACCATTTGCCCCAGTAACATCAACATCTAACAAAGGATTTGTTAGGGCTTTTTGAACTGCCTCTTCAGCCCTATTTTCAGTGTCAGATTCTCCAACACCAATCATTGCTACTCCCCCTTTTCCCATTACCGCTCTTATGTCCGCAAAATCTAAATTAACCAAACCAGCTTTAGTAACCAATTCAGCTATTCCTTTAACAGCATTAGTTAAGATTTCATCAGCTATCTTAAAGGCAACTTGTAATGGTAAATCAGGAGCTAACTCAACTAATTTATCATTAGGAATAACAATTAAAGTATCAACAATATTTTCTAATTTTTCTAATCCTAATAAAGAATTTTCATATCTTCTTTGACCTTCCATCTCAAATGGAATTGTAACTATAGCAACAGTTAATGCTCCAAGTTTTTTAGCTATATCACATATTACTGGAGATGATCCTGTTCCAGTTCCCCCACCCAATCCACAAGTAACAAAAACTAGATCTGAATTTTGCAATATTTGTTTTAATGAATGTTCTGACTCACGAGCTGCGTCTTCTCCAATTTGAGGGATAGATCCTGCACCTAACCCTCTTGTAGATTCTCTTCCTATAAGGATCTTTGATTCAGCACTAGTATAAAGAAGATCTTGAGCATCTGTGTTAACCGCAATTAATTCAGCCCCTTTTATCCCTATATCTGACATTCTTGTTATAGTGTTATTGCCTCCACCACCAGCTCCAACTACTTTAATCCTAGCTTGTTGTTGAGCAAGAATTTGTTCTAGTTCTTCATCAATCTGTAATTTTGGGGTTTCAGGTGTTTGTCCTATTATTTCTTCCATTTTTTTATTTTTTTTAGAATGATATTATTCTCCAGTAGAGTGAATATATAAATTTAATTATAATCTAAGCTATGTTTTTTTAATCTCTTCCTTCTTTTCCTCTTTTTTAGGAAGATCTTTCTTAAACTCAACTTCTTTTATATTAGAAATCAAAGACTTTATTTTATCTATTAATGAACTTTGTAGTTCTTTTGGGATGTCTAGTTTTATAGTTGCTTTATTATTCTCTAAAATAAATTCTGTATTTTTATTTAGATATAAATCTATAAATCCTCTTAATTTTTCTTTATCTTCCTTAACAATACTTTTAATTTTAAATTCATAGATTATTTCCTTGCCAGCCAAAGGATGATTAAAATCAACTAAAGTTCTATTTCCAGAAATAGTTTTTACAATCCCGAACATATCGTCAACATTAACTTGCAATCCAGGATAAGGAACTATATTCTCTTTTCTAAACTTATTTGTGTTTACTAACTGAAACATTTTAGCATCTTTTTTTCCAAAAGCATCTTCAGCTTTTAATTCTATTTTATATTCTTTATTTATTTCTTTATCTTCTAATTTTTTATCTAATCCTTTAACAACATCCCCATTTCCAATACATAGAACTAATGGCTTGTAATCATATTTTTCATCATAAATATTATTTTCTTTAGCTATTTTTTCATCTGTTAAATCAAAAATTTTATTATCTTCTTTTGCTTTAGCTACAAAATTTAATTCAATAAAATCTCCTTTCTTAACTTTCATTTTAATAATGTAAGATATTGATTTAAAAGTCTTTCTCCAACAACTAAATTATCATTAAAAAGCAAAATTTACTTCTTTAAAATTACAAAAAAACTTTATAACTATCTCAAATCAAATATATGATTATGGGCGAACCTTTAATTCAACTTAAAGACATTTCTAAAAGATTTGGTAAACATCTAGTGCTTAATAATTTAAGCATTACAGTGGATGAGAAAGCTATTTATGGGATTATTGGGTTGAGTGGATCAGGTAAAACAACTATCTTAAATCTATTAATCGGATTTATTAAACAATCTCAAGGAACAATCTTATTCAAAAACAAGAATATACTAAAATCACAAAGGGAAGTAAGAAATAATTTTGGTTTTGTTACTCAAGCCGGTTCTTATTATCTAAATTTAACTGTATTTGAAAATCTTCATTATTTTGGAAGGATGTATGGGTTAAGTAAGGATGAGATTGCTAAAAGAAGCAAAGATTTACTTACTTTTTTGGATATGAGTGATGCTGCACATAAATTATCAAGAAATCTTTCTACTGGTATGCAAAGAAGATTAGATATTGCATGTGCATTAATTCATGATCCTTTAGTATTAGTATTAGACGAACCAACAGAAGATTTAGATCCTATATTAAGAAAAGAGATATTAGCTTTGCTTAAAAAAATAAATGATAATGGAACTACTATAATCTTAACATCACACATGCTTGACGAAATAGAAATGATTTGTACTGATACAGCAATATTGCATAATGGAAATATTTTAGTTTCTGGTCATCCAAATAAAATTAAAGATTTATATTCAACTAACATAGAAATTCATCTAAAAACCTATCCAGGAAAATATGAGATGATAGAAAAAAAATTAGGTAAAAAAGATGTAAGTAAAACTGTAAATAAAGGCCATATATTAGTTATTTATACTGCTAAACCTGAAGAAATTTTGAAAAGATTATTGATTATATTGCCAAGATTAAAAGAAAAATTATTGGATGTAGATGTAGACAAACCTTCATTAGAAGAAGTATTTGAATCATTAACGGGAAGGTCAAGATGAATCCAAAAGATCTAAACCCATTAAACTTTTTTTTAAGATTAATAAATATAATATTTAAAGATTTAAAATTATTAGTAAGATCTAAAAGTTCAGCATTAATAATAATTCTTGGACCTTTAGTATTAATATTTTTAGTGGGAATGGCATTTAACACTTCTTCATTATATAACATAAAAATTGTAACTTATTCAGAATCATATTCAGATTTGTCAAATTCATTAGTTGAAAATCTTAAGAACCAACAGTATACTGTAATAAGAATAGACTCTGAAAAAGAATGTATTGAAAGCATTAAGTTAGGAGAGTCTCATGTTTGTACAGTATTTCCAAAAGATATGAATGTAGATCAAAATAATGAAATATTATTCTATGTAGATGAATCAAGAGTTAATTTAGCTGCTATAATCTCTAACACAATATTCTCTGAAGTAGCTTCTAAAGCAGAAGAAGTAAGTTTAAGTTTAACTGGAGAATTATTAACTTCATTAAAAGTGATAAATGAAGAATTAGTTGTTAACACACAAGAAGTAACTACATTAAAAGATGAAACAAGCAAAATAAATAATGATGTTAAAGGTATTAGGGAAGAATTACAAAATCTTGATTTATCATATAATAAAACACTTGTAAATTTCTCAGCAATGGATGATGAAATAGATAACATTATTGCTGACTTAAATATAAGCAAAAATAAATTTAATGATTTAGAAGATTTAATTGATGATTCTGAATTAGAAGTTGGATTATTAGGGCAAAGATTAGATGCAGCAAAAGGCAAAAGATCTTCTTTTGTTACAACTTTAGATACATCTAGAACTGCTTTATTAGGATTTTTTGGAAAAACAAATAAGATACAAGAATCAATAGATAGAACAAAAAGAGCAATATCTGGAGTAAGGGTAACAGATGCAGAAACTATTGTTAATCCTATAACCTCAACTGTAAAACCAGTAACATCAGATACAACTCATTTAAGTTTCTTATTCCCTACATTAGTTGTTTTAGTTATTATGTTTATTAGTTTACTATTTTCAGCATCAGTTGTTATAAGAGAGAAAAAATCCAGAGCTTACTTTAGAAATTTTATAACTCCAACAAATGATTTTACATATACAATAGGAGCATTCATTACAAATTTAATATTAGTAATCATTGAGCTAGGAATATTATTTGTAGTAGCATTATACTTTTTTAATGAAGAATTATTAAATGTATTTCCAACATTAAGTGTTGCATTATTAGCTATAGCAAGTGTGTTTATACTAATGGGTATGTTTATAGGTTATTTATTTAATTCAGGAGAAACAGCATCTTTAGGAAGTATTGCAGCTGCTTTTATAATGTTATTTTTCTCAAATACAATTCTTCCATTAGAATCTCTTCCTAATTATATTAGAGAAATTGTTAAGTTTAATCCATTTGTTATCTCTGAGAATATAGTTAAAAGAATATTATTATTTAATGCAGGATTTGATAGTATCTTACAACCATTATTATTCTTATTGGGTGGAGCATTAATCTTTTTTGTATTAGGATTCTTAGCTAGAGAATTAACAAAAAGAAAATTAATAGTTTAGAAAACTTTTTAATTAACTTATTCTATGTTTTATAATGGGAAACATTGACCCTTGGGGATCTAAAGAAGTAGTAATAGATGAAAATTTAATCAAAAAATTTGGACTAACAAAATTTTCAGATTTAGATAGAGAAAAATTCGACCATTATTTATTTAAAAGAAAAATAATTCTAGCCCATAGGGATTTTAATAAGATCTCTGATTGTTTAATAAAGAAGAAACAATTCATACAATTAACAGGGATAGCTTCTTCAGGTCCATTACATTTAGGGCATAAAGTAGACATTGATATTTTTTTATATTTTAAAAAATTGGGTGCAAAAAGTTACTTTTCAGTTTCAGACATTGATGCTTATGTATCTAGACCAGATTCAAAAATCCCTAGTTTAGAAAAAGCAAAAGAATTTGCTATAAACAATATTTCCCATCTATTAGCTTTAGGGTTAAATAAAAAAGACATATATATACAAAGTAAAAAAGAACCAAGATATTATGAATTTGCTTTTGAAATCTCCAAAAAAATAACTGAAAATACATTTAGGGCAATTTATGGACATCTAGATCTAGGAAAACTTTCTGCTAATCTATTACAATATGCAGATATATTACATCCACAACTAAAAGAATTTAATAAACCAATGCCTTCCATAACAGGAATTGGAATAGAGCAAGATCCACATGCACGAGCTTGTAGAGATATTGCTAGAAGACTTCCATATAAACTACAACTTCCAAGTTTCATATATTTTTCACATCAATCAGCTTTACAATTAGGTAAAAAAATGAGTGCATCTGAGCCAGACAGTGCTATATTCTTAGAAGACAATGAAGATGATATAAAAAGAAAGATAAATAAAGCATATTCAGGGGGTAGAGAAAGTTTAGAAGAACATAAAAAATTAGGAGGAATTCCAGAAAACGATAAGGCTTTTGAGATCTTATTATACCATCATCCTAACTCAAATTTCGTCCAAAAAATGCATGATCAATATAAAGATGGCAAATTATCAACAGGTGAATTAAAAGGTATATGTAAAGAATTTCTAATAAAAATTCTTTCAAAACATCAAAGAAAATTAAAAAGAACAAATAGAATAGCAGAAAAGATTGTAATGACCTAATGCTTCATTCTTTTACTACTGTATAGTGTTGAAGAACAGAAAGGTTTATAAAGACTATTTCTATTGTATTATTATAAAAAAGGGTTCTAAAAAGAGTTGTAAAATAAGAAAATGGTCATAGTCAATAATGAAAGATTGTTAACTGCCATCAAATCGGCATATAAAGTACCTTTCGAATTTGGTGAAGATGACGCTACAGAGGTATTAAAGAAAAAAAGAGAAGGAAGCACCATAGACCCAAAGTTAACAGCGTTTATGCGTTCAGAAAAAGTAGCATTAGAATTAGCAGTAAGAGCTGATAGGCACATGAGAGGAGATCTCAGTGTTCGAACAGTACAAACAGGAACATATAATGCTAGTGTAATTGTAGTGGGAAACGCTACAAGAAAAAGGAATGGAGCTTATTTGCCTACAATAACATTATGTTATGATAGGGAAACTGAAGCAACTAAGAAATTAAAAGAATATATTAAAGGAGAATTGAAATTTAAATGATAGTTCAAGAAGATTTTTTAAAGAAATTGAGAAGTTCATTTGACTTAAATGAATATGAAGTTAAAATATGGACTGCTTTATTAAGTAGAGGATTAGCTACTGCTGGAGAATTATCAGATATAAGTAATGTTCCTAGATCTAGAAGTTATGATGTTCTTGAATCTTTAGAAAAGAAAGGTTTTGTTCTAATGAAATTAGGTAAACCAATAAGATATATTGCTGTAGATCCAGAAGATATAATCAAAAGAGTCAAAAAAACAATTAAAGTAGAATCTGATGAAAGATTAAAAAATCTAGATATTGTTAAAGGAACTAATTTATTTAATGAACTAGATTTATTGTATAAAAATGGAATTGAGCATATAGATCCTACTAGTTTAAGTGGATCTGTTAAAGGTAGAAATAATATTTATAATCAGATAGAGACTATGTTAAGTAATGCAAAAAAATCTGTTGTGATTGTAACTACAAGTGATGGTTTCTTAAGAAAAACTGATGATTTAAGTAAAAATTTTAAGAAATTAAGTAATGGAAATATAAAAGTAAGAATAGCAACTGAAGTTAATGATAAAGTTAAAGAAGTAGCTAAAAATTTAAAAAATATAGAAGTAAGAAATTTGAAAGAAAATAACGCTAGATTTGTTATTGTTGATTCTAAAGATGTTCTATTTATGGTAAATCATGATAAAGAAGTTCATGATAGTTATGATATAGGAATATGGGTTAATTCTCCATTTTTTGCAAACGCTTTAGAAAATATGTTTAATTTAAGTTGGAATGAATTAGAAGTTCTTAAGTAAAATGGCCACTAAAAAAGAAATTATAAGAGAAGAATATGTTCATGGAGGGCCCAAAAGATCTGAAAAAATAGATGGGTCTTATATGGTATTAAATTCTACAGAGAAAAAAATTACAAATATTAGTAGATAGAGAATCAACTCTTCCACACCCTCTGATCTATATTCCCATAGGAGAAGAAATAATCCATTTTGTTGGTTTAGATTTCTTATTAATTCTATACAATCAGTTAGGCAATCCTGAAGGAAAAACAATTGCTGATGTATTTGCTAGAATAGATGAAAAAGAACATAAATCAACAATTCATAAAAAGAAGAAAGTTTCTCTTATTGCTAGAGTCTCTCAAGG
>CAYUGZ010000011.1:0-31048 GCA_964444465.1 Candidatus Woesearchaeota archaeon | reverse complement strand
TCGGGTTCGAATCCCGACAAGTCCAATCATTTTTCCGTAATGTTTATATAAATCCTTATCCAATTTTAAAACTATGAAGTTAGAACATTTCATTTTAGGAGTTATAGGGATCATTATAACCGTTGGAGCTTTCACCTCTTTCATTCCCTTGCTTTTTCTTGGAGGCATAGGAACTGGAAGTGTAATATTCGCTTTTGTATTTCCGATTTTCTTAATTATATTAGGCATCACTATGATATATTATGGATTCTACCAAGGAGGATCTGTTAATGAAAGTAATACACAAATTGGTCATCTCGTCAAGTGGGGTATAGTCTACTCAATCTCAATTTTATTAGCTAATTATGTAATTAGTCGATTCGTAATATTTGATGATTTTTTAATAATACTCTTTACAGCACTTATTGTTTCAATTGTTACACAAGTGGCTAGAAGCCACAAATATGAGTTTAGATCTAATTGGTTTATATTTTATTTTCTAGTTTATGCAAATGTGATTTGGATGATTAATGAGTTCATTTTTCCAAAGATTTTTTTTCAAACAAGTGGATTATCTTCTTTTTTTGTGGGATTCGTACTTGCAGGGATAGTAAGCATAATTCATAAAATCAATATCAATAAACATTCCCTCCAATGGATTTCTATAGTTTTAATTATGACAATGTTGGCAACAAATTTAGGTTCAATAGCCTCTCTAACAAATTTAGAATCACTTCCAATTGACACATCAAAATTAAGAGTTAATCAAGGTACTGACTCTTCAGAATCATCTGAGGAAGATCAAGTTTGCCCAACTCCAGATATTTCTATTGGCCCATTATTAAAAGGTCAAACTGTTTTAGGTGCAGGATTAGCTAAGAAAGATATAAATGATTTAATAGATGATTCGGTTTGGAGAATAGAAGGGGATATGAGGAGTTGTTACAAAGGAAAATATAAGGGTCAATTTCCAGATTGGTTTTATTGTGATGATATGGTTGTTTCTCGATGGGAAACTTCTGATTCTGGTGCTATAAGATATCGTTGGTACACTGCAGTAACAGCTGAATGGAGACCTGAAAAAGGAAGATATTTATTAGATGATTTTTCCTGTGAAAATGGTAAGAAAGTTACAGTTGATAAGGAATCTACTGCATATTATGTCCATGTTTCCAGGGATGGAACTGAAATTAAGATAGAATATTGATGTCTAATTTTATATTATAATTAATAAAATAAACTTTATATAGTCTTAAGATAATTCATTAATATAAGTGAGATCATCTAACTTATGAGGCGATTAGACGACAAGTCCAATAATTAAATGGAACAAGAAATAGAGGAACTTCCTCAAAAAAGTAAAATAAAAAAATTCTTTATATTAATTATAGGATTAATCTTAGTTTTTTTAGTTTCAACATATTATTTATTTGCTTTTGGTGCAGATGATGTTCTAGCTGGATTTATTCAAAGTTCTAAAATAGATAATAAATTAACTTTAGAATTTAAAGATAAAAAAATAATATTTACAAAAGAATCTTATGATGAATTATTAAATATTTATGATGAAAATTTAGAAGTAGAATTTAAAGCTTGTTTACATGGAGATATAAAAAATAATATTTATAATATAACTAAAATTGTAGTTCCAAAAACTTATTCTCAAACTTATAGAAGTGTTAGAGCAGAACCATGTGATACAAATACTTTAATAGATTTACATAGTCACCCTTTCAAAAGATGTTTAGCCTCTATTCACGACGTAACAAATTTTAAAAGATTAAAAAGTGTAAATGAAAATATTTTATTAAGTGTTATGTGTGAAAGAGATAGATTTTTTGTTTATGGTTAAATTTTTAAGATATATTAAAATCAATTAAACATGAAAGAAATAAAATTTCCTTTTGATATTGAAAAGTTTTTTGAAAAGTGTGTGAAACATAAAAACATTCCAAAAAATGATTTTGAAAAACAAGCAATTTTAATTCAATTAATTAAAGATTTTAAAGACAATAAGAAATACTCTGAACAAGAAGTTAATGAAAAAATAAAAAAACATTTTGATGATTCTACTTTATTGAGGAGAGAACTAATTAATTTTGGTTATATGCAAAGAAATCCTTTAACTAGTGAATATTGGGTTGTAAAAAGAAAACTAACAAAAGAAGATATAGAAAACAACACAATTTTAAGACAACACTCAAAATCTTTTAAAATTCTTGAAGAAGATTGAATCACCAAAAGATTTATAAATGAATTAATTTATAATTTACTTTTATGGTAGACTAATATTAGAGCATAGGTTCTTTCTTTAAGTTTATCATTTTTTTTACTGCAACTCAAATCTTAATTGTATTTGAGTGAAGGATATCACTTAAACTTTTGATAAAGTTTATTCAAAAATTATGTTTTTTTGATATCGTGCATAGGTATGGCATCTTACACTATTAGGTGGATGACTTGGCTCAAAACAGCGATGAAGGACATGGCAAGCTGTGATAAGCCCTGGGTAGGTGCACGCAGCCGTTGAACCAGGGATTTCTGAATAGGACTTCCGATATATTCCGAAAGGAAAGCCAACTCGGTGAATTGAAGCGTCTTAGTAACCGAAGGAAAAGAAATTAACCAAGATTCTGTGATTAGCAGCGAGCGAAAACAGAAGAGAGCAAACTGAATTTCTTATAGTAATATAAGATAGATGTGGTGTTGTAAGACTCACTTTCGATCCTCCAAACTCAGCCAAAGTTTCCTGGAAAGGAACGCTATAAAGAGTGATAGCCTCGTAGGTTGAACTAAAAGGATTTGTGAGTATCTTGAGTAGTGTTTCTTGGATATGAAGCATGAAGCTAGGAGTCATTAACTTCTAACTCTAAATATGTTTTGAGTCCGATAGCGTATAGTATAGTGATAAAACGTTGAAAAGTACCCTTAGCAGGGTGTGAAAAGATCCTGAAACCTAATAGTAATAGAATGATACTGCTATTCGTAGTTGTATCGTACGTTTAGAATAACGGGCCAGGGAGTTGATCTAAGTGGCAAGAATAATTCGTAATAAGAAGTATTCGAAGCGAAAGCAAAATCTCGCAGTTTACAAGGAGATGGGTTTTAACTAGCCTCAGTCACTTGGGTCTAACCAGAAACCAAGCGATCTAATCTTGGGCAAGGTGAAGTGGTCTTAACGGACCGTGGAGGCCTGAAGGGATTCTATGTGCATGTGACCCTATGACCTGAGATTAGGGGTGAAAAGCTAATCGAGCTTGGTGATAGCTGGTTCCTATCGAAATATGCCGAAGTATAGTCTCAAGCGAGATAGCTAGGATTGTAGAGCTACGGATTTGGAGGTTAGGGGTAGAAATACCTCGCCTTCTTGTCCAACTCCAAATGTCCTAGCGTTGTAGACCTTGGGAAACAGGGGAGCGCGGTAAGCGTGTTTTCCAATAGGGGAACCACCCTCTCTATAGTTAAGGTCCCAAAATGCTAATTAAGTGTGAAAGGGTGAAGGGTGTATATCTGCTCAGACAGCTGGGAGGTTGGCTTAGAAGCAGCCATCCTTTAAAGAAAGCGTAATAGCTCACCAGTCAAGGAGGTATGCCCCGAAAATGGACGGGGCTAAATTAGCTACCGATACTATAGACTCCAGAAATGGATGTGGTAGATAGGCGTTCTGTAAGGACAGAAGTTTTCTTGTAAAAGGAAATGGACCTTATAGAAATGAGAATCCTGGCGGTAGTAGGATCAGAACAGAGTGAGAATCTCTGATACCGTAAGACTAAGGTTTTCTTAGCAATATAGTTTAGCTAAGAGTAAGTCGATCCTAACTAAGTTCCTAATTGGACACTTGGGAAAGGGAAACAGGTTAATATTCCTGTACTATCTAAATTTTTGCTTAAGTTAAACTTTGGGATAAACTAACAATTCTCGTCGGGATTGTTCTTAAAGACAAGTTGGTGGAGTACTGTAATAGTGAGAAACTGACTAAATTTAGGAGGCTAGCAATAGTTTAGTTGAGTCCTAGAGTCCGTGAAAGAAGCTTAAGGCCGATTTAGATAATCGTACCCAGAACCTGCACTGGTGGTCTAGCTGAGAAGGCTCAGGTATGAGAGAACAATCTAACTAAGGGAATTCGGCAAAATAGCTCCGTGCCTTCGGTATAAGGAGTCCCTGCGATTGTTAATTATGTTAGCGATTACAGGGTGCAATAACAAGGGGGGTCCGACTGTTTAACAAAAACACAGCAATCTGCTAGCCAGCAATGGTTTGTATAGATTGCCACGTCTGCCCAGTGCCAGTACTTGAAACTCTTTTCCAAGAGAGCTAAGAGCTGGTAAACGGCGGGAATAACTATAATTCTCTTAAGGTATGCATTAGTTGCCTTAGTAAAATCTGGCTATATGCTGGAAAATCCGAGTATCCCACACTACCATAATTAAACTTTTAAGGTTTAATTATACCTTAATTATGGTGACAATGTGATGGGTGCGGACAATCAGCAGGAAAGACTAGATGTTAATTGGATTATAGGTTTTGTTGATGGAGAAGGTTGTTTTCATGTAGCATTAAATAAGCTACCAAAAATGACTTTAGGTCGGCAAGTTCTTCCAGAGTTTAGAATTGTTCAACATCAACGTGATGAATATCTCCTAAAAAGAATAAATAAATTCTTTGAATTTGGAGACATTTGTAGAAATCATGGTGACAGAAAAGAATTCAGAGTTAGAGGGTTAGAAAACTTAAACAAATTAGTTTATTTTTTCAATGAAAATCCTTTACAAACTTCCAAGAGGAAAAACTTTGAATTATTCTCTCAAGTGATTGAGTTGATGAATAACAAAGAACATCTAACAAAAGAAGGACTAAAGAAAATTGCTAATCTTGCTTCAAAGATGAACAGAAAGATCAAAAGACATCTAGAATCCTCAGAGACTATACGCCAGAGTTCTAATAATTTAGAACAAGATATAGTCCGATCCTTTAGGCGACTAGAGGAGGTTATTAGAAATAATAATCCGCCATCTGAATAAGATGGTCAGTACTTCAATTGAGGGAAAGTAACAGATATGAGCGAAATGCCTTGCCGTTTGAATGACGGCCTGCATGAATGGCGTAACGAGATCTCCACTGTCCCTAGTTAGAGTCTCCTGAACACACTATTCTGGTGCAAAAGCCAGAGATGCCTAGTGGGAAGTAAAGACCCCGTGGAACTTTACTGTAGTATGTTGTTGTGATGTGGAACTTATTGTGCAGTATAGGTAGGAGTTGCTATGGCTTGGTCGTCAGATCAAGTCTAGACAAAAGTGAGATACTACCCTTTAAGTTTTACATCGCTCACCTCATGGGACATCAGCATGCGGACAGTTTGGCTGGGGCGGCACCCTGCTGAAAGGATATCAGCAGGACCCAGAGGTAAGCTCATCCAGTTTAGAAATCTGGAGTAGAGTGTAAGAGCAAAAGCTTGCCTGACTGTGTTTTTAACAGTAGGAAACGCAGGAACGAAAGTTGGGTCTAGTGAACGTCTGTACCTCTTTAATGGGGGTCAGATATTATAGAAAAGCTATCCCGGGGATAATTGAGTCGTAGCGCCTAAGAGCTCAGATCGACGGCGCTGCTTGCTACTTCGATGTCGGCTCTTCCTATCCTGGGTGTGCAGAATTGCACGCAGGAAGGGGAGTAACTCAATTAGTTTTTACTTTATTAAGCTACTTGAACAAACTATACCCTTTCATGTTTTCACTGTGAGCGCCCAAGGGTGAAGGTGTTCACTTATTAAAAGGGATCGTGAGCTGGGTTAAGTACGTTGTGAGACAGTATGTATAATATCTACTAGGTGTGTCCAAAATCTGAATGGAAGGATCCTTTAGTACGAGAGGAACAAGGGTTCGGCGCCTCTAGTTTACCTGTTGTCTGACAAGGCAGGCAGGGCAGCCACGCGCTATGGGATAAGAGCTGAAAGCATCTAAGCTCGAAACCCTCCGTGAAAATAGATTTAAAGCACTCTTCATAACAGGAGTTTGATAGGCTCGGGGTGTAAGCTTCAAGGCAACGAGAAGTTCAGCCTGCGAGTACTAATAGCTTAAATTGCCATATCTATGTATGTTTTATTTTTTTTATAAATAATTCTTATCATTTATCTTTCTTTTAAAAGAATTCTATTTCCCTTCAGATATTAGTCTCGCATTATCAACAAAACCATCAGGAGTCCAAAAACCTTTAAGGAAAGCTTTATCTATAAGACTTCTTCCCTCTCCTTCATAAGAAATACCACGTTTTTCAAATTCTCCCAAAGCTCTTTTAACTGGTTGAGCACAATATTTTAATTCACTAACTAAATTGTAATTTGGATTACCTTGGGTATCAAAACTATCCTTATGATATTCAAGAAAACCTAAAGGAAAATTAGGATCTAATGAAACTTCAGATAATAGTCTAACTCTAGTTTCATAATCTAAATCTTTATTACCTAAAAGAGAAATAGCATATTGGCCCAATCTAGCTCCGTAATCAAATAACCTATTACCATCTTGAGCATCTTGGTATATCTCCTCAAATTTATGTCCTATATCCAATTTTCTTTGAGTTTCAGGAGAATCCTTAACATCGCCAAAAATAACTCTTTCATAAAATTGAGCAACAGATTCTAAAGTTGATTCATTTACTGCTGAACTTTTTCTAAGGAAATAATGAAGTCCATCTGATTCAGACAACATACTATTCAAACCATGACCCATTCCCTCATGACCATACAATCTAATTAATTCTCTCTCCCTTATACCAAGACTACCATCTTCATTAAGATAATAAATATTTGGTATTCCTAATGCTAAAGTATTTGTCAGAGGACAAAAATAAGATCTATCTTTTTCTGTAGGAACAGCACGTATGTCACTATAAAAATCTCCCACTTCTGTCAATTGTTTCAACATTTCACCCAATGTAGTGTGATATCTATGAATATCATCTTCTGCATTTTCTTGAGCCCTTCTTCTTATACTAGGAACGTCCAAAGGAAGTTGCAATTCATAACTTTCAACATCATTAGTTTTAAATAATCTCTCAATAGATTCAAAAGCATCATCTCTATTCAACTCTAACCAAGGTCTTAATTCTTCTATATCTTTTCTAGGAATTCCATGAATATCGATCACAGTATCAAAATCATAATGCCTACCACTTAACCTTTGTTCAATCCTACTAGCTTCAGCAACTAATCTTCTTTTTAATTCAGAATCAACTAATTCCCCTCTAGAATTCACATTTCTTAAATCTGGTAAACTTTCTACTAATGAATTTAATCCATCGACTATACTAGCAGCTTCTTTACAAGGAAAAACTGTATATTTACTCTCAAATCTACCTAATTTCTCTATTCTCTTTAATAATTTTTCAGCTTCCAAAACAATAACTTCATTCATAACATAAAAATCAATTTTACCTTTATAAATCTTTCTATTTGTAACTTCTTATAAGTAATGACATATAACAAGTTTATAAATAAATTGCCATATCTATGTATGTTTTATTTTTTTTAATTCTAAGAAATAACTTATTCCATCAATTTATTTTAATCTCTTAAGTAAGGTTTTATTAATTTATTTATCCAATTTGCATGGTGACTATATCCATTACAATCTTCTAATCTATCAACTATACTATCTTTTCCCACTACAACTTCTTTAAATGATTCTAAAACAAGATTTTTTTTAGATGAAAGACCAATTAAGGTTACATCTCTCCCCCCTAACTCTTCAAATTTACCCAATACATAAGAAGGCCTTAATATTATTTGTTGTTTTCTCCTTACTTCTTCAATATCTGTTATAACTCCAAATCTGAGATCTCCATCTTCTTTTCTTGGTCTTAAAAGAATTAATTCATATCTGTCAATCTCTATCATCTCTCTATTAACTGTCCTTTTACTTCCACCTTGCCTCTGAATAAGGCCATTAGGAACAATTATTTTTAATCTATCTGCCATAAAAACTTTCAGAAAATAAGGGTTTATAAAACTTTATTTTTTTAACTCGTCAAACCTTTCTACAGGAATAGAAGTACATTTTTCATTTAACTTACATTTTTTACATGTTATTTTTATCATTTCTGGAGAATTAACTTCTATATCGTTATTTTCTAAAAATTTATGTAAATTTCTTAAATGTTCACAAGCCATTATTCTAAACCCCAATCATCTCCTACAGGCTTTCTTTTTGGTTTTTTATCATCAACTTTTTTATTACTAACTTTTTTATCTTGGGTTTTAAAATAAACATCTCTATGAGATTTTAATCTTTTTAGTTTAGCAATTAATATATTTCTAATTTTGTCCCATAAAACTTTCTCAAAATCTTTTTCTTTTAACATATCAGGATAAACAGAAATAAAATCAATTCTTTGATTGTGATAGATTGCTTGTTTTCTTTTCATTGATCTTTGATATTGTTCTTTATCTACCATTCCAAAATACTCTATAACAATATTAAAATCATCTAGATAAAAGTCAGGGTGCCATATCTGCATTTTCTCATCTAATTGATCTTTGATTAAAATTGGTTTTTCATAAGTAAAAATAATTTTTCTTTTCTTTAAAAATTCAGCAATTTTCTTTTCACCATCTGACTTAAATTTTGGAGGCATTATATTAAGATTAGTGATGAATATAAAAAGATTTAGTTTATTAAGGTTAAACATAAGGTTTATAAAATTAATTTTTGTGATAATTTTATGAGAATAAGAAGGAGAACTAAAGATAATCTACTTTTTGGATTGTTAATTCTATTAGTCTTATCTACATTATTAAATGCTTTTTTATTTTCAGAATCTATATTTTTAAATTTAAATCCAAATAATGATTTTAAACTAGAAAATATTATAAAAAAATCAACTCCTGCTGTTGTTTCTATATTCTCTTCTGGTAAATCTGGATCGGGAGTGATTGTAGAATCTAATGGATATATATTAACAAATGAACATGTAATTTCTGGAGAGAAGAATATAACAATATTACTAGAAGATAATAGAATATATCAAGCAAAAGTGATAGGATTGGATGATAAAACAGATATTGCTTTATTAAAAATAGATGAAGAAAATCTTCCAACCCTAAAATTTGGAAATTCTAATAGATTAGAAGTTGGACAACAAGTTATAACAATTGGACATCCTTTTGGGTTGGCTCATACCGTTACTACAGGAATTGTTTCAGGAAAACATAGAAATAGAGGTCCAACATTATACAAAGATTTTATACAAACAGATGCTTCTATCAACCCAGGAAACTCTTGTGGTCCTTTATTAAATAAAGAAGGAAAAGTTATTGGATTGAACACATTTATTGTTTCAGATATAAATGCAGGAGAATCTGGATTTGCTATCCCAATTAATTTAGTTGAAAAAATTTATGAACAATTATTAGAAGATGGAGAAGTTAAAAGAGGTTACTTTGGAGTGAATGTTATAGATATTGTGAATGTAGATAATAACACAAGAGAGGGTAGAATAGAAAAAGGATCTGAAATCGTTAATGTTCAAAATGAAAGTGCTGCAGATAAAGCTGGATTGAAGATAGGAGATAAAATTATTATATTAAATAATATTACAATTGAAAATACAAATCATTTAAGGAATGAAATAGCTTGGATTTCTCCAGGAGAAAAAGCTTTAGTTACAATTCTAAGAGAGAATAAACAAATAAATATTGAAATAACTCTAGATCAAAGACCTGATGAATGATTTTGTAGATCTAAATAAAAATCTTTTTTTTCAGGATCAAATTTAAATCCATTTCTTTTTGGGGTTGTTTTATACCTAATTTTCATACGTACATCTCTATCACCAATGTGATGATAAGGAGAGTTGACTCTTATCTTTCTAAATCCACTAATTGAAGCCCAATCTGTAACTATATGTAATAACATTCTTTCCCATTTTAAATTTCTTAATAGGGGGTCCACCTCATATGAATCTTCTTCTTTTCTATTTCTTCTAGATTGTATCTGTGTAACTTCTAATTCCAAATTTTTATTTAAGTCAAATCCTATTGTTGCGAGTAAACCTTTTCTACATTCTGAACTATTTAAAAAAAATGAATAATTACCATCAGAAAAAAATCTATGCTGGGAGACACTCCATCTATCCTCACTCCAATAAGCTGAATGTCCCCTCCCTTTATGAAATGTTAATTCATATTTTGAATGATTTACTTTAGCACCATTCTTTGTATATTTTGTTATATAATCATATAAATCAACTCCATGTAGATCTGCATTATTAATCAAAAGTCTAAATAAATTTAATAATTTAGTTGCATCTTCTCCTCTTGCTGTCTTTATAACATCTCTAAATACAGTTGTTGGGTTTATCATTTTAATATCGACATAGTAAGGTTTATAAATTATAATGTAGAGATATAATTAGTAGGAAGGTGTCTAACTTTCGAGTTTTACTTGAGGAAAGTCCGTCCACCAGTTTATAGGTTGCTTCTGCAAAGAAGTCCCAGAAATGGGAGGCAACCGCTAAGAAACGACACGGCCTATTAGAGCGAGGATGTTGTGAAAGTTCTAGTAATAGAACTGAGATAACCAACTGAGTATTTTAATAGGATACGTTGAAACGACGAGTCCCAACCGGTGCAAGTCTTAGACGCTTAGTTGAATGTTAGAATGAACTTTCAGTGATCCATTTTTAATGGTTAGAGTTCAACAGAAGATGGCTTATGCCTTCCTACTTTAATATATCAATTCTCCAGATCTACCTAAATTCAATCCTTTACTCTCAATTCTAATCTCCCCTCTTGAATTAACTTTACCAATAACTTTAGATTCAATATTATGTGTTCCTGCAACTTTAATAACCTCTTTTGGTTCAGGAGTTATTATAATCATACCTTGTCCCATATTCCAAGTTTCATATGCTTCTTCATCCGTTACATCTCCATGTTTTTGACAATGTATCATTAATTCACAAGGATCAAAAGGATCATAAATATCTGCACCTAGTCCATTTGGTTTAATAACCCTAGATAATTTTCCAGGAATACCTCCTCCAGTTATATGTGCAATTCCATGAATTTTAGCTTTTTGCTCTCCATCAAAACCACCAAACATATCAACAACTGCTTTAGAGTAGATTCTTGAAGGACATAAAACTAAATCACCTAAATCTTCAACACCAAACTTAACTTTATGCCATTCATCTCCATGTTTTCTTTCCATTATCTTTCTCACTAATGATAATCCATTTGATCTAAATCCATTTTCTTTTAAACCAACTAATTTATCATTTGGTTTTATCTCATTGCCTGTAATCATTCTATCTTTTCTTGCAAACCATACAACTGAAGCACCCCAATTATAATTAAATGGACCATAACCTTGAACTCTAGAACCTAATTCAGCAATCTCTCCATTAACAATTGAAACATTTGCTTCTTCAGCTGCATTTATATACCCTAATGCTAATTGTTTTACAAGATTTAGATAGGACTCATCTTCATTACCGAGACTTTTAACATCTAATATTGATCCAACTAAAACTGGTTCAGCACCTCTCACAACCGCATCATCACACACCATAGCAAATAAATCAAATGCAACAGTTTCATGTCTTTTTGTTCTTTCAGCTATTTCTACTTTAGTTCCAACACCATCAAATCCAATGTTCATATAAGTATCATCTGGTAATCCACCAACATTTACTGCTCTAAGTCCTGAAAAATCAGAAAAAATTTCAACAACTTCTCCAAGTTTTCCTTTTCTATTTTTCCAAGTCAATTTAGCTGCTTCATAAAGAACTTTTGATGCATCCTCTCCAAGTTTAATATTCACTCCAGAATTTTCATAATTTGATCTTTCTTGCATTTGTTAAATTTCTTTTTTTTTATTCTACTATCTCCTTTTACCCTTACTCTTTTTCAATTTTTCTATTTCAGAAAGACGTTCTTCTATAGTCTCTTTAATGCTTAATAATATCTCCTCATCAGCCCCATCAATTATAATTGAATGACTACAAGTTTCTATCTCAACTCTACTTCCACGAGCAGTAGATAACCCTTGAATACAAAATGCTTTATGTGCATTAACACTTGTTTGTGCTAGAACATAACCTTCATTTTCATTATTTCCTTCAGATCCATTACCATCATAATTGCGATCCGACTCACCTTTCCTAAGAATTCTATAAACTGGGAAATTGATCTCCAACATTTTTCTTTATTACTATAAATTTTAGAAGAAGTAACAAACTTATAAAACTTTCTAAATTATTTATTTATCCAGTAAATAATCTTCCAGTTACTAATTTTTTAAAGAAATTTTTAACTTTTGATAAAAAACTTGTTTTTTCTTGTATTATTTCTTCAGATTGTTCTGTTATCTCCTCTTTTATTTGTTGGGGTTCTTCTTTAATTTCTTCTACTACTTCAATTTCTTCTATTATTTCAACTACTTCCTGAACTCCACAACCAGCAAGATCTTCATTAAAACAAGTTCCATCCTCACAATAATCTTTTGTACATTCTTCATTATCTTCACATTGAGAGTTTTTAGTGCAAAAAAATTGATGATAACATTTTTTCTTTTTACAAGTGTCTTCTGTTGTAGAATCTTTGTCATCACAATCTACATCCTCTTTACATTCTGGAATTATAATTAATTTACATTGTTCATTACTACATTCATATCCTGATTTACAACCACAATCTGAACAGCAAGTATTTTTTTCTACTTCATCACATTGATCATCCCCACATACATAAATTGAAGAAGCAGATAAATCAACATAATTAATTTCATCGTCACCTGCATAAAAGATTTCTAAAACTTCTATTTTTAATCCATTAACAATTTTAGTTTCTAATTCATCTAGAATTGCCCCTTGACCATCAACATCTATTTTTATTGAACTAGGACCAACCCCTTTTAGAGTTAGATTACTGTTACTAACAACTATATTTTCATTTATTTTTAGTTCATCAGCTAAAGATAGATTAGCAAAAATTAGTATCATTAATATAAAAACTATCCACCTCATTTTATTGTAAATATTAACTTATTTTTAATGTTTTCTAAAACAAAAGATTTTTATACTAATCTAATCACAAACTAAAATGGCAGATGAAAAGATACAAATGCCCTCTTCAGGAGGGGGATTAGTAAGATACTTTGAAGATTATAAAAGTAAATTACAATTTAAACCACATTATGTTATTGCTTTCATAATAATTGTAATAATAATAGAGTTAATTCTTTTTAGAGTTGGTTCTCAATTTTTAGGTTAAAATGTTTCCAAACGTAAATCCAAAACAATTAGAAAAAGCTATGAAAAAGCTTGGAGTAAAACAAGAAGATATAGAAGCTTCTGAAGTTTTGATAAAAACAAAAGATAAAGATATAGTAATAAGAAACCCTAATGTAATCAAAGTTAATATGATGGGTCAAGAAACATTTCAAATTACTGGAGATATAGAAGAACAAGAAAAAGAATTGTTCAATGAAGAAGACATCAAAACTGTGATGGAACAAACTAACTGTTCTAAAGAAGAGGCTATTGAAGCATTAGAAAAAGAAAAAGATTTGGCTGCAGCAATCTTGTCTTTAAACCAATAATGTTTATATATTTTCCAACTATGAATATATATGGAAGTTTTAAGGAGTTTGATAAAAGAAGCAAATATGTTATTTAACACAGCAGATCATTTAACTTATGTTACTTATCCTACAGTAAAAGAAAATAAATTGATGGTAACAATAATTGAAAATTTGTATAATTCCTTAGTAAAAGGAATGGATGCAATATTATACTATGATCGAATGTATAAAAGAATTTCTCCTTTCTCAGATAATTTTAATGTGAGATTAGAAGTTTTTAAAACCAAATGTGCTCCAAGATATAACATAGATAGAGAATTTATTTTATTGATAAGTGATCTAAAACAGATTGTGGATCATAGAAAAACATCTCCAATTGAATTTAGTAGAAATGATAGATATATTATATGTAGTGAAGATTATAGAATGAAATCATTAACAATAGAAAAACTAAAAGATTATATAGCCAAATCAAAAACATTTATAGGTAAGTTAAACAACATTTTTAGAGAACATGATAGAAGAATCAGATAGTATTGAAGATGCTCAATCTCAACTAAAGAGAGCAGACCATTTGTTATATGTAACATTGAAGTATACAAGAACGGTTGATGTAATTAAAAGTATAATAAAAAGATTCATATCTGCATTTGATCATTCTGTTGAAGAGATGTTAGAAAAATCTAAAGATAAAAAAAGAATTAAAACTATTCCTAAATCACCTATTGAAAAAATTGAATTAATTAAAAAGATAGTTAAAACTAAAGAAATGAGAGATTATATAAAGTTCTATTATCTACTTAGAACAATAGATAAAGCTACATTTAAACCAAGAGAAGAGTATAGAAAACATGTAACATTAATAACGCCAAAACATGAGGTAGATGTAGAAAAAGTAAAAGAATTCTATGAAAAAACAAAAGAATTTGTAGGATTCTCACATGAATTCAAAGGAAGATGACAAGATACATTACATGTATATCTGGAAAAGGAGGGGTTGGTAAAAGTACTACTTCTATCAACTTAGGGGCAGCATTTACTTATTTTGGAAAGGATACAACAGTTGTTGATGCAAATTTGACTACACCTAATGTAGGAGTTCATCTAGGAGTTCCAATTGTTCCAATTAATTTAAATCACGCTTTACAAGGAAAGAATCATATAAGTGAAGCAGTTTATTTACATCCTGTTGGAACAAAAATTGTTCCTGCTGGAATCTCAATTAATGAGATGAAAAATACAAATCCTGGAAATTTAAGAAGAGTTCTAAGAGGATTATTAGGCACAACTGATTTAGTTTTGATAGACTCTGCAGCAGGGTTAGGAAGAGAGGCATTATTGGCAATTGAATCCGGAGATGAAATATTAATTGTTACAAATCCAGAGCTTCCTGCAATAACAGATGCACTAAAAACAATTAAAGTAGCAGAAGAATTAGGGAAGAAAGTAACTGGGGTTGTATTAACAAGAACTAAAGAAGGAAAAGGAGATCTTTCTGTAAAAAATGTAGAAATTATGCTTGATAAAAAGGTTATTGGTGAGATTCCAGAAGATGAATCTATAAGAGAGGCATTAACAATGAGAGATGTTGTGGTTTATACTCATCCTAAAAGTAATGCTGCAGTAGGCTATAAAAAATTAGCTGCTTCATTGTTAGAGAGAGAATATGAAGAAGAAATTGAAGAAGGAACATTTAAAAAATTATTAAGAAAGTTAAAGTTGATTAGATAAGTTTTATAAATCTTTATTCTAAAAAATTAAAATGGTATGTAAAAATTGTAGTCTCAAACCAGTAATTGAATTAACAAATAATAATGTAAAATTATGTAAATCTTGTTTTGTTAAATATTTTGAGAAAAAAGCATTTAGAACAATATCAAAATATGAATTAATAGATAGTAAAGATGTAATAGGAGTTGCAGTTTCTGGAGGAAAAGATTCTTTTACTGTTTTGAACATCATAAATTTATTAGCTAATAAAAAAAGAGATATTAAAGTTAAAGTGATAGCAATAGATGAAGGAATACAAAATTATAGAGATTTAAGTTTACTAAAAAAATATTGTAAAGAAAATAATTTAGATTTGAATATTTATTCCTTCAAAAAAGAATTTGGAATGCCTTTAGATATAATCAAAGATAAGATTCATTTGAAACCATGTAGTGCTTGCGGAGTATTAAGAAGACTTTTATTAAATTCAAAAGCTAGAGAATTAAAAGTTGATAAATTAGCTACAGGTCATAACTTAGATGATGAAGCTCAAAATGTTTTAATGAATTTATTTAGAGGAAATTTAGAAAGATCAGCTCGTCTTGGTCCAACAACTGGAATTAGAAAATATAAAAGATTCATCCCAAGAATAAAACCATTATACTTTTTAACAGAAAAAGAAGTTGCAACTTATTCATTTATAAAAAAATTTCCAGTAGATTATAATGAGTGTCCCAACTCTAAAAAATCTTATAGATCTGAAGTAAGAATGTTATTAAATAACTTTGAACAGAAGCAAAATGGGACTAAACATGCAATAATCAACTCATTTATAGAAGAACTCCCATTATTAAAGAAAAAATTTGAAAATTCTGAAATAAAATCGTGTAAAAATTGTGGGGAACCATGTTCTAGCGATATATGTAAAGCATGTGAACTGATTGAAACAATCAAAACAAAACCTTTAAAAAAAATATAAACTTATCATTAGTATGGAGTTGATAACCAAAAGATATTTTAAAATAGAAGAAGCAAATTCTTTAATCCCTAAACTTTCTAAAATACTAATTCAAATAATGAAGATTAATAACCATCTCAGTATGATCAATTCCATTTCTGTTGATTATGAAGATGAGTTAAAATCAATTAAAAATGATATTGTTGTGAATAAAAATTTTCATAGATTATACTATAATTTATACAAAAAGATAGAAATGCTTACTAATCTAGGTTGTATTGTAAAAGATGCCGATTTGGGCATAGTTGATTTCTATTCTATGTTAGAAGGAAGAGAGATCTTATTATGTTGGAAGTTAGGTGAAAAAGAGATTAAATTTTGGCATTATGCTGATGAAAGTTATGCTGGAAGAAAATCTATTGATATGTTAAAAGAATAAAATTATTTTAATCTTACACTTTCTAAATTTCTAGGAGCTTCAGTCTCAATTTTGTTTATTTTATGTAAAGAACTAGCTAAATCTAAACATTTAGAACTTTCTCCATGTAATGTTAAAACCCTTCTTGGTTTTGGATCCATATTTTTTATGTAACTTAATAATTGATTTCTAGAACTATGTCCAGAGAATCCGCTAATCATATGTACATCCATTTTTATACTAATTATTTCAGGTTTTTCAGCTGATCCAAAATTTATTTCTCTATCTCCATTAATCACTCTTCTACCGAAAGTTCCATCTACTTGATAACATGTTAAAATCAAACTATGTTTAGGATTTCCACCTAATTGTCTAAAATATTCTTTAGAAGCCCCACCATTCATCATACCAGATGTTGCAAAAATTATGCATGGCTCCCCTTTATCAATAATTTGTTGTTGTTCTTTTTGAGATCCAATTTTTTTGAATATATCACTTAAAAATGGATTTTCATCTCTATGAAAAATATTTCTTTTAACTTTAGGATTAAAAAAATCAGGATAAGTTGTATGAATTGCTGTTACATCCCAAACAATACCTTGAACATAGATTGGAATTTTTGGGATTAAATTTTCCCTCATAGCCCTCTCTAATATCAACATCATTTCTTGAGATCTTCCTACACCTAAAACTGGCATTAAGACTTTGCCTTTTCTATCTATTGTTGTTTTAATTGTTTTTAGTAAATATTCTTCACATTCCTTTCTTGTAGGATTCATATCATCTCTACCACCATAAGTTGCTTCCATAATAATACTTTCAACTCTTGGAAATCTATTAACAGCAGATGCTAATAAATTTGTATTTTCATATAAAAAGTCTCCAGTATAAACTAAATTATGTAATCCATTTCCAATATGCAAATGAGATATTGCACTTCCTAATGTATGTCCTGAATTGTAAAATGTTAATCTAATATCTGGAGTTATATCAGTTACTTCTTCATAATTCAAACAAATTGTGTGCTTGACCATATTTTTTACATCAGTACTTGAATATAAAGAATCTTGAGCTTCTTTTTGAGCAATCCCAACAAAGTCTAGAGCCATTAAAGAGGTTATGTCTCTACAGGGCGCTGTACAATAAACAGGACCTTCATAACCCATCTTATACAAATAAGGAACTAATGCACTATGATCTAGATGACTATGAGATAATACAACTGCATCTATATCACTAATATTAAATTCAGGGGCGTCAAAAAATGGAACTGATTCTTGATCATTTATATTTCTACCTGGATGAATCCCACAATCTAATAATACTCTTGATTCAGGAGTTTGTAACAATAAACAACTTCTCCCCACTTGTCTACCTGCACCTAAATATGTTATCCTTACCCATTCATGCTTTTTATCTTTAGTCCATCCACCATAGATTCTTTTACCAATTTTATGGAGAAACTTTCTTCTAAAATCGCTATTCTCATAAAGAACATGTCTTATGTTCTCTATTAATTTTGATTTAATTGCAGGGGTTCTTTGAATAAATGGTACCCATAAAGTTTGTTTCTTAACTTCTTTTAATAATTCTCCTTGTTTTCCAATAGCTAACCCAGGTTTTTCTGCTTCTATTATCACTCTTGATCTTTGAGAATCAAAAATAACATTAGCTATTCCTGCATCTTTTGGAATTATAGATTCAATAACTTCTTTTGCTTTTTCTGGATCTAAACAAATACTTGGATCGGGTCTTAACTCAACTCTTTTTTTGATATCGTCTACTATCTTCTTTATTACCCCATTACTCTCAAAAAAGAAATCTTTATTTTTTGTATAGATAACTATGTTAGCTCCTTCAAAAACAGTATCGCTTATGTTAGCGTTATCTGGAATATACTTTAATATCTCTTGTAATATGTCTGCCATTTTTCTTAATCTTGAGAATTACTTCTACATTGAGATGCTCATATTAACTTCTTTTGCTAAAACTTTTTTTACTCCGTCTTTTGTTATTGTATAAACATCTATTCCATTTCCTGATGCTGTATCCCTTTGTATAGATGCACTAATAGCTTTAACAGCTAATTTAACACCTTCATTAATTGAAATATCTTTTTTGTAATTAGCTTCTAAAACTCCCATTGCATACATCATACCAGAACCATCCGTTACATAATCATCATGCATTAATATACTTCCATCTGGACCTAACTCATACAAATAAGTTCCATCTTCATCTTTTCCACCTAAAAGAAAAGCAACAATTCCAGGAAAGAATTGTCTAATGTGGGAGTATAATAAAGAACCTGCCATATTTGCAACTTCTTTTACTTTTAATTTTTTATTTCTTCTAAGTTCTATTAATCTAATTTGTGCTTTTATTATTTTAGTTAATAATTGTATATCTGATACTGAACCAGCCCATGTTACTGCCATCTCATTATTTAACTTAGAGATCTTTTGTGTTTTTTTATGAGCCACTATTCTTCCACCTAAAGTAGCCCTTCTATCTGCAGCTAACACTACTCCTTCTTTACATACCATTCCTAATGTTGTTGTTCCAGACTGTAATGTTTCTTTTGTCATGTTATCAGAACCAGTTATCTTAACTGGATTTAATATATTTATAAATCTTTCCATTTATTTAAATTTAATTTAAGATAGAGTAAAATAATGTTTTGTGAAATCATTGATCTCATAATCAAATAATTTAATATAATAAACTCCTTCTTCCCAACTTGGCCATGTTTTGTATCTTTCTGAAACTTTTTCTCTACAATTATAACTACCACATTGCATATAAGTTCTTATGTGACATCTATCCCCATCATCACATATTCTATATTTTTTATTTACCCCATATTTACTTGGTGTGATCTCAAATTCAATATATGATCCAGGAGTTATAACCTCTTTAGCAAATATCACATTTGTTGAAGGTTTTTTTTCTTTAACAACAGTTCCAGTAATACTTCCAAAATTTGCAACAACTAATACAATCGCTAATATAACAAGAATTGCTAAAACTAATGTTTTAGTTTCATTATTCAAAGTTGATACCTCTTTTTTAACAACCTTTTTTCTAGGCATGTTATTCTTATCAAATTCAACTATTTAAACTTTACTAATCTAACCATAGACTTAATATGTTCATCACTTTTTAATAAATATTTGATAAACTCTTTAGGATCAATAAATTTTCTTTTTACAATAACATAAGTATAATTATTTTTTATTTTATAGTTTTTCCATTTTTTTCTAAAATTTTCTACAGCTAATTTATTTTTTATTGGAGGTCCTTGATGTTCTTTATTCTTTAATAATAATTTTTTATCTAAAACATAATATAGAATAGCTTTTTCATTCCATACCCAATCATATTTTAATAATTTAAAATCATTTGATTTCAGTTTCATAGCAATATAATCTAAAGTTTTTAGAAGTTTTGCCCCAATAACATCTTTTTTTCCTTTTAATGGTTCTACTTCTAATACTATAAGTTTTTTATTTTTATATCTGTTTTTTAATAAGTCTAAACTAAATTCTTTTTTTTCAAAATGTTTTACAGAAGGTTTTTTTAGATAAGCTTTAGATGTTTTTATTAGTTTATTATAATTTTCTATGTTTAAAGCAGATGCAGCATTTCTATTTGGATCTACAGGATCTATCAAAATTAATGGGGCTTCTTTTTTTGATTCATTCAATTTTTTGATTAAATTTTTATCTCCAATGGATTTTTTATCTTTCCACTTAGAAACATTTTTTATAAAATTATTAAAACTTCCATATTTAATTGTTAATATCTCTAAAACATATCCTGAAAATCCTTTAATATAACTTTCAGCGCCATAACAATCTTGTGCTTTACAAAATGATTTAACTAATCTTATTTGATCTCCTTTTTTATTCTTTTTAACAAATTTAACATGAAAAGGGCTTATATCTGTTATGTTTTTAGATTCACTTACTTTTTTTATATTTAATATTGGAATAATTTCAATTGTAAATCCTTTTTGTTTTAATTGAAAATAGTCTCTACTCCCATGTAATCTAACAATCTTAAAATTCTTTTTTAATGATTTTTCTAAAATTGAAGATATATCTTTTTTATTATAAGTTTTAAAATCAAATTTAACATAGAGATCAATATCGTTAGTATTAGTCAACCAAGTATCTTTAGCTCCTGATCCACCTAACTCCACTTTGGCTTTACTTATTTTGATTTTATTAATTAGATCATTTAGAATTGTATCAACTTTAGAGATCTCTTCTTTAGAAGGCTTTATCTTTTTTAATATTTCATCAAGTAATTTATTCATAATAGAATCGAAACATTAATAAGAATAAATAGGTTTCTATATCAAAAAGAGGTAATATGACATCACAACTAACAACTCTATCTTTATTATCATTTATTATACTAACAGGAATAATCATAACATTAATAGCAAACAAAATAAAAATTCCTTCTTTATTACTATTAATCTTAACAGGGATAGGGTTAGGATTTACTAATCTGTTTAATTTTAATCAAGATTTTATTACAAGCTTTGCAATTTTTGCATTAATAATGATCTTATTTGATTCAACATCTCGATTTAAGATTAAAGAAATATCTCAATTTTCTCCACCTGCATTAAAATTAGGATTTACTTTTTTGTTTCTTAGTATTACAATAGTTACATTAGGCACCCATATATTATTTGCAAATATCCTATTTAGTATTAGAACATTAGTGATAAGTGCTATATTTGGAGCATTAATGGCTGGAACTTCTCCTGAGATAATATTAACTATATTTAAAGATAAAAAAGAAAAAATAGCAGAAATTTTACAATTTGAATCAATAATAAACACTCCTTTAACTGTGTTGATTCCATTTATTGCTTTAGACTTTTATTTTGGAATATTAAGTGCTAATGTTTTAGCTGTAAAATTCTTACAAGGAATCATGACTGGGGTAGGAACTGGATTTTTAATTGGGATAATAGTTTTTTCTTTAATAAAAAAAACTTATCAAGAATTATTGTCTCCATTAATTGTAATTGCTACAGCATTATTAACTTATACTTTATCAGAGAACATTGGAGGAAATGGGATATTAGCAGTAACTACTTTTGGAATAGTTTTTGGGGTAATGACTGTAAGAGATAAAGATGAGATCCAACATTTTTCTTCAATATTCACAAATTTCTTAAAAATAGTTGTATTTATTTTATTAGGATTAGTTATAAAAATTCCATTAGATGTTAATTTTTTGATCAAATCTTTAGTACTATTTTTATTATATCTTTTAGTAAGATATTTAGCTGTAAGTATTGTTTTTTATAGAGTTAATGTAAAACTTAAAGAAAAAATATTTATGACTTTAAATTCAGCTAAGGGAGTTGCAGTTGCTACAATGATTTTTTTCTTAGGATCTTATAATCTCCAAGGATTAGATAATATAATAGACCTATCATTCTTGTTTTTATTATACACAATAATTTTATCCTCTATAACTGCTAGATTCTCTCATAAATTTATTGTATTTAGGAAAAATGTTTTGAAGAAAAAAGATTTGAGTAAAGAATGATTATTCCTTAATTATTTTAGCAATAAAAAATCCTTCAGTATCATTATCTTGAGGCCAAATTCTTAAACATTTTTTAATTTCTTCATTATAACTTTTAGATTCAAATTCTAAGATTGGAGGACTTCTTTTAATATCTAAATTAATCTTCTCAAGTTTAGCATCATCATACTTTTCCAATAAAGAGTTGATTACACCCTCATTTTCTTCAGGCTCTAAAGTGCAAGTAGAATAAACTAAAGTTCCTTTTTGTTTTAATATATTAAAAGCTGTAAATAACAATTGTCTTTGTATTCCAGCTATTCTTTTAATGGCATTTGGATTCCACATTAAAGGGGTGTTAGGAGATTTTCTTATAGTTCCGATTCCAGAACAAGGGGCGTCTACTAAAATTTTATCAAACTCTTGTTTAAAGAATCTTCCTTCCATTTTTGTCATTATCATATTAGAAACTCCACATCTTTGTAGATTAATAGATAAAGGTTTTAATCTATTGATATTAATGTCATTAGCAACAATCAATCCTTTATTTTTCATTAAAGAAGCTAATTGTGTTGTTTTTGAACCTGGGGAAGCACACATATCTAAAACAATCTCATCTTTAGGATCTAAAACTACTGGTGGAATCATAGAAGCAGCTTCTTGCAAATAAATATACCCTAAAAAATGTTCTAATGTATTTCCTATAACCTGTCCTTTTAACCAAAATCCTTCTTTACACCAAGGAATTTTCTCTAAACTATAATCTTTAAATCTAGTTTTAATCTCTTTTACATCAGTCTTTAATGTATTAACTCTTAAGGATTTTCTTAAAGGTTCGGAAGATATATCTATAAATTTATCTAGATCTGTTAATTTTTCATATCTATCTAAAAATTTTTGTTTCCATTCCATATTACATTAAACAGATAACGATTTAAATAATTTATGAATAGTATTGTATATGAGACCTGAGTTTAACAAAGGATATACAGTCTATAGGGATGGAAAAAAAGAACCATTTATAGTTGCGCCACATTCCGGACCAGCATTAGATGTTGTAACTTCTAGAGATGATCATTCTGAAACAGTAGCTAGTTTATGTTGGAAAAGATTAGGTGGAAGATTAATTGTTAGTAGTATGCCAAGAGAGAGATTATGGGGTATTGATTTTAATAGAGACATTCCTAAGTTAAAAGATGCTTTAGATCATTTTGATATTTTTTTGAATAAAGAAGACGTTAACAAAAGATATTCTTACATGAAAAAATATGGATGGGTAGCTAGAGATGAAAATGATTATGAAAAAAGATTAAGAATCTATCAAAGTTTCTGGGATGATGTTAGTAAAGGAGAGTGTATCATCATAGTTCACAAAGCTTTTCCTAAAATAAAATTTATTCCAAGTATAATGGACATCACGACATTTAGTGGAGAAAAAATAAAAAATAAATTAGTTAAAGAAATTGTTGAAGAAATAAATGGAAAATATTATTATTTCTTGGATAAAATTAAAGATGATTATAAAGATGCTATAATCTATGAATCAAAAAGAATGATATTAAACATATTAAGAGTATATAAAACATTAAACTATGATAAAATTGGGGCAATATTCAGAGATAGTTTAAAGAAAGATTTAGAAAAAATTAATTTATATGGGGATAAGATAGCTAAAAGAAGAATTAATAATAATCTAACCCCACATAATTATTTAGAGGGAGTAAAAAATGCGTTAGAAAACATGCCTACACCTCAAGTAACTTTTGAAAATGCTTTCTTTGGAGATACTTCATTTGGTCCTAAAAGAAAATTGTCTCCTTTAAAAAATAAAACAATAATTCAAGTAGAAGGATCTGGATTTTTGAATTTCTGGCACCCACATATAGCTGCTGAAATGATTAAAGATATTTATGAAATGTTAAAAGAATAAATGCGATGGCCGGGATTTGAACCCGGGTCACAACGTTGGCAACGTCGTATTCTAACCACTAAACTACCATCGCTTAAGTTTAGTTTCATCGAAAATTATTTAAATATGTTCTTATTTTATTTTTTCATGTTTGGTAGATCATCTAGAAATTGTGAAAATTATCTTTACTTTATATTTAGAGTATTGATTGGATTAATGTTTATGCAACATGGTGTGCAAAAACTTTTTGGCTGACTAGGTGGGAATTCAGTAGAATTATTTAGTTTATTTTGGTTCGCAGGAGTAATTGAATTTTTTGGAGGGTTAGCAATAGCACTAGGCTTATTTACAAAGATAGTTGCATCTATTGCTGCTTTAGAAATGTTAGTAGCTTATTTTTATGCACATGTTGGAATCTTAAATATATTAGAGAAAAAACTTCAATATCTTCCAATATTAAATAGAGGAGAACTATCTTTACTTTATTTTTCCGCATTCTTAGTTTTGTCTATCTATGGGTCTAAAAAATGGTCTTTAGATAAATTATTATTTAAAAGAAATTTTTAAACATTTAATTCTCTTTTTATTATAAATCTAGAACTTACTACTCCAGATCCAAGATTTGCTTGAATTCTAAATTCATTATATCTTACGTTTAAAATTGGGTTGTTTGTATTTACTTCTGTATTTGTTTTTTCTGCAAATTTATTAATTAAATAGTTTAATTCTTCATTATTCTTAAAAACAATATTAGTCTCCATTCTTTCATTTTGATAATCAACTAATACAGGTTTGTTTACCCCTTCACACATAATAGAATTTAAATTATGATCATGTAATAAAGGATCAATTTTACTAAAATTAACTAAATTTCTATATAAATAATATTTTACATCTTCTAAAAATTCTTCTTTATACTCTATTTTCGTTTTTCTTGAAGCTTTTTTTATTCTCTTTAAGATTAGTTTATCATCTGTTAATACATCTTTATTTTTCTTATATTTTGCAAAGAAATATTCTTCTACTAACTTTAACATATTCATATTAATTGAAGGTTCTACTAATTCATAACGATACTTCCCTAGTTCTTTAGAGACAACTGCTCTAGCTAATATTTTTTTGTCAGAAATTAATAGAGCATAAGAAGATTCTAAACTTTTTTCTGGGGTTTTAATTGGGGTCGGAGTTCTTAATTCTGGTTCATTTCTAATATCTGGAAGTTGTTGTTTTATTGTTTGGTGAGCTATTGGTCTGATTAATCTTTGAACTTTTTCAGTTGAAATTGCTTTTTGTCTTAGTTTTTCTTCACTTTTTTGGTGTATAGTTTTGTATCCTAAAAATAATGCTCTTAGAAATCTTTCTCCAATCTTAGCCTCTTTTTCTTCAGCTACATTTTTATGGATCAATCCAACTATGTCATTTAATTCTTCAGAATCTGATTTATGATGGAAATCCTCTCTTATGAATTTAGGATCCATTTTAGAATCCTTCTTTATGTAATGGTTTTGGGGGAGGAAGATTACTCATGCCTGTTCTTTCTTTTACATACCTTTCTAATAAGATTAAACCTCTTGCTATATTTTTATTTTGTTCTAACAACTCTTCTAGTCTTTTTGCAATAGGTTCATCTAACCCAGATTTAATATGTTTAGATGCTTCTTCAAATACAGAAACCATGTTATCTAATCTTTGAACAAGTTTGTTTACAACTAGTAATAACTCAGCAGTTTTATCTTGTAATGCCACGCTACTTTCGACTAATTGTTTTGATACATTATCAGAAGTCTTGGTTGTCTTTTTTTCTCCTTTTTTTGGCATAATATAAAAGGATTATTCTAATATAAAAATGTTGTTATATCTTAATTCTTAGCTCTTGCACTTAAATAAACTCTTTCTCCATCTTCTTCTTTTTTAATAACAATTAAATTACTCCTTTGTAATCTTAATAATGCATCATTAAAACTAGATTTAGACAATCCTAATTTGTTCATCAAATCTTGTTTTAGAAGCCCATCTGTTTTGATTAATCTATTAATCATTATTTTTTCTGTTTTATTCATTAAGTTCATAGTAATTAATAAATTTGGATATTTCTTTACTTTAAACAACTTGAGAGTATCTAAAATCTTATCTCTAAATATTATAATTAAATAAGCAGATACTAAAGACAATAAAATTATGACCAAAGAGATAGGAGATGATCCTTTTTTGAATTCTTCTTTAACTTCAACATCTTTTATTATGTAGAACATTGACATATCAAAATTCTTTTTTGTATAAAATCCATAAGTATCTTTTTCACATATAACTCCCATCAATATATCATTCTTTTGACCGAAAGTATAAATATCTTGCTTACTTGGTTCACAAACCCCTCCAGGATGACTATGTATTGTTCCTAAATGATTTAATTTAGAACAACTTTGTGCTTCTATTGCAGCTACACTTTTACTAACAGTTGGAATCTCTTCTATATCGTAAATTTGATATCTTCCATTATTATAATTTCCTTTTATACAAACTACAAATTCTACATCTCCACTTTGTTGATATAGTTCATATAGTCTATTGTTAATATCTGATTCAATTATTATTGTTGCACTATGATCTACCCCACTTATCAAAGAAAAAGAGATTGTAGAGATATTTAGATATAAAATAACTAATGAGAATATAATAAATAATAAGGCTACAATAAATATTCCAATATCTTGCTTTGAAATCTTTCTTTTTTTAACATGATAATACAAATAAACTAAACTTGGAACTAAGATTAAAGTTATTACTAACCATCTAAAAAAAGAACTTAAATTAGATCTTGTAACACATTGTCCACCATTATCACAATATTGGTCTATTGAACATACTGCATCTCTACAATTATTACATGTTTCTCCTGAATCTATTATTCCATTACCACATAAAGCTTCTACTTCTGGAGTTTCAGTTATAGTTGTTGATCTTATCTCCCCTAGTAATCCACTAAACAAATCACTTGCTTTTTGTCTTATCCCTTTTTCTTCTCCTTCAATTTGTTCTTCTTTTATTTCTTCTAATAAAATTTCGATTCCTTCTTGTTGTTCTTGGTCTTCTTCTTTTATTTGTCCTAATACTTCTTTTACTTCTTCTAAAATCATACTTTTTTGTTGTGTTGTTCTAGGTTGTATTGAATCAGGTTGTACTGCTTCAGTTTGAACTAATTGACAACCTTCATCTATTGCTCCATTACAATTATTATCAATATTATCACAAATTTCTGTTAAAGAAACTCCTAAATTTGCGCTACAACCTACTGTCTCAGGACCTTTACATTCAAAAAATCCTTCATTTTGGCATATCCCAAATCCTACACTACATGATCCTCCAAGTTTATAACCCTCATCTGTTGTTCCATCACAATTATTATCTAAACCATCACAAATTTCTTCTGAACCTACTACTCCTCCTTCACAATTACTCCATATTCCATTTCGACATGTTTGTTCCCCAATAGTACATACTCCTTCATTACTTCCACAAGGTTTTTTATCTCCAGTATTACAATTACATCCCTCATCTTTTCCTTCTCTACAATTATTGTCTAGACCATCTATGCACAATTCTGTTTCACTATATGTAGTGATAGTATTATAATCACAAGATTCATATCTTCCATTTACACATTGTCGTTGGATTGAACCACAAACTCCCCGTGTATTTGAACAACTTTGTGTATCTCCTTCTTCACAATCTCTACAATCTGAATCAGCCCTATCTATATCTCCATCACAATCATTATCTATTCTATCAGAACATTGAGGATCATTCCAGTTTCCTGAGAAAGATTCTCCTGAGGTGGGAAAATTAAAATTAGAAATACCATTATAAAAATAACATGTTTTACCTCCAAATTCACCACAAATATTTTGTTTAGAACAAGTAATAGTTGAACCTCCAGTACAACTCCATCCATTAATTCTACAAACTTGTGTTTGAGATTGAGTATAATAATTTAATCCTACAAATTCTCCTTGTTGTTTACAACTAATTTTAGGGTAAGGCTCTCTTCCCCCACTACAACATTCATTTCCATCTTCTGTTCCAGCTGGATCCCAATCGCAAGAGTTACTACAACAAATATCCCCATTAGAACAAGAACAAGATATAACTACACTTATCCCCTTCTTCTGATCTAAATGAAAATCACCTGGATTTGTTAATCTTAAACTACTAACATATGTAGGGGAAGAAAATTCAATGATTCTAGTATCATAAATTCCACTATTAAAAGGCGTTGTAGCCCCTAAAAAACTACCTGAATTAGCATCAAAAATTTGTACACTTTGTCCCTTTCCCTCATCATGAGCGAATATTTCTATTTTGGAGATCTTAGTATCAATAGGATCTGAAATAAATCCAGTTATTATACTCCCTGAACCCATATTTCTATGTTCCACATATATCTTTTGAGGTGAAACAAAGTTTAATGATAATATAAATAAAACTAGAAGTATTAAGATAAAACCTCTTTTTTTCATAAAAATAATAAAGAATTTTTGTATTTAAAGTTTATTAGTTAAAACAATTTTTCCTAATCCATCATATCTTAAAAAAAATATTCTAAAATCTAGAGATTATACAATCAACTAATGGACAGAGCGGACAAGTACGCGTAAGGCTTTTAAAGACATTTAATTCTCTTAATCAAATTCTAAGAGATAATAGATTATAATATAGAATATATGATAAATTTAATTAGTAAAAATGATAACTTATAAAAAAAAGCCAAATAATGAAAATGAAATATTCGAAATTTTACATCCTATAGTCAAAACTTGGTTTAAAAACAAATTTAAAAAATTATCATTGCCTCAATTATATGGTGTAATGGAAGTTCATTCTAGGAATAATATCTTAATCTCAGCACCTACTGGAGCTACAAAAACATTAACTGGATTTATGGCAATAATAAATGAGTTAATAGATTCTTCAATTAAGAACATAATAGAGAATAAGATATATTGTGTTTATATTTCTCCATTAAAAGCTCTTAATAATGATATCCAAAAAAATCTATTAGAACCTCTAGAAGAGATGGAGAAAATCTATGATAGAGAGAATATTGACAAAGTAGCTAAGAAAAATTTAGGTATAAGAGTTGCTGTTAGAACTGGAGATACTACTCAAAAAGAAAAAACAAATATGCTAAAAAATCCACCTCATATCCTTATAACAACTCCTGAATCATTGGCCATATTATTAAATTCGCCTAAATTTAAAGAATATTTGAATGATGTTCAATGGTGCATTATAGATGAAATTCATGCATTAGCAGAAAATAAGAGGGGGGTTCATCTATCTTTAAGTTTAGAAAGATTACAAAAATTAAGTAAAGGGATGACTAGAGTTGGATTGTCTGCAACTATCTCTCCATTAGAAGAGATAGCTGGGTTTTTAGTTGGAAATGAAAGAAATTGTAAAATTATTGATGTTCAATTTTTAAAAGAATTAGATTTAAAAGTTTTAAGTCCAGTGGATGATTTGATTGGAACTAATCATTCTTCTATGCATCATGAAATGTATAATTTATTAGATAAATTAATTCAAGAACACAAAACTACATTAATATTTACTAATACTAGATCTGCAACAGAGAGAGTTGTTCATTTTCTAAAAGAAAAATTCCCAAAAAGTTATACTGAGAATATTGGTGCACATCATGGTTCTTTATCAAAAGAACATAGATTAAATTTAGAAGAAAGATTAAGAAAAGGTGAATTAAAAGTTGCAGTATGTAGCACTTCTTTAGAACTTGGAATAGACATAGGTTATATTGATTTGGTTGTTTTACTAGGTTCTCCTAAGTCAGTAGCTAGATGCTTACAAAGGATTGGTAGATCAGGACATCAATTACATTCAACAACAAAAGGAAGGATTGTTGTTTTAGATAGAGATGATTTGATAGAATGTAGTTTATTATTAAAATCAGCTATAGAAAAAAAGATAGATAGAATTCACATTCCAACTAATGCTTTAGATTTTTTGTCTCAACAAATTTTTGGAATAGCTATTTCAGATCAAATCCATATAAATGATTTATTTAAATTAATAAAAAAATCTTATTGTTATAAAACATTAAATAAAAAAGATTTTAATGAGGTGATAGATTATTTGTCTGGAAAATATATTTCTTTAGAAGATAGATATATTTATGCTAAGATTTGGTATGATGAAGATACAGGGATGATAGGAAAAAAAGGCAGATTAGCAAGGGTTCTTTACATGACTAACATAGGAACTATTCCTGATGAAACCCATGTTAAAGTTAAGATTGGAGAACAAATTGTTGGAACAATAGATGAAGGATTTTTAGAAAGATTAAGAAGAGGAGATATATTTGTTTTAGGTGGGAATACTTATGAATTTAAATTTGCTAGGGGGATGGTAGCCCAAGTAAATGCTTCTGGTGATAGACCTCCAACTGTTCCTTCATGGTTCTCTGATATGCTTCCATTAAGTTTTGATTTAGCTTCAGAAATCCAAAGATTTAGAAAATTATTAGAACAAAGATTGAATAGTAAACAACCAAAAAAAGATATTTTGAAGTTTATTCATGATTATTTGTATGTAGATAAGAAAGCAGCTAATGCAATTTATAATTATTTTAATGAACAATTTAGATTTTCAGAAATTCCCCATGAAAAGAAAATTTTAGTAGAACATTATATTGATGAAGAGGATAGAAGACACGTTGTTTTTCATACATTATTCGGAAGAAGGGTTAATGATGTTTTGTCAAGAGCTTTAGCTTATGCAATTTATAAAACTCAACATAAAGATTTAGAAATTGGAATAAATGATAATGGATTTTTCTTAGCTTATGAAAAAAATATTAATGTACTAAAAGCATTTTCTTTGTTAACTTCTAAAGATTTAAGAAGAATTTTAGAATTAGCAATAGA
>CAYUGZ010000010.1:0-31576 GCA_964444465.1 Candidatus Woesearchaeota archaeon | reverse complement strand
TAATCCAAAACTTTTTAAATTAAGTTAAAAGATTTTCTTTTAATTGGGCTTGTGGTCTAGTGGCTATGACATCTCCCTTACAAGGAGAAGGTCGCAGGTTCGAGTCCTGCCAGGCCCATACTTTAAATTTTAAAGAATTAATGATTATCTAGAAGCATCTGCTTGTCTTTCTAACTCTAATTTTCTTGCAATAGAATTACTCTTATTATCAGAATTGTAAGCTTTAATAATTTCATCTGCTAAACATTCCCACATCTTTCTTTTACTCTTAAATGTTTGAGAATAAGATCCTTGCACCATGTTTCTTAAAGCTAAATCTACTCTTCTTTGAGGGGCACATTCAACAGCTTGTGAATATCTAGCTCCACCATACTCTATTGTTGTTATTTCTTCTCTAGGAGCAGCATTTTCTACAGCTCTAACAAAAACTTCAACAGGGTTTTTCTTTAATCTTTCTTCTATTAACTGAAATGTTTTTATAACAATATTATAATTTGTTATTGACTTTCCTGTGTTGTGTCCAGAACTTATTCTATGTTTTTTTCCTCTGTGTCCTGGAATCATTAATTTATTAATTAATCTTTCTACAATATTATTTTTAGATTTCCAAAATTGAGTCCCAACATTTCTACCACCAGTTCTAGGAATGATTATTGGATTTATGTTTATATAACTCTTTAATCCAGGATCAATAACTTCAAAATTTGTTTCCCATTTATTGAATAGTCTCATATTATATTCCATATCTTTTCATTTTGTAGGTATATCTTAAGTTAGAGTATCTTAATTTTCTGGCAACATTAGTTATATCTTTTCCTACTCTTCTTAAAAACCTCATATAATTTCCATTTGCCATAGTTGCTCCTGATCCTAAAACCAAAGGTGCTCCAATTAAAGGAGATTCTACTAAAGAAGCTAACCCTGCAATCATAGCCATTGTCTTTACTGTATTTTGTAAAGCTGCTTCTTTTCCTCTACTACCTAAATCAGATAATCTAAAATCTAAATTCATCTTCTACCCTTCTCGATCTTTCCTCTTAATAAAGCGTTTAAACTTTGATCATTAACTTTTATTACTTGCCATCTAATTCCAGGAATGTCTCCTTTAGCTCTTCCCATCTTTCCACCAATGGCTTCAATTAATACTTCATCATGTTCATTAATTAATTTTATAGCATTATACCCTGGAACAAAAGCTGTTACATGTTTACCGTTTTTTATTAATTGAGCTTTAACACATTTTCTCATTGCAGAATTTGGTTGTTTTGCTTCTCTTTGTACTTTTTCTAAAACAATAGCTTTTGCTTGAGGAGAAGCACCTAATGGAGAAGATTTTATTCTTAATTTTAACATTCTATTCTTAAATTTTCTATTCTTCCATCTATCCTTTTTTCTTCCTTGTTGTAATTTTTTCCCTGAACCTAAACCTTTTCCTTGATTTCCCATTTTATTTAACTTTAATCTCAAAATCAAAATATTTGTTTATGATATCTTGTAATTCTTGCAATTTTTTTCTTTCTCTTCCAAGTATAATCCCTTTATCGCTTGATTTACTTAACTCAATAGAAATTAAATTATTCTCTTTATAAATCTTACCTTCTACAGGATATATTAAATTCTTAATAAAGATTTCAACATCATTATTGAATTCAACAACTCTAATCTTCTTTTTTATTAACTTTGAAACCATAAAAACATTCTTTCCTTTTTTTCCTACAGCTTTTCCAATCTCTCCTTCTTCAACAATAAATAAAATAATAGAATTAACAAAACAATCTTTTACTCTAGCTTTAGTTAAATTCTCAAATAAGTTAATGTAGTCTATTATCTGTTTTGTAAATTGCCTCATTTTAGAATTAATAACTCAATACCGAAATATTGAATGGTTTTTTACATCTAATGTTTAATTCTTCATTACTTATGTCTAATTCGATTATTTCTGTTTTATTTTTATTTTTTAGAATCTCTTCTTTAATTTTATCTGAACAATTATTTGCTAAGAACACTTTACTAACTTCTCCTTTTTTTAATTTCTTTAAAGTTCTATCTTTTCCTAAAACTAATGTTTTTTCATCTAATGCTTTAGTTAATTCATCCATTCTTCATTCCATCAAGTTTTTTTATTCTAGCAATCAATCCTGGAAGTCCTGTTCCTAAAGGAACTGGTTGGTTAACAATAACATTTTCTATAACAGAAGTTAATTCATCTTCTTCTCCAACTAGACTAGCATCTATCAAATGTCTTATTGGAGTTTCAAATGAGGCTCTTGCTAAAACAGATTCTTTCTCACTTGTAATTCCAGATCTTGTTATTCCTTTAATGTTTCCAGAAGCAGTCATTAAATCTGCTATAAATAATATATGTCTAATATCTACATCTAATCCCTGTTCTCTTATAACTTTTGATGCTTCATTTACTATAGCTTGTCTTGCTGCTTCTATACCTAAATTCTTCAAGACTTCAAAAATATCATTACTTGTAGATCTAGATTTATCCACTTCTTTTAATTTGAAAATTTCTTTTAGATTAGATCCTGAAGTTAAAATAACAAATTCATTATTTTGTTTTATAGGAAGAACTTGAGTTACTCCAGGGATACCTTTTATGAATGTATCTTTTGCTTTTTCTTTTAACTTATACAAATCTTTTAATTCAACATCTTTCTCAGGTTTTAGTATGACAATTCCTTCTTTATTTTGTTTAACAGATACTTCTTTAATGGATTCAGATAAAATTTTTAATAATGATTGATCTGTTATCCTTAAATCCCTCATATTTTTTTTATTAGGAACTACTTCAATTTGTAGTTTAGCTATGTTAATGGAAAATTCTTGGGCTAGTTCTCTAAATTTAGTTTCTTTTATTAAAGAAGCCACTCTTCTTGTAGCATTAATATCTTTACTATGCTGTTTGTCTAAATAAATCTCCATAGATGGAGTACTAGCTTCTTTTCTAGCATCAAATATCTCAATTAATCTTGGCAATCCTAAAGTAACATTCAATTCTGCAACACCTGCAAAGTGGAAGATATTTAATGTCATTTGAGTTCCTGGTTCTCCGAAAGATTCAGCTGTTATAACTCCAATAGACTCTCCAGGATCAATTCTAGATGATTTATATGATTCTAATAATTTATCAAAAAATTCTTTTTCTTGTTTTTTTGTTAATTTATGATTCTTTAATTCTTTTTGTGCATTCTCTAAGATACTTAAAGGAATTTGAGATCTATATTCTTCAATCATTTTCCAGTAACCTCTCTTATCAAATTTCTAATATTAATTGTTCCTTTTTCAGATCTAGCTACATCTATTCCATCTTCTCCATACTTAAATTGAATAACTGTTTTGTTTGCATCTCTAACAGTATAATCATATTCAATTTTTAGATCTTGTAATGCATTAGACAATCTTCTATACAAATAACCAGATTTTGGTGTTCTCAAAGCAGTATCCATTAATGAATCTCTTCCAGTCATTGCACCAAAAAAGAATTCCATTGGATCTAATCCTTCTCTAAATGGAGTTTCTATGAATCCTTTTGATTTTGGAGATAATTCTCCTCGTTTAAATAATGCTAATGTTCTTTTATCATATCCTTTCTCTATTCTTTTTCCTCTCAATGCTTGTTGTCCTACTAAAGCACTCATCATAGCTAAATTTAAGATGTTACCTTTAGCTCCAGCATTAGCCATTATGATTGTAGGATTGTTTGGATTTGCATTATCAGCAATTAATTCTCCAACTCTATTTCTAACTTTGTTTAATAATTGTAAGATCATTAACTCAAGTGTTTCTTCTACTGTTTTAGAGGGCATGGCTTCTAATCCATTATCATGATATTTAGAAATTAAATTTTTTACTTCTCTATTTGTATCGTTCATAACTTGTTTAATCTTTTCAACTAGAACTTCTTCTAAATCTGTATCTTTGATTCCTGTACTAAATCCATGTAATTCTAAAGCTTTAATTCCAAGTTTGAAGATCATACTTAAGATACTTAATGTTTTTTCATCTCCGTAATCTTTATGTAATTTTCTTATTAATGTTCCACCTTCTTCTCCAATAATACTACTATCCAAACTTCCTTTAATCAATTCTCCATTTTGGATAACCACCTCTTCATCTGCTCTATTCTTTGAAACAAAATTAAGAGTTTTTGGAATTAATACTGAAAAAATTTCTTTTCCAGTAACTTTAGATTTAAATTTCTTAAATTTACTACTTTCTTCTACACCTATACTCATCAAAAAATGAATGGCGTCATCTTTATCTAATGTTATTTGTTTTGTTAATAAATAATTACCAGAAACAGAATCTTCTACACATCCAATAACATTTAATCCATGTTTTGGACTTATAAGTTGGGTTTGGACTTGCATTAAAGTTTCAGCTTCTGCTCTTGCTTCCTCAGTTTGAGGGATGTGAAGATTCATTTCATCTCCATCAAAATCAGCATTATAAGGATGACAAACAGCAGGATTTAATCTAAAACTTTTTCCAACAATAACTCTTATTTTATGACACATAATACTCATCTTATGTAAACTTGGTTGTCTATTGAATATGGCTACATCTCCATCCATAAGATGTCTTTCTATAATAAATCCAGGTTGCAACTCTTCTAATAATTGCTCTTTAGTCTCATCTGTTATTTTCTTCTTTTTTCCATCAGGTCTAACAACATAATTACTTCCAGGATAAGCTTTTGGACCTCTTTCTATGAATTTTTTTAATCTTTCCATGTTCCATTGATTTATTCTTTCAGGAACTGTTAGATCCATAGCCACTTGTTTTGGAATTCCAACTTCATTAAACTCAATCTCTGGGTCTGGACTTACTACAGTTCTAGCTGCAAAATTAACTCTTTTTCCAGCCAAGTTATATCTAAATCTTCCTTCTTTACTTTTGATTCTTTCTGTTAAAGTTTTCAATGGTTGACCAGATCTATGACGTGCAGGTGGAACATCTGAGATTGTGTTATCATAATAAGTTGTTATATGATATTGTAATAAATCCCATAAATCCTCCACAATAACTTCTGGAGCCCCTGCATTTATATTTTCAAATAATCTTTGATTAATTCTTACTATATCTCCTAACTTATGAGTTAAATCATCTTCAGATCTCTCTCCAGATTCTAATGTTATTGAAGGTCTCATAGTTACAGGAGGAATGAATAATAAAGTAAGAATTGTAGAAGAAGGTTTGGAATGTTCAATGTTAAATCCTACTAATTCTGTATCAACACCTTGGATCTTTTCTAATCTTGCTTTTATTTCTATAGGGGTTATCCTTTTATCATTTTCAGTAAAAGTAGTTGGTTTTTCTATTTTTATAGTATATTGTTTTTCTTTACAATGAGGACATTTTCTTATATTTTTTAATGAATCTCTAATTAATTTAGTTCTTTTTCTCCTTGAAAGAGTATCTTTTTTATCTAAGCTATCTAAATATTCTTTATGTGAAGCAATTTTAGTATCATCTAATAAGATTCTCCCACAATCTTTACATGTAGACCTTAATAAATCTAGGATGACTCTTATGTATTTTACATGGATTATTGGACGAGCTAAATCAATATAACCAAAATGACCAGAACAATCTTTTAATTTTTCTCCACAAGTTCTACAAGTTAATCCTGGATCAATAACACCCATTCTTGTATCCATCAATCCACCATCTACTGGATAACCTTCTTTATCATACAATTCAGGAGTAACTACCTTAACATGTGATAATCTTTTAACATCATCTGAACTTAACAATCCAAATGTTATTGTGTCTATTTTTTTTGATATTTCTGCCATTTTAATATTTAGATTTTAATTTTATTTTTGGATAAATTCCTAAAGAAGTTAATTCATCTAATAATAATTTAAATGCATAACTTACTTCAACATCATTAACCTCTCCAATTGAGGTTTTATTGGATCTTCTTCTTCCTTGCTTATCCATAATACTCATATCTCCAGTTTCTTCATCTATATGAATAACACTTTTATCAGAGTCAAATCTCTCTTTTAATAATAAAGAAGCTCCATGTGCAACTAAACAATCTTTCTCCATCTCTCCTAATCTTAAACCTCCACCTCTTGCTCTTCCTTCTATAGGTTGTCTTGTTAATAATTGAATTCTACCTGAAGCTCTAGAATGTAATTTATTAGCTACCATATGTTTTAATTTTAGATAATACATATTTCCTACAAATATTCTAGTTTGCATTTGTTCTCCAGTTAATGGATTGTACATAACTTCAGTACCATCTTCTTTAAATCCCAACTCTAACAACTCTTTTCTCAAATTTTCTTGTGGTTCAGCACTGAAACTTGTAGCATCTATATGTCTTCCAGCTAATGAAGCTACTTTTCCTGCTAAAACTTCAATCAAATGACTAATAGTCATTCTACTAGGAAGACTATGTGGACTAAATATTAAATCTGGTTTGATTCCTGATGCAGTAAAAGGAACATCTTCTTCTGGAATTATTAATCCAATGATCCCTTTTTGTCCATGTCTAGAAGCAAATTTATCTCCTACTTCAGGAATTCTTTGATCTCTTAATCTAACTCTTACTAATTTATTTCCTTCTTCATTTTCAGTTATGGTAACCATATCTACTACCCCTCTTTCACCATGTCTTATTGAAGAAGAACTTTCTCTTCTAGTGCTAGCTGCAATACTAAACTCTTCCATCTCTCCTAGAAATCTAGGTGGACTTGTCTTTCCTATAACCACATCATCTTCTTTTAGACTTGCTTCAGGATAGACTATTCCATCTTCTTCTAAATATTTATAGTCCTCTTCAGCTTTGTAACCTTTAACTTCTTTATCTGGAACTGAGATTTCATCTACCAAACCACCAGAGTATCTTAATTCTTCAACAGAATATGGTCTGAAGAAAGAGGATCTTGCTAATCCTCTATCTATAGATCCTTTATTCACAATAATACTATCAGACATGTTATATCCCTTATAGCTCATTATAGCTATAGTTACATTTTGTCCAGCAGGATGTGTACCATTTTTTGCTACATCGTGCATAAAAGATCTAACTAATGGTTCTTGAGGATAATGTAACAAATTAACATCAGTATCCATTCTCATTAGATAGTTAGATGCATATAATCCAAGACCTTGCTTTTGAGTTTTAGATCCTCTGTTTAATCTAGAACTTTGACCAAAATTAGAATAAGGAACTAATGATGTTGTTAACCCCAAAATAGAAATTGGACTAATCTCAATATGTGTATGTTCTTTTACCAAATCATCTTCATTTAAAGCAATATATGTATTTTCTTCTTCAGCAGCGTCTAAATATTCTATAATTCCTTGTTGTACTAATTCACTCCAAGAAATTTCATTATTTTCTAATTGAGCTAAATGAAAATTAGTTAATTTACTTTTACCTTCTTCAACAACAATTAAAGGTCTTCTTGATCTACCATTAGAATAATCAATGTATACTTCATCTACTCTTTCATTATAAAAAACATTAACTAAATCAGAAACTCTAGATCTTCTTCTTTCTTCTTTAATCTTTTTAATAAAATTTTGAGGATTATCAACATTTCCAATAAATTTTTCATTCATATAAACATCTGTCATTTTATTTTATAGGATTTAATCCAGCCCCCTCTAATATTCTTCTTAATTTATCTTCTTGCACTTCCCCTTGAGTTATACTACACAACAAAGCCATATTCTTTCTTAATCCAATTGAAGTTCCTTCTGGAGTTTCTATAGCACATAATCTTCCCCAATGTGTTGGATGTAAAGCTCTAGCTTCAAAATTCTCTTGTGTAGAACTTAACAATGAAACAACCCTTTGTAAATGAGATAAAGAAGACAAATAATTTATTCTATCAATATTTTGGCTAACTCCTTTTCTACCTCCAACCCAAGTTCCAGTAGCCATAGCACTTTGAATCCTAGAAGTTAATAATTTTTCTCTAATAACAATCTTTAATGAGGTATATTTTCCTCTTTTTACTAATCTTTGAAAGTTGTATAAGATATCATTAATCAAAATTCTTAAATTAACCCTAAATAAATCAGAAATTAAATCTCCACTTAATTTTAATTTTTTATTCATATAATGATCTTTATCATTTGGTTCAATTCCTTCTCTTGAAACCATTAAAAATCTCTTGATTAGCTTACATAATGTATAAGCTTTAAGCATTCTATCTTTTGGAGATGTTCCTAAATGAGGCAATAAATATTTATCTAAATTTTCTCTTGTTTTCTCTAATTTAATTTCTATTGGTTGAGCTATCCCTATTTTTTTAGCAATAAATTCTAAAGCTTCCTCTTCTGTTCTTAATTCATTAGATTCATATAAATTAATGAATAAATCATCATATTCTTTTTCTTCTGAAATAAATCTTGCAATCTCTTGATCTCTTATTAATCCTAAAGCTTTTATTACAGCAATAATTGGAATTCTTTTAAATCTTGTAAAAGATAAATACATCAATCCATCTTTCATTTGTTCTACAACATGAGGAATTCTATAAGGCCCTCTCTCAGAGAATAATTTAGCAGAATATTTACTTGGACCAACTTTATTTTTTTGGATCATCACTTTATTAGAGGCTAAATCTTCTACAGTGATAAGAACTCTCTCATTTCCATTCAAAACAAAATATCCACCAATATCATCTGGATCTTCGAAATGTTTAATTAAATCTTCTCTCTTCATATTATTTAAATGACAATATTTTGATTTAACCATAATCGGAAGTCTTCCAATTTCAATAGTAAAATTTTCTCTTTGTATTCCTTCTATAATTGCCCCCACATCTAAAAATATTGAAGCAGAGTAAGATAACTGTCTAAGTCTAGCTTCCATAGGATAAACATCTCTTTTAGATCCATCTGCCTCAATAATTTGTGGCTTTGTTATCCATATTTTATTAAATTTAATTTTAAAATCTTTTACATCTTCAGGTGTTATTGTTGGGATGATCTCACCCATTTCATTAACAATATCTTGCATTCTATGATCTACGAAATTATTAAATGATCTTATGTTTTCATCTACAAAACTTTTTTCTTCAAAATGTTTTTTGATTAGAATATCTTTCTTAAGCATCAACAACCACCCTATAAAATATTGCTTCTTTAGCAGATTGACTTTTTCTAACTATTTTTAGTACATTTCCTTTTTCAGCGTTTAATGATTTAACAACAGGATCATTAGTGAAAATTCTAGGTAATTGTCTTACTGAAATATTAAATTGTTTCAACAATTCAGTTATCTCTTTTTCATTTAAGATACTATGCTTAGGTACAAAACCATGATTAATTATATTGAATTCTTCCATTTTTTAAATAAATTGGGCCGGACGGGACATCCAACAGACTATTTTCATAGCCTAAATTTGAACCCGCGACCACTTGCTTTCTTCCGGATTAAAAGGTTCACCAATATCCTTAATTTCAAGTGCTCTAATCCAGGCTGAGCTACCGGCCCAAACGCCCTGACCGGGATTCGAACCCGGGTTGTAGCCTCGACAGGGCATCACGGTATATGATGAAATATACTTACGTGCTAGGCCACTACACTATCAGGGCCTCATTTTTTAATAGTGAATATGATTTAGTAATAATAGTATAAAAAGTAAGAAAAATATCTCTGAAATCAAAGTTAGTCATTTTTTGATTATTGTGTCTATTTTTTTATGAGTCAAATCAGTCAATCTAAGTCTTGTTTGTATCGATAAAAATATCTCAATAATTGTCGAACTTAGAATGATCATCCCACATTAAGCTTCTTAGAAAAAATCGGTTTATAAAGCTTGTGGTTAGTTTAATAAATTGAAAAAAATAAAGAATTAGGTTATTTTAGTAAAAAATAAGAAAATGAATAATAAAATTAATATCCTTTCTTCTTTTTATAACATTCTTTACAAAAAACAGGCTTTCCTTCTGTAGGCTTGAATGGAACTTCACATTCTTGATTACATTCAGAACAAGTTGCTTTATGCATCTCTCTTGGGCCAAAATTATTGAATCCTTGCATTTTATCCTCCACATATATACGATAAAAATAAAGAAAACTTTTACTCCTTATCTATTATCTAAACCAAAGGAGATTTATGGTTTTATAAACTTATTTATTTTAAAAAAAAGATAAGATAAAAAGGTTTAAATAGGCTAATTTGAGCATTCATTATATAAAACAACAATAAAAATCTTCTAGAAAATGACTAAAAAAGATTATTATGAGACACTTGGAATAAATAAAAATTCGTCTAATGATGAGATTAAAAAGTCCTATAAAAAATTAGCTTTAAAATATCATCCAGATAGAAATAAAGAGAAAGATGCAGAAGAAAAGTTTAAAGAAATTAGTGAAGCTTATGCTGTTTTGAGTGATGATACAAAAAAACAACAGTATGATACTTATGGTCATGCAGGATTTGATCAAAGATACTCCCAAGAAGATATTTTTAGAGGTGCTGATTTTGGTAGTGTATTTGAAGATTTGTTTGGGGAGAGTTCTAATATTTTTGATATGTTTTTTGGTGGAAATTTTAATAGAGGAAGAAGAAAAAGAAGAGGAAATGATCTACAATATAATTTAACTATTGATTTTGAGGAAGCTGCTTTTGGATTAAATAAAGAGGTAACATTAAACAAAGACATTGAATGTAGTGAATGTCAAGGATCTGGAGCAGAACATGGTGAATTAGAGCAATGTAATGATTGTAAAGGGTCTGGAGCTCAAAGAAGAACTCAAAGAACTCCATTTGGGATGTTTCAGACAACAACAACATGTAGAAATTGTAATGGTGAAGGGCAAGTAGCTAAAAAAGTATGTTTAAATTGTAATGGAAACGGTGTTGAAAAAAAACCTAAAAAAATTAAAATTAAAATTCCTAAAGGTATAGATAATGAACAATTTTTAAGAATTAGAGGAGAAGGTCAAGATATTAAAAATGGGGATTCTGGAGATTTGTTAGTTGTTGTAAGTGTTAAACCCCATAAATATTTTACAAGAGATGAAAATAATATTCATTTAGATTTTCCAATTAGTTTTTCTCAAGCTGCTTTAGGTGATGAAGTTAAAGTTCCTACATTAGAAAAAGATGTAAAAATGAAAATTCCTTCAGGAACACAAAGTCATACATTATTTAGATTAAAAGGAAAAGGGATAGAAGATGTTAATGGATATGGGAAAGGGGATGAATTTATTAGGGTTATTGTTAAGACTCCTTCTAAAACTAGTAAAAAACAAAAAGAGTTGTTTGATTCATTAGCAAAAGAAAATAAAGAAAAATTAAAGATTGAGAAAGGTTTTTTAGATAAAGTTAAAGATGTTTTTGGTTAATCTACTGTAAATAAAGAATTGTCATTAACATCGAACAACCCTAATCTTGCACCAGCATCTAACCAACCATGGGCATAATTTAAGGCAGCAAATGCAGTTACAATATCTTTTTTTTCTTGAAAATGTTTAGCGTCTTCTACATATCTAGTAATCATATCAATAAAATCATCATAAGCTTCATCTTCATCAACATTAAATGATCCTTTATTGTTTTTAGCTTGTTCTAAAGCTTGTTTTGTAACATCAAAATATTTGTTAAGTTTTTCAGAAGTAATTTCATCCATCTTAAGATCTTCTACGTTTTCTTTTTTCTTTCTTCATTCTCTTTCTTTGCCATTTCCATCTCATCTGGCCTTTTTTCTTCCAACGTCTTGAACTTCTTTTCATTTTTTATAAGAATTAAAAACTTGATTTATAAGTTTTTTGATTATTATCTAACCAATTAATCTAAACTTAAGAAGAATCAACAACCATTATATCAAAATCATTAGGATCTACTCCTTCTGTTAACATTACTTCTCCTTTTTTTACAACATGACTAGACTTTATAGATGGCAATAATTTTTCTTTAGCAAATGCAATATAATGGTCCCATTCTGATAATTTTGTTTTTCCAGATTGATGATAAAATTCAAATTGTCTCATCCATTTCCAAGGAACTATCATCAAAGTTCTAGAAACTACTTTTTCTTCAAGTCTCTTAGAATTTTTAGTTCTAATTTCAGATATTTTTCTATCTAATTTATAAGTTCCTAATCCCCAATATGCTTTAACATCATCACCATAATACAACTGATGTCCTAATACTTTCCAAGATCTATGACGATATTCTGTTGGATGTATTAATCTAAATTTGACTTCTAATATCTTATTATCATCAATAAGATCAGGACCATTATGCGGATTTAGCTCCATGTTAAGCACTTCAGCAACCCATCTTTCATTAATAATCGGCATGATTGAATTAAATTTTCTTGAATCCATAAAAAATTGTTTTTAATATAACTTTTAAGAATTACCATGATTTAACACTTAGAATTCTAAAATAATAAAAAAGATGCTCCCACCGGGATTTGAACCCGGGTCTCAGGCTCGAAAGGCCCGCGTCATTGGCCGGGCTAGACTATGGGAGCATACTCTGGGCCTAGACGGATTTGAACCGTCGACCTCTGGCTGACCTAAGCCAAAGTGGCCATATAAGACCAGCGCTCTAACCAAGCTGAGCTATAGGCCCACACTTCAAAAATGGATTAGTTAACTTTTAAATGTTTCTTATATGTTCTCCATAGTAAAATTTATAACATCCTTCTTTAGTTTAATCCCATGTTAATAGGATTAGTAGGCAAGCCAAGTAGTGGAAAATCAACTTTCTTCAAAGCAGCCACATTAGCAGAGGTTGAGATAGCTAATTATCCATTCACAACAATAAAACCAAATGAAGGGATGGGTTATGTTAAGGTAGAAGATGTTGCTAATGAATTTAATAAAACAAGCAACCCTAGGGAAGGTTATTGCTTAGATAAATTTAGATTTGTCCCTATAAAATTGATTGATGTTGCAGGATTAGTTCCAGGAGCTCATGAAGGAAAAGGAAGAGGTAACCAATTTTTAAGTGATTTAAATCAAGCAGATGTATTAATACATGTTATTGATGTATCTGGAAGTATTGATGAAAACGGAAATTCTGTAGCACCATTAAGTTATGATCCATCCAAAGATATAGAATTTTTAGAGATTGAATTAGATATGTGGTATTTTGGAGTATTAAAAAAAGGGTGGGGCAAATTTACTAGAACATTAAAACAAGAAAATCAAGATATTAAAAGAGCATTAGCAAAACAATTATCTGGATTGAATGTGAATGAAGAGATTATGGGGGATTCTATCAAAAAATTAAAATTAGATCATCATCCAATTGAATGGAATGATGATGAATTGAAAAGTTTAGCTAGAGATATAAGAATAAAAACTAAACCAATGATAATTGCAGCTAATAAAATAGATATTCAAGGTGCAAAATTAAACTTTCATAAATTACAAGAAAAATTTAAAGATTATTTAATAATTCCATGTAGTGGAGATTCTGAATTAGCTTTGAAAGAAGCTGCAAAACATGATTTAATTGAATATACTCCAGGAGAAAATAATTTTAAATTTAAAGGAACATTAAGTGAAAAACAAAAAAATGCTTTAGAATTTATAGAAAAAAATGTTTTGAAAGAATTTGGAAGTAGTGGAGTACAAAATATTTTAGATAAAGCTGTTTTTGAATTATTAGATTATATAGCTTTATTTCCAGGTGGAGTAAATAAACTAGAAGATTCTGAAGGAAATGTACTTCCAGATTGTTTTTTAATGAAAAATGGTTCTACTGCATTAGACTTTGCTTATAGATTACATACTGATTTTGGTAAAAATTTTATAAAAGCAATAGATGTTAGAACAAAAATGACTGTTGGAAAAGATCATAAATTAAAACATAAAGATATTATTGAGTTAGCAGTTAGAAAATAATTAGAAAGATTATTTATAAAAAATTAATGATTATCTATTATTCTAATGTTACTCTTTAAATATATACTTATGTAAAACTCCTTCTACTAAATTTTCTAATTCAATGTGCATGCTATCAGGAAACATTTCTTTTAATGCCTTTAAAATTTCCGATTCTAAAGTATCTGGATTCCTAACTAAATCTTCATCAACTAAATATTGATGATATTCTCTTATTTCCTCAAAAGAGAAATGTTCTTGCACTATTGATAGTAGTCTCATATATTCTAAAGCTTCCGGAGACTCTATTTCTTCATTACTCAATTTATTTTCAAGTTCATCTAATCTCCTTAAATTTTCATATAAATCCCCAGGTTCCATCTTTAGTTTTATGAATCTTATAAATTATTTATAAAGTCTATGTGAAAATAAAATAGAGATTATAAACTATCAGAATATTTATATAATTATTGAGCTATACATAATGTATGGAAAATATAATTTATGTTGGATTAAAAAAATTGGATGAAGATGAAATTGAAGTAATTAATAAATTATCTGAAAAATTTTATCCAAAAGTTAGTAGAGAATTTGAAAATGTAAATTTAACTGTAGATGTTAAAAAATATGATTCAACTGGAAAAAGAGGGAAATATTCTATACATCTAAGAATAGATCATCCTAACATTAAAAATATATTATCTGCTAAAGAATTTGATTGGGATTTAGCTACATCATTACATAAGACATTTGATAATTTGATGAATGAAATAGAACATAAATTCAAAGACAACAAATCTTAATATTATATATTTATAAACTCTATTTTCTATGAAAAATTATGAAAGAATTAATTTGTTTAGGTATAGAGGGAACTGCACATACGTTTGGTGCTTCTATAGTTACATCTAAAGGTGAAATTTTAAGTGACGTAAGAGATATGTATACAACAGAAAAAGGTGGAATCATACCTCAAGATGCAGCAAAACATCATAGAGATATATCCAATAGTGTGATAGAAAAAGCTTTGAAAGAATCTAATAAAAAAATTGAAGATATTGATCTAATAAGTTTTAGTAGGGCTCCAGGATTAGCACCATGTTTACTAGCTACAAAAGATGTAGCTATAAACTTAGCTAAAGAACATAAAAAAGATTTAATTGGAATTAATCATGCTATAGCCCATCTAACATCTGGATTGTTATTTACGGAAGCGAAAGATCCAATTTATATTTATGTTTCTGGGGCTAACACTCAAATTCTAGCTTTAATTGACAAGAGATTTAGAATTTTAGGGGAAACTTTAGATATTGGATTGGGAAATGCCCTAGATAAATTTGGAAGAATGATGGAACTAGGATTTCCAGCTGGTCCAAAGATTGAAGAATTAGCTAAAGGTGGAAAATATGTTGAATTACCTTACACTGTAAAAGGAATGGATCTGGCTTTTTCTGGAATAATAACTAGTGCCTTCAACAAATTTAAGACGCATGAATTAAGAGAAGATGATAGGATTGCTAAGATAGAGGATATATGTTTTTCAATTCAAGAGACTTTATTTTCAATGTTAACAGAGGTTGTAGAAAGAGCATTAGCATTTACAGAAAAGAAAGAAGCTTTATTGATTGGAGGTGTAGCAGCCAATAAAAGATTAGTTCAAATGTTAAATGTTATGTGTAAAGAAAGAGGGGCTAAATTTTATAATGTTCCTTTAAAGTATAGTGGAGATCAATCTGTAATGATTGCTTGGCAAGGTATTTTAGAATATAATTCTGGGAAAAAAGATAATTTAAACATAGATATAGATGACTCCCAAAGAACTGATCAAGTAGAGGTAATATGGAACTAAAAGATATTTTAGAAAGTTTAAGGAAAACTGAAGGATTGAACAATATTAATTTACTTAATCAGGAAGATAGAGATATTATAATCAATTTGGAAGAAGAAAGTAATTTAGGAGTAAGTGAATGTATAGAAAGAAATCATGTTGTTGTTGTAACACACAACTCTAGTTTTAGGGAACCAGAAAGAGATATTGTTGTGAATAAAGAAGAAAAAACAATATTTCCTGCTTTAGATTTTCCTGAAGTTAAAGCAAATGATGTTGTATCTAGTTCTCCAGGTATTAGTGTTCATAATTACTTAAGAAAAAGATTTGGTATGAATATAAATGGTCATCATGCTACATTATTAATTGGATTTAATCTTTAAGTCTAAAATAAATTCTTCTATTATTCTTGCCTTTATTCTCTGCTTTTAAGAAAACAATCTCTCCAATTTCTTTTGATGATTTAACGTGAGTTCCACCATCTGCTTGAGTATCAACCTCCCCTATTTGAACTATTCTAAGCTCATCTAAATTAGGAGGCATTTTATTTGCTAATTTTATGATTCCAGGAATCTTTAGAGCTTCTTCTTTTTTTAATGTATGAACTTTTACAGGAATATCTTGTTTTATTATTTCATTAGATTTGTTTATTAACTCTATTATTTTGTCTCTATCAAAATTTTCTAAACTAAAATCCATTCTAGATCTTTCAACATCTTTTTGATTTCCAGTTATTAATGCTCCTAATTCATCATGAAATATTGCACTTAATAAATGAGCTGCGGTATGCATTCTCATTAATTTATATCTTCTATCCCAATTAAGAACACACTTAACTTTATCTCCGACTTTTAATCCAGGTTCATTAACTTCATGACTTATCTTCCCATCAAATTTTCCAACATAAACTACTTCATACTCTTTTCTATCAAAAATAAATTTTCCAGTATCATTTGGTTGTCCACCACCCTTAGGATAAAAAATAGTTTTATCTAATATTATATACTTATCATTATTAACTTCTTTTACTATAGCATCAAATTCTTTTAAATAAGAATCATCTAAATAAAGTGCTTCTTTCATCTTATGAATAACTTTTAACACATATATTTTTATAGTTTTTGTTTAATAATATGTAAAATGGAGATAGAAGGAATAGAAATAAAAAGATTATATCATGCATCTTTTAAAATTAAAAAAGATAAAGTGATTTATATAGACCCATTTAATATAGATGAAACTGAAAAAGCAGATTTAATTCTTCTTACACATGAACATTTTGATCATTTAAGTATAGAAGATATTCTAAAAGTAATAGATGAAAAAACTATAATAGTAGCGACAAATGATTGTATAAGTAAGTTAAACAAATTTGATAATGAAATAAAAATTGTAAATCCTGGAGATAGTTTAGAAGTTATCAATATTAAGATAGAAGTTGTAGCTGCTTATAATCTCAACAAATTTAGGGCTCCAGGAATCCCATTTCATCCAAAAGAAGATGGAAAAGTAGGGTATATAATAAATCTAGACGAAAAAAGAATATATTTTACAGGAGATACAGATGTTACTGAAGAACTAAAGAATATAAAAGATATTGATATTATATTAATTCCAGTTTCAGGAACTTATGTAATGACTCCAGAAGAAGCAGCTGAAGCAGTAAACATTATTCAACCTAAAGTAGCAATTCCTTGTCATTATAGTGATCGAATAGGAAGTATAGAAGATGCAAACAAACTTAAAGAATTATCTAAAAATACAAAAGTAGAAATAATTTAATTTTAAGAAGAATTCTTATTTCCTTTACTTCCAAAAGTAGAAGCTAAATCTATTATATATTTACCTTCTTCAACTCTATAAACTAAAGGTTTTCCTTTAAACAACTCAACAATATCTAATTCATATTTTCCAGGTTGTAATATTCTTATAGACTCCAAATCCAATATCACTGGTTTGGTGTCATCCTCTATTCCAATAATCTCTAAAACATCTTGTTCAATTTGTTGTTTTTCTTCATTTGTTAATTTTTCAGTTATTTTTTTAGATTCTTCTAAATCTTTTTTCTTTATAAAAAAGAAAAATCTGCCAGTACAACTAGAACACCCTTTTAATAATTCATTAGAACCATCTTGGTAAACTTTACCACATTTAACACATTGGTGTGGCATTCTACTTCTTCCTTTTTCTTTTTAAATTCTCAGTTAGCAATAGAATTTTGTTAGGATCTCTTTTAATTTCTTTTACAATATTAGCTGGTCCCACAACTGTTAATCCAGTCCTATCCCCAATTAATATGTTAATTAAAAAAGTTTTTAGAAATTTATTTTTATTATTTGGATAAATTGTACACAACTCTATTCCTTTAAAATCTTTACTTACACTTTCCATTGTTCTTTGTATTAAATCAGTTTCTTCATTTGGTTTTAAACGACCTTCCATCAAAACAATCTTATTTTCTTTAACTAAATTTAATAATTTTCTAACTTTAGAATTAGAACTTAAAGATTCAATTTCAGTATATGGAACAAATTGTAATGTAAGCATTATTTCACCAATTTAAATAAAGATTCGTAAAACTCCTCAATATTCTGTCCTTTTTCAGCAGAAATACCCACCACCTCATACTGAGGAAAAGCATTTTCTACTTTTTTAATCTTTGCCTTTTTAAGATCTATCTTATTTGCAACAACTAGAACAGGAATGTCTCTAGCAGCTAAATTTCCTATGATTGTTAAATTAACTTGTGAGTATGGGTTTAAAGTAGCATCTAAAACAACTAAAACAGCATCCATCCCATCTAACCATTTAATTGCTTCTATGACACCTTTAGTAGCTTCTCTAGCTCTTTTTTTAGCTTCTTTTTGAGGCATTTTAAACTTTAAGAAATCTTCATAATCTATCTTTGTAGCTATCCCTGGAGTGTCTATTAAATTAAAGGTTAATTCTTTTCTTTTATGCTTAACTTTTATCTTTTCTTTAGTTTGGATAGCCCTAGTTTCATGTGGAACTTTAGAAGCTGCACCCATCTCTTCTCCAAGCCAATCTTGACATATTTTATTAGCTAATGTAGTCTTACCTGCATTTGGAGGGCCATAGATTCCAAGTTTTAAGCTTCTTCTTTGTTGAAATAGTCTTAAGAAGATATTACCTATAAAATCCCTCAATTTTATTATCATTATTATAAATTTATCAGTAGTTACTTAATAAACTTTTTGGTGATTTTAAGTATTTTTTAGATAGATAGTAAATTATTTAAACAATTTTTAAATCATTAGTTTATGGAATTAAAGAAACCTCAACTAAAAAGAATAAATGATACTGAATGGGAGATCCCAAAAAGTTTTAAGAAAGGAATGAATGTTCCTGCTAGACTAATCGGAACTGAATCAATAATTGATTCAATGGATTTAAGAGTTTATGAACAAATCTCAAATGTTGCTACACTTCCTGGGATTGTTAATTATTCTTTTTGTATGCCTGATGGTCATTCAGGATATGGATTTCCAATTGGAGGGGTAGCTGCTTTTGATCCAGAGAATAATGGAATTATTTCTCCTGGAGGTATTGGTTTTGATATTAATTGTGGTATGAGGTTAGTAAAAACTAATCTAACCTACAAAGAAGTTAAGCCTAAACTTAAAGATTTAGTTAATAATTTATTTGAGAAAATTCCAACAGGTGTAGGGAGAAAAGGTTTTGTTAAACTAGATGAAAAAGGTTTTAGAGAGGTTATAGAACAAGGAGTTAAATGGTGTGTAGAAAAAGATTATGGTTGGAAACAAGATTTAGAGTTTATTGAAGAGAATGGTTGTATGAAAGGAGCAGATTCAACAAAAGTAAGTGATAAAGCAATTAAAAGGGGCTTTAATCAGTTAGGAACATTAGGATCTGGAAATCATTATTTAGAGATTCAAAGAGTAAAAGAAAAAAACTTTTTTGATAAAGAAATAGCAAAAAAATTAGGATTTTTTGATGATCAGATTGTAATAATGTTCCATTGTGGATCAAGAGGATTTGGTCACCAAATTGGAACAGATTATTTACAAGAATTTCTTAAAGTAATGGAACCTAAATATAAAATAAACATATCTGATAAAGAATTAGCTTGTGCTCCTTTTAAGAGTAAAGAAGGACAAGATTATTTTGGTGCTATGAAATGTGCGGTTAATATGGCTTTTGCAAATAGACAAGTTATTCTACATAGAATTAGAGAAGTTTTTAGTAAAACTTTTGGAAATGATGCTGAAAACCTTGGATTAAACATGACTTATGATGTGGCACATAATATAGCAAAATTAGAAAAATATAAAGTAGATGGTAAAGTAAAAGAATTATTAGTTCATAGAAAAGGTGCAACAAGATCATTTGGTCCAGGAATAGAAGGAATTCCTAAAGAACATAAAGAAATTGGACAAGTAGTTATAATTGGTGGATCAATGGAGACTGGTTCTTATATCTTAACTGGAACTGATAAAGCTATGGAAAAAACTTTTGGTTCAACAGCACATGGAGCAGGAAGATTAATGTCTAGAACAAAAGCAAAACAAATGTTTGATGGATCCAAACTACAAAAAGATTTAGAAGAAAAAGGAATTTATGTTAAAGGAGCTTCCATGAAAGGATTAGCTGAAGAAGCAGGAGAAGCATACAAAGATATTCATTCTATTTGTGAAACTTTAGAATTAGCTGGAATTTCTAAAAGAATTGTTTCATTAGAACCAATTGGAAATATTAAAGGTTAAACACCAAACATTGATCTTAAATCTTCACTAGGTTCCCAAGGTGGTTCAAATACAACTTCTACATTAACGTCTTTTATTCCATTTATCTCAGATAATTTTTGTTTAGTATCTGCTAATAAAGCTGGACCATAAGGGCATCCAGGAGAAGTAAATGTCATTAAAACATCAACATCATCTTCATTAATCTTTATATCATAAACTAGTTCTAAAGTCCATATATCTATATGTAACTCAGGATCCATTACTTTCTTTAACGCCTCAACAACATCTGATTTTGAAATCATAAAAAAAATGTGAGATAAACTTATATAAACTTTATTATTTGATTGAATATATGGCTTACAAATTTATAGATAATGTAACAATGGCCGATGTAGCTTTTGAAGCTAAGAATAAAAATTTGAATAAATTATTTGAAGATTGTGCTTTAGCTACTTTTGATACTATGATAGATCTAAAAAAAGTTAGATCTAAAATAAAAAAAGAAATTAAATTACAAACAAATAACATTGAAGAGTTATTATTCAAGTTCTTAGATGAATTAATTTTTTTAAAAGATTCAGAATCCCTAGTTTTTAATAAATTTAAAGTGGAAATAAAAGAGAATAAAATCTTTAAATTAAATTGTATAGCTAATGGTGAAGAAGTTGATATCAAAAGACATGATACAAAAGTTGATGTAAAAGCTCCAACAATGCATGAATTTAAAGTAGAAAAAAAGAATGATTTATGGAGAGCATTTGTAATCTTAGATGTTTAAATTTATTCTAAACTCCATATCCATAATCTAACTATCTTTGGATTTTGTTTTTTCAAAGTTGAGGCAATTATCACATCATTAACATATACATCTTTATCCGAAGGAGTTGATACAACACAATTTGTTGTATCACATATTTTAACACTATGATCATACCCTGGAGGGATATTAGAATCTATAATGTGAGTGAAAGTTATTGAATTTTCACATAATGAATTACTTACTATACATTCTCTAGCACTATCATTTAATGTTAATTCATTTAAAATAAAATTTTGTGCACTCTCCACTATAGGTGGAGTAGAAGGTTCTTGTCTTGGTCTCTCTGGAATTAAGAAAAAGACTACTATCAAAATTATTATTATGGCTATAAAAGCTTCTACAGTTCTTATATATCCTTTTTTATTCAAACTCACCAACCCTTACATTAAATATAACTCCAGATAATCTTCCTTGCTTGCTAATAATCCAACTCTTCCATTCTCTAACAAAAACATCTGTTTGTTGTGTCCCTTCTTTTTCGTTATAAGCAAAAACAACACTACTTTGATTATACAAGCTATTAGTTGTGTTGATTAAAATTATAGAAAAATCTTTAGACTTAGGAAAATTCCATTTTTCTTTTAGTCTATCTACATTTTGATCTAACAATATCAATTTATTGTAATCTAAACCTATAATTTCTTCTGTAACTCCATAATTATATGAGAAATTTTTTTCATTGTTTATATCTACATTTTCAATAGGATTTAAGTTATTATAACTATCATTTTCTAAAAATAAAAGCCAAAATATATTCAACTCTCCTTTTTTTACTAAACCATCAAATCTTAATTTTTTATCTGCTGTTAAATCAAAATTAACAAAATTATTATTTTTATCTAATAAAGCAAACTCTTCTTCCTTTCCTTCAAAGGGTAGAGGATCATTTATTTCTAACTTATAAGTTCCAGAGGGTGGAGGGGATTTTTTTGAATTATCTGAGATATTAATAAATAAAGGGGTTCTTTTTAATTTAACATTTACTTCTTCTTCTAAATTGTCTTGAATTATAGAAACTAATAAATTATTTTCTAATACAGGTTGTATTCCTGGTCTTAAAAAAACTAACAACCCTAAAACATAAATTAAAAATATACCCATACTAATTGCCCAATCAACTTGAGAAGCACCTTTCATTTAAATTCCACCCTTTGCTGTAGTTATTATTAAAGCAGCTGAAGTCATCAAGATTAATGAATGCATCACTCCTTGTTTGATAGTCCCTTCTGAGAATTTTCCAATCATTATTCCAGCAAAAAATCCTTGTATTAAAATAAGACTAAAAAAAGTTGAGTCTAGATTGACATTTTCGGCTTCACCAGAGCCAACAACACCTTCTGCAAAATCTAATCCAGTCAAACCACCTAGACTTCCAACTTCTTGAATTTGTGGAAAAAGGTATAATTGCATGACTAACATTATTACAATAAAAACAAAGAATACTATATATCCTTGGACTATTTGAGAAAAAACACTAGCTTTTCTTTCTTCTTTCATCTTTTTGATGTTAACTACAGAACTTGTAACTGAATCCAATACATCTCCAATTTCTCCACCAGATCTTTCTGCTTCTAAAACTATAGATACAGCTCTATTGATTATAGGATTGTTAGTGTCTTTTCCAAAATTAATTAATGCTTCTTGTATTGGAATGCCCCATTCTATTTGATTTCTAAGTTTTTTAACATAAGGAGTTAATGGTCCATAATCTTCATTTGCTATTTGTATAATTGAATTTGGAATTGAGATTCCAGATTTAACTGTTCCAACTAAACTTCTTACGAATTGTAAAAATCTAGATTCTATTTCCTTTTGTCTTTTATTTTCCTTGAAAAAATCAATCCAGAATTGTATCCATCCTACATTTATTGCTATGATAAGAAAAGTAAGAAACCATCTTGATTTTAAAAAATAGATTACATCAAATACTATTAAGATTAGTCCGATAACAATTCCAATTGTGTAGTGTTTTTTAAATTTAATCATATTTCTGGTTGTATTATACTTATGAATAATAAAAATAAAAGATTTAATGAAGGAATGACAATAAAAGTTCCTATTAATCCTATCACTGATGCAGAAACACCAAAAAGAGATCCACCTAATACTTGAATTATAGCTAGAGTAGAAAAAAACAATAAAGGTCCAGCAATTAATATTCCAGTATAAACATCAGAATAAGTAGCTAAAGATTCTACATATTTTTTCATATTTAGTTTATATGAAGTAGTTGCATCTTCTGCTTTTGCAGTTAGATATTGTTTTAGATTTCCCCCTGTTTCTATAATTGTTACTAATCCACTTAAAAATTCTCTAAACTCTTTTGAAGGGGTAGTCAAAGCTACTAATTTTAGAGAAGTTGTTAGATTATATCCAAAAAGATTTACATAATTAACTATTTTTTTAACATCGTTTTCAACTCCTTTAAATTCTTTTGAAGTTAATATTAGATTAAACATAGAGATTGGATTTGCTCCAGAACCTGCTACAGCGGCCATATGTACTATTACAAAGGGTAGATCATTTTTTATTTTACTTCTTCTACTACTAGAAACGATAGATGGATAATAAAAGAGTCCTACAAATGTAGACGAAGCCAAAAAAATTCCTAAAAATATAGAATTTACTATGCTTATGACAGATAAAGATTGAAACATTAAAAAGAAAACTAAAGTTCCAATAAAAAAAGTTAGAATAGATGAAAATAAAATAATACTTATATATGTTTTTGATAAGATTAGGATGCCTGAAGATTTTAATGATTTATACAATGAGATAAAAAAACTATTATAATTCTTTGTTAGATAATCAGAAAAACTTTCCATAAAAATATTAGAAATTTTTCCATATTGTGTTGTTTTATATAACGAATAATTAGGAATTTCTAATTGATCTTTTTTCTTCTTTCTTTTTTTAACTAAATCTTTGATGTATCTTACATTAATTTCTGTTGGCTTTGCTTCATGAACTTCATAGATATCTTCCTTTGTTTTAATCTCTTGTTTTATTGAGATAGATGAGGTGATAGTAGTTAAATTTGTATCAATCTGGTCTAAAAATCTAAAAATTTTTTGTTCTTGAGAAGAAGTATATTGATCTATTTTTTGTCCTCTAAGTAATTTGTTAATATAAGCATTAAATTGTGCTTTAGTTATTAATTTTTTAGTTAATTGATCTTCTAAATCTTTTATTTGTGCTTTTGCTTTAATTAAATTATTTTTATATAAAATTATTTCATCTACAGTTTTGATTATTGAACCAGCTAGCTGTTTAAGATCTTCTTTCATTTTTCTGTAGATTTAATCTTTCCTCACTTATCAATGATTTTATTTCAGAAGAAAAAGAGGTTATATAATTTCTTAAATCTTCAATCTCTTTTTCAATCTCTTTTAATTTTCTCTTACTTTTTTCTTGATTTTTTTTATTTTCAAGAGTTTCAAATCTATACAATGATTCTAAAATTAATTGTGTATCCTGTTTTATTCTTTCTAATGTCATTCTAAATAATTTTAAATTTCCTAAGAACTTGGTCAGGAGTTTTATAATAACTATTTATAACTTCTTGTACCTCTTTAAAACCAAAAACTTTGTTTTGATACATTGCCCATAATAATTTAGTTCTTATTCTAAATTCATTAACTAATTGTTCTTTAGGCACTCCTTGTTTAATTGAAATTCTATCTAATATAGTGCTATTAGTTTTAAAATAAAATTTATCTAATTTTGGATCCCATACAAATGGTTTGTTAATTTGAGGACCTTTTGCTGTTACATGAACTATCTCGGAGATTTCTCTTAATCTTCTTGTTACTTTTTTTCCTACCTTAGCTTGAGACATAACACAAACTGCATCTAATGATTCAATTAAAGATGTAGATAAACTAATTGGGGGAGTTTCTAAACGTCTCACCATAGTTGGAACATCTTCTGCATGCATTGTCCCCATTATTGGATGTCCTGATGCAGCTGCTTGAAACAAAACAAATGCTTCTTTACCTCTTATCTCTCCCACTATAATATAATCAGGTCTTTGTCTAAAACTTTCTTTAAGTAATTCAAATATTGTTATTGCTCCATGTGCTTTACCTGCAGCTAATCCAATTCCAGCCCTTGCTACACTTGGTAGCCAATTTTCATGCATTAATTGTAATTCTCTTGTATCCTCTATACTAACAATTCTAGATTGTGGTGGAATAAAAAAAGAGATAGCATTCAAAAAAGAAGTTTTACCTGAAGCTGTTGCACCTATAACCATTATATTGGTTCCATACTCCATCAATAACCATAAATAAGCTAAAATTTCTGGAGACAAAGTTCTAAAATCTATTAATTTGACTGGAGTCCATGGTTCTTTCGTAAATTTTCTGATTGTAAATGTTGGACCTCTAGAACTAATATCTTGCGTGTATGTTGCATTTACTCTAGAACTATCAGGAAGTCTTCCATCTAATAAAGGATTAGCATATGAAACATATTTACCACATTTTTGGGCTAGTTTCTCAACAAAATTTGACAACACTTTATTATCAGGAAAAACAATATTTGTTCTAACATGTCTATACTTTCTATGTACTAAATAAATTGGAGTTTTTGAACCATTACATTCTATATCTTCAATAAAATAATCTTTCATTAAAGGCTCTATTTGATTCAACCCAACAAAATCTCTATATATATAATACATTAATCTTTTTAGAGAGTCTTCAGTTACTTTCACCCCAAATTCTTTTAATAAAATTCTTATATTCTTTTCAAGATACTCAATAATAATATCTTCTTCTTTTACATTTATGAAACTTATATCAATTATCTCTCTTATACTACTTTCTAACATAGAAAGAATTTTTTGTTCTTCATCATCTAATTTTGGTTCTTCAACATAGTATACTAATTCATTGCTCTCTTTCTCCCAAAAAACATGCGCATAAGAATAAGGGGCCATTAAAGGATATCTAATGTCAAAAGTTTCTTTATCTTTAACCTCTGGAAGTTGAGCAATCTTTTGAGAAGGAGTTATTTTAAATATAGTTTCTTCTTGTTTTATTTGTGGTTTTTTATTAAATATATTCAACATTATATTCACTCTCTTTTTAAAAAAACAGGCTTGTAGATATAAATATTTATCGGTTAGCTAATAGAAATGATAATAACAGGTTTGGAATCAGTATAAGTTCCATCATGTTCTATTGACATGCTATACTCCCCTAAAAATGGATTTTCAAATTCTGAATTTAATTTAAGATCCACAATACTATCATAACCTACTTCTAGATTTACTATAAATTCATCTTTAACAACGGTTTTGTTTAGAAATAATTTTAATGTTCCTTCATCAAATACAATATTTGGTTCTGCTAACTTATTATTTGTTTTTAAGCTCCAATGTAATCTATCATCAAACTCATCTATTATTAATTCTCCTCCTTCAATGTTTAAAGGAGAAATAAATCTCTTTGAACCTGGACCTTCATTAGCAACTACTCTAATGTTTTCATCTAGTGAATGCAATAATTCTTTAGTTTGAGTAACTAGATTTCTATCTCTTATTTTATTGATTAATGGAAGTCCAGCACTTAATATTATTGTTATTATTATTACTCCTAAAGCTGTGTATAAAACAGCAGAAATCCAAACTTGGCCTCTTTTTTTCATAGGATAATTGAGAAATAAAAGTATAAAAAGATTATTAACAAGCCTTTAAGGTTGTTCCTATCTCTCCTCTCTTTCTATTCTTAGTACTACAAGTTACTGATTTGCCTCCAATTGTAACAACTGGAATTAACTCTACAACATCTACTGAATTTAATGTCAATCCAACTGATGTATCAGATTCAATATCAAATTGTTTCAAACCAGCACCTCCAGATACTGAAAAGGTCATTTCTTTTTGGGAGACTACATCTTCCGCTTCAAAGAATCTTCCCCTAAAACTATCTATATCTTTAACACCATCATTTGAAACTGTAACTTTAACTTGAGCTCCAGACATACAAGCATCATTAATAGAGAAAACAACATCTTGAGCACAAAGTATTTGCGTATTTGAACTTTCTTCTGTTGTATCTTGTAAATTTCTTACAAAAGGCAAAGCCCAATTTATAACCAATACAGCTAATACAACTGTAAAACCTATAATAAGAACTGTAGCAATTAATGGAGATATTCCTTTCTTTTCAACTCTCCCCTTTTTCATATATTTATTAATCATAAACTCATATTTAAATGTTATTAAACTACATTAGCAACTATATGTTTAGTAGAACAAGGCACAAAATAACCACGTGCTACTTTTAACCAAGGGATAACATCTATTTCATCTAAATATTTAATTTCATCTTCTATTATACTAAAAGTATATTGTTTTACTTCTAATCCTAACAATTTATCAAAACTTTCTTTAACATCTGTTTCAGCACCAATTAATCTAAATGTAAATTTGTCTATTGAAGAATCTTTTAAATTTTTGATTGTTATTAATGCTTCACTTCCTTGTCGTTGCGCATTTACAATTGTAATGTCTAAATTACCACACTCTAATTGTTTTTCTGATAATGCTCCTTCTTTTTCCGCTCTTTCTAAGATGTAAGTTCTTCCCCATAAAACTACCATTAAAATTAGAGCTACAACAAAAGCTATTAACAATACTGTTGCTACAAAACTAGAAATTGCTTTTTTATCTTTTCTTTTTATTGTTCTATATTTCTTTTTAACACTCATGAGAGATCCTCTTTTCAATACAACCCACTAATTTATCATTAACTTCTATAATTGGTATTACTTGTAATTTATTAAATTGTATTATAGGGGGCAATGTCGTAGAAGCTTTTGGAGCTAATAAATCTTCTGATATTAATGTTTTTTCATCCTCTCTAAAAACTCTTATAGCAAATTGTTCAATATTTAATTTTCCTCTATTATTTATTGTTATTTCTGTACATTCTACATTAGTTACAACATTTATAGAGACCTCTTGACATTCTAATTTACCTTCAACATAATTTATTGTAGATTCTGTTAGATCTTCTGTTTGTGTTCTAGTCCAATTAAAAATCATAACAGCTAAAGATATAGAGAAGCCTAGTAGTAAAATCCAAGCAATAATTGGACCTATTCCTTTTTTATTTTTTCTTTTGATCCTCTTTTTTAATTTCATATTACTTAACCATTACTCAAAACAGTTATGTCTAATTGTCTTAGGATAATATCGTTATCTCTTCCAACATTATATAATCTTAATTGACTAATTTTCCTATTAATTGTATAATCTATAAATCTTTCGTTTCCTCTTCCAATTGGTTCATTTATATTCTTAGCTATTTTAAACCAACCATTATCATAACCCTCTAATGTCCATCTTTGATTTCTATTTGATGCTTCAATAAATATATTCACGTGAACTTTTGAGACTACCTCCCCTTCATTAAGACTAATTGGAATTTGTATATCTCCTATCAAACCTCCATTTGAGATTGTTCTTCTTTCCTCTATTGGTTGAGGTGTAGGAATTTGTTTTACTTCCTCATCTCCTTCAACAAGTGGTCTAAAATTGTCTGTCCCTCCAAATTCACTACACTGTCCTTCTCTTTTACATCTTGGTTTTCCTTTTTTAGAAGATTCCCAACAACAATTTTTATTAGATTCACAACTAGTTTCTCTAGTTAACACAATACATTCAGCAGATATTGGTCTGCTAGCAGTTTTTCTTACAAAACCTTCTCCGCCTACAAAAACTTGTCTTTGTTCTTGTGCTTCTAACCTAGAAACAATCATTATTTGTGGTTTGCCACTTTCAATCTCAAATGGATACCAAAATTCTCCTATCTGTAACCATATATTATTTGTACTTGGGATAGTTAAAGTACAATCTTCAATATCTTTTAAGTCAATACCTGCATCAAAAGATAATCCTTGAAATGTTATTACAGCTGAGATCTTATCATAACAACCATTTAATGTGTTTAAATCTTGTTTAGAAGTTGTACCATTATCAACTATTATTGGTTGATTTAAAAAATTACCAATTTGCACTTCTCCAGCATAATCTAATGAATATATCAAACCAAAATCTGGATTTTGTGCTTTTGAATATGAAGTGAATAATAAAGTAAATTTAGAAAATGGATCTAAAATATTTCCTTCTGTATTAATTAATGAATTTATTAATTTAGAGGATTCTAACTCATAGTTATCAGATAATTTTTCAAAATCTTCTTCTAATTCCTCTTGTTGAAATTTATTGATAGTTTGTGATAAACTAAACACTACAATTGAAAGAATTAAAGCTGCTAATATATAGATTTGCCCCTTTTTATTCATTATTTAATTAAAAATCTAATGTTTATATAGTTTATTTTTTATTTCATTAAAAACTTTTTTTAATGGTTTAGATGAGTCTATGATTATTAGTTTATTATTATTTTTGTAATAGTTGATCATTGGTTTTGTTTTAGTTTTGTAAATTTTTAATCTTCTTTTAATGATTTCTTTCTTATCATCATCTCTATGATACAATTTTTTACCATCTTTATCACATATTCCTTTTTTCTTTGGTTTTTTTGTTAATAGATTAAATGTTTCTCCACATTTACATATTCTTCTACTACTTAATCTTTTTATGATTAAAGAACTTGGAATTTTTAATAATAAAACTTTATCAATTTTAGTTATTTTATCTAAATACTTAGTTTGTTTTAAATCTCTTGGATAACCATCTAATACAAAATTATTTTTTCTTCTTATTGTTTTAGTAATAATTTTATCAATTATTTTATCTGGAGCTAAATCTCCTTTTTTTAATAAAGAATTAATTTTTTTACCAATAATAGTTTTCTTTCTTATCTCATTTCTTAGAAGTTCTCCTGAAGAAATATGTTTTAATTTTAATTTAGATTGTAATAATTCAGATTGTGCACCTTTTCCAGAACCTGGAGGACCAATTATTACTATTCTCATAAGATATTATCTTCTTTAAGAGATTTATATTTTTATCTATAATTAAACCAGCCCCAAGAGGGATTTGAACCCTCGACCTCCACCTCTTTAGATTTATTAATGTACCAAGGTGATGCTCTACCGGACTGAGCCACTGGGGCATAAGAATCTGCGGGGGAAGGGATTTGAACCCTCGAACTCACTAAGAGACAGGATGTCCTAATCTAGGATAATAGTAAATTCTCATTTACTTGTCACTCTTAAGTCCTGCGCATTTGACCAGGCTTTGCTACCCCCGCATGCTTTAAAGTACTCTGGATAGTTTTAAAAATATTTCCTAATTAAAAAGCTTTTTAAAATTAACCTATAGGATAAAAGGATGGCAAAAGAAAAAGTATTAGTCATAGTTCCTCATCCAGATGATGTAGATTTTGCATGTAGTGGGACAATGGCTCTATGGAGCAAAGATAAAGATATTTCTTATGTTATAACTACAAATGGTGAAAAAGGCAACCATCTTGGAAAAACAAAAGAAGAGATAATAAAAATAAGAGAAGAAGAACAAAAAAATGCAGCTAAAACTATAGGTGTAAAAGATGTTATTTTCCTTGGAGAGAAAGATGGAGAAGTAGAAAACACAAAAGAATTAAGAGAAAAATTTGTTAGAATCATAAGAAAGAAAAAACCTAATATAATCTTTACATTTGATCCAGCCAATAATAAATTTGATTCTATTTTTAGATATCATCCAGATCATAGAGCAGTTTCATTAGGGGTGTATGATGCACTATACCCTGCTATAGGAAATGCTCATTTTTTTCCACATTTGATTGATGAAGGATTAAAACCACATGAAGTTAAAGAGATTTATTTTTATGGAGGGGAAAATTCGAATGTATGGATTGATATTAGTTCAGTAATAGATAAAAAAATAAAAGCATTGTCTTGCCATAAATCTCAAGTTAGTCATAGAAAAAATTTTGAAGAGTTCTTAAAAGCAAGATATGCTGAAATTGGAAAGGAAAAAGGAATGAAGTATGCAGAAGCATTTAGGAAATTGGAGATGCCACAGTGAACCCCTAATAATTATTGAATATAAAAATCATTTAGTCTTTTCTAAAAGTTCATCCTTATTATATTGCTTCTGGCAAGCCGAACAAATAGCTTTTTTATTTAAATAAGTCCCAATCAGCTTGTTAAGGAATGTTTCTTCAACATTATTTTTACATATATAACACTTAGGCATTTGATAAGATCATTTAATCAATTTATAATACTTTTGACATATCAATCTAAATACCTACATCCAATCTTTGTGCCACAAAAAACACATGTGTGGTAAAAATTAGAACACTGTCGTGTATCCTTTATAACGCATAACTCAAACTTGCATTGTTAAGTTAACGGGAGTTTTGATTTTAGGAACGAGTAAGTTCCTGGAT
>CAYUGZ010000009.1:0-32712 GCA_964444465.1 Candidatus Woesearchaeota archaeon | reverse complement strand
AAGAATTTTAGAATTAGCAATAGATCAAACTGAAGTTCTAAAAAGAAGGTTTAGACATTGTGCAGCAAGATCATTGATGATATTAAGAAATTATAAAGGAAAAACAAAAAGAGTAGGTAGACAACAAGTAAGTTCTATGATTTTGTTAAGTGCTGTTAAAAGAATTTCTGAACAATTTATAATATTAAAAGAAGCTAGAAGAGAAGTTTTAGAAGATTTGATGGATATTGATAATTCTATTAAAATTGTTAAGATGATAGAAGATGGAAAGATTAAAATTAAAGAGGTACAAACAAGAATCCCAAGTCCTTTTGCACTTAATTTAGTAATGCAAGGTCATGCAGACATATTAAAAGCAGATGATAAAGTTGAATTCTTAAAAAAAATGCATCAACAGATATTAGCTAAGATTAGTTTAAAACATTAAATATATAAATTAGCTTAATATCCAATAATATGGCTGGTTTATTATATCCTTTCTTTTCAACAACACCAATATTTGGATCTTTGTTTATTTTACTTGTAATATGGACAATAGTATGGAAGGGTTATGCATTATGGAAAGCAGGAAGAAATAATCAACCTTATTGGTTTGTAGCATTATTAGTATTGAATACTGCTGGAATTCTACCAATCATTTATATATTATTCTTTAGAAAAAATCTAAATCCTAACATGACTAGACATCCAAAGATTGTAAAAAAATCATTAAATAAAAAAATTGTTACTAAAAAAACTACTTCTAAAAGAAAAACAAGAAAAAAATAATTTATTCTACATATGTCCTGGAGATAATAAAGTTACTAAAACTATTATTCCTATACCTAAAATAATTGCAGATATGTGAATTAGTGTATCTGTTAGTTTACAATGTCTATGTAATTGAGGAAGTAAATTAGAAGCAGCGATATAAATGAAATTTCCAGCAGCGAATGGAATTATAAATCTTTCAAAACCTTCAATTTTATTAACCAATAACAATCCTATGATCACACCAATAACAGCCATTATTGCAGACATAAAATTAAATGTTAATGCTCTTTTCTTTGACATTCCAGAGTACAACAAAACACCAAAGTCAGCTATCTCTTGTGGGATCTCATGAAATATAACTGAGATTGTAGCTGTTATCCCTAAAACTATATTTACAGAATAAGCTCCTGCTATAACTAATCCATCTAAAAAATTATGAACTCCGTCTCCAATTAAATTTACTGAAGCTAAATGGTAAGCATGTCCATGTCCATGAACATGTTCATCATCTTTATGGTTTTTATTATGATGCCAGTGAACTAGTTTTTCTAATATAAAAAATACTAAAAATCCCAACAAAATATTTAATGAAACTCCTAATGTGTATCCATTAGATGCTATTTCTGGAAGGAAGTCTATGAATACTGTACTTAATAATACTCCAACAGACATACTTAAAAAAAATAATAGAACTTTGTCAGATACTTTTTTCTTAATCAACATTGGTATTGCTGCTATCAAAGATATCAATGAGACTATTACTACGCTAATAATAGAATATAACCAAACTTCTAACATTTTATTATTAGGCTAATCTTATTTTAAAAGGTTTTTGTAAATAGAATTGATTTAAAAAATAAAAAAAGAATTATTTTTTTATTGAGCAGGTTGTTGTAAAATTCCTAATCTTATTGTTACTGTTTGACCATTTTCTGTTGGTACTTGAACTTCAACAAAACCTTGTTCATTTAGTTGTTTGATTATTTCTTGTGTAACTAAAAGTTGTGTATCTGTTACACCTTTTTGATATGCTTGTTGTGCTACTGCTTGTCCAGTAATATCATTAAGACCATCACCTTTTATATGAAAATTAGCAATAGCATAGCTTGCTGTAACCAATAACAAGACTAATATAGCTATATTATAAACCGCTCTAATCCTTTTATCATTAGATTTTCCTTCAGATTTTGCCATTTTGACCCCCTATTATATTTTTATTGAAGAGTTATATTATTTAAATATTGTTATTCTCTCATTTTTATGAAGATTGATAATAATTTAGATATGATTGACTTGGGATTGTATCTTAAAAAAGAGAAAATATTGATTATATCAGATATGCATCTTGGTTATGAAGAATTGTTGAATAAACAAGGTATATTGCTTCCTAAATTCCAATTTAAAGAAACTTTTGAAAGATTAAATAAAATATTTTCTAAAATTGAGATTGATAAAATAGTATTAAACGGAGATTTTAAACATGAATTTGGGATAATATCAGATTCTGAATGGAGAGATGTATTAAAAATTCTTGATTTATTAATTAAGAATTGTAAAGAATTAATATTAATTAAAGGAAATCATGATAAGATTTTAGAGCCTATAGCTAAAAAAAGAGATTTATCCACTAGATTATATTATAAAATAAATGATTATTATATCTGTCATGGAGAGATTATTCCTGAAGATTTAGATTTTAGTTCTTCTAAAATTATTATAATTGGTCATGAACATCCTGCTATTTCTATTAGATCTAAGACTAGATCTGAGTTATACAAATGTTTTTTAGTTGGAAAATTTAAAAATAAAAAATTAATTGTTATTCCTTCTTTTAATTTAGTTACTGAAGGAACAGATGTGTTTAAATCAAGATTGTTAAGTCCTTTTTTAAAACAAGATTTAAATGAATTTGAGGTTTATGTTGTTTCAGATAAAGTTTATGAGTTTGGGAAGTTGAAGAATTTAAGATGATTGAAATTTGTATAATAATAAGATAAATTTTAATCATAAATTATATAAATATATTAATTTAATTTTTTAAATGAGGTTTTATACGTTTATTGTATTTCTATTAATATTTGTAAGTTCATGTTCTTTAACTTATAAAGAGATTGATACTAAAGAAAAAGATTGTAGAGAACTTGCGGTTGGGATAGCTAGCCCATTGGCTTCTGAAATATTTGATCTAGAATGTAAGAATAGATGTCAAGTAGATGGATATGCTTATAATAGATGGAAGTGTTCAGAGGAGGATACATTAGTTTGTATATGTGATATTTAATATATGAATTCATTATTATCTAAAATAATAGAAGAATATTATTGGGGGTATTGGTCTAGCCCTTGTAGTTGTTGGTGCTACACAAATTTTTAATAATCCATTAGGAATACTAGTTGCAGGAATGATTGTTTTGTTTGTAGGTGTATTTTTTAAAGGAATGAATCATAAGTAGTATTATTTCATTATCTTCTCAATAATTTCAGAAGCTTTCTTTCCATCTACTTTTCCTTTATATTTACCCATTACTAAACCCATTATAGCATTAAAACCTAAATCTTTTTTTTCTTTTACTATTTTTTCTATTTCTTTCATTAATTCTTTATCATCTATTATCTTATAATCATTTAAATTTACTTTTTTTCCTTTAGAATCATTCAAAAAAATCTCAAAAATAGAGTTCTTTGAAATTTTTCCTAGATTAAAAGCTTCAAAAACATCCCTAAATAATTTATCACTAAATTTATATTCAATTTTATGTTTTCTTCTTAATTCTTTAGGAATGGATAAAATAGTTTCAGCTAGAAATCCAGAATATTCTTTTTTTATTTTGGGAGCTACATCCAAAAATAGTTTATCATATCTAATACCTCCAGTTATTAAGTTAGCACCACTAACAATGCCATGGGCCTGTTCAGGAGAGATATCATAATTTTTCTCAATTTCAAGAGCTCTTTCAACTATTAATTCAGGAAGTTTAATTATAGCTAATCTTTCTCTTGTAATTTTAATAGGGGCAACATCAGTTTCTGGATATAATCTAGCTGATCCAGGTAAAGGTCTTAAAAAAGTAGTAGAACCATCTACATTAGCTCTTCTAACTTCAGATTTAATTTTTTTTAATTTACTTAATCTTAATATTTCTCCATCAATAACTTTAGGCATGTATCTTAAATCCTGAAACCCTTTAATCTCAATTCTTTCTTTATCTAATATAGATAAATTAACATCTTGTCTTATAGAACCAATACCTCTCTTAACTTTTTCAGTACTTCTTAATATCATTCCAATAATAGAAGAGACTTCTTTTGCATGTTCAGGATCTTTAATACTTGCATCTGTATCAATCTCAATTAAAGGAATCCCTAATCTATCTAAACTATAATTAACATTATTTTCATCTTCATTTATTTTTTTAGCTGCTTCTTCCTCTAAATATATTGTAGGAATATTAACCTTACCTTTAGAAGTATTAATATAACCATCTGTTGCAATTAACATTGTTCTTTGAAATCCCGAGACATTAGAACCGTCAATAACAATCTTTCTCATAACATGAAGTTCATCAATAATATTAGCTTTAAACAATAAAGATATTTCTAATGCTGTGTCTAAAGCCTCTTTATTTATTTCATGTGGTGGTTCTTCATCCAACTCAACTAAACAAGATGATGTTTCTTTAGCTTGATAAGAAAATTCTCTTCCTTTTTTTATTTCATGTAATGTAGCTATATCTACTTCTCCTAATTCACCAGCTACAGCTCTTAACTTTCTTTTAATTTCATTACTTACTTCATTATTATCGTTAACTAAACTAGGACAGGAACAGAATAAATTATTAGTTTCAAGCTGTTGATGAACTTCAATTCCAGCTTTAAATTTTATATTTTTATAATTATTCATAATAAGAATACTGAATTTAAGTTTTTAAATCTTCTTTATTCAAACTCAATTTTCATTACAAACACAATCTTTTTGTTTGTTTATTTTAATCTCTCTAAACTTTGAATTTAAAGCATCATAAAATAATAATTTTCCACTAAGAACCTCTCCTTTATCTAATATAATTTTCAAAGCTTCAGTCGCTTCTATAGTTCCTATCACTCCAGGAATTGAACTTAATACTCCTGTTTCATTACAATTTAGAATATTTCTTTTATCTTCTTTAATAAAACATCTAAAGCAAGGTCCATTTTTATAATTAAAAACAGAAACTTGACCTTCAAATTTAGAAATTCCGCCATAAATTAAAGGCTTGTTAAATTTTAAACAAGCATCATTTATTGAATATCTAACTTGTAAGTTATCAGTACAATCTATAACCAAATCATAATCTTTTATTAATTCAATATTACTATCATTTATCCTTATATTATGAAGATTTAATTTTATATTTTCATTCAAACTTAAAATAGATTCTTTTGCTGATTCTAATTTTGATTTTTTCAAATCTTTAATAGAATGAATTATTTGTCTTTGTAGATTATTTTCTTCAACAGTATCAAAATCAACCAATCCTAAAGTTCCAATTCCCGCAGCAGCTAAGTATAAAGCAGAAGGAGAACCTAATCCGCCTAATCCAATTATTAAGATTTTAGCATTCTTTAATTTTTCTTGTCCTTCTTTACCTATCTCTTCTAATACTATATGGCTACTATACTTTTTTAATTCTTGTTCTGATAACATAATTATAACTTATAAAAAAGGTTTATAAATTTTGTTTTCTTCATTAAATGATGTATGATAACTATTTCATTGTTGATATAGAAACCTGTCCTATTAATCTAGAAGGATATAATAATTTAGAAGAGGAAGAAAAAACTAAATTAATTAATCCAATTGATTCTAAAATTATTGCATTAGGAATAAGATATAAAAATGAAAATAAAATATTCATGAATGAAAAAGAAAAAGAAATTCTTAGTGAATTCTGGAATGAATGGGATAAAATAAAAAAAGAGAATCCAAGTAGTATAATTGTAGGATTTAATATTATTAATTTTGATCTTCCATTTATTACCTCAAGGAGTTTTATTCATAACATAAAAATTATCCCTTTTATATTGAAATTAGTTATAGATTTAAGAGAAAAGATTAATGCTTATAGATATGGAAAAACAAGAGGGAAACTTAGTGATTATGGTAAATTAATTGGATTAGATGTTTTAGAAATGGATGGAAGTAAGATAGCAGAATTGTGTATTGAAAAAAATTGGGATAAATTAAAAGAATATTTAACTAAAGATTTAGAGATAACAGAAGAATTGTTTAAGAGAGCTAAAGAAACTAATATTTTGAATATTTCTAGATGGTGAAGTTAAGGAATTTTTTCAGGATCACTTGTTACCCTAAAATTTTCATTCCAGGAATTCATAATATTCATATCTTCTTCAGAAATTTCAAAATCAAACACTTCAAGATTCTCTTTCATTCTTACTTCAGATTGAGACTTTGGAATTGAAATAACATTATGTTGTAAAGCCCATCTAATTAATAATTGAGCTGGGCTTTTCTTATATTTCTTAGATATTTCTATTAATCTTGAGTCATCTAACTTATGCCCTCTTGTTAATGGACAATATCCTTCTAAATGTATTTTATTTTCATTACAAAATTCCAATAATTCTTTTTGATATAGGAAAGGATTGAATTCAACTTGATTTACAACAGGAATTATTTTGGAATTCTCAAACAATTCTTTTAAATGTCTTATTGTAAAATTACCAACCCCAATAGATTTTACTTTTCCCTCTTCTAACTTTTTCTCTAAAAACTTCCAAACTTCTAATCTTCCAGAAGTAGGCCAATGAATTAAATATAAATCAATATAATCTACTTGTAATCTCTTCAAACTATCATTAAATGCTTTTTCTGGATAACCATGTTCTCCTTCCATTGAACCAATTTTAGTTGTAATAAAAATTTCTTCTCTAGGAATTCCACTTTTTTTAATAGCATTTCCCACCTCTTCTTCGTTTTCATATCTAGATGCAGTATCAAATTGTCTGTATCCTGCTTTTAATGCTTCAAGAACTATTCTTTCTGTTTCTCCTTTTGTTCTAGAAGTTCCAAATCCCAATAAAGGCATCTTAATTCCATTATTTAAAGTAATTAAATTTTCCATTTTATTGCATTTGTTCTGGATCTCTTGTTATGATTAAATCTTCATTCCACGAATCCATATTATCCATATCTTCTTGAGAAATCTCAAAATCAAAAACATTAAAATTTTCTTCAATCCTTGAAGGTGTTTTAGATTTAGGAATACAGATGATGTTATGTTGTAATGCCCATCTTATTAATAATTGAGCAGTAGTTTTATTATATTTTTTAGCAATTTCTATTAATTTAGAATCATCTAATTTTTGCCCCCTTGTTAATGGACAATAACCTTCTAATTCAATCCCTTTTTCTTTACAATATTCAATTATATCTTTTCTATTTCTATAAGGATTGTGTTCAACTTGGTTAATAGCAGGGGTTATTGTTGCTATTTCAGCTAATTCTTTTAGATGTCTTATAGTAAAATTACCAACACCTATAGCTTTAGCTTTTTTCTCTTCTAATAATTTTTCTAAGAACTTCCAAGTTTCATTTCTTTCTGGCATTGGCCAATGAATCATATATAAATCAACATAATCTGTTTGTAGTTTTTCTAAACTTTCATTAAATGTTTTTTCTGGATCATCATGCATATCATTTCTAATTTTAGTTGTTATAAAAATTTCTTTCCTTGGAATTCCAGATTTCTTGATAGCTTTAGCAACATCTTCTTCATTACCATACATTGCTGCCCCATCAATATGTCTATATCCTACTTTTAATGCATGTAAAACAGAATCTTCTGTTTCTTTTCCTGGAGGAATTTGCCACACACCAAATCCAATTATAGGAATTTCTATTCCATTGTTTAATTTAATTTTAGTATCTTTATTTATTTCCATAAGAACTTTGAAATTTAATCATTTAATAATGTTTTGTTAATTTTTTTTGAAATGATTAGATTTATTAAACTTTTTATGATAATTAAATTGATTTAGATGGAAGATCAAACTAATTATTCAGAAGTTGGATTTGATGATTGGGAGAAAAGATATCCTATCTCTGATGGTCTTATTCGTTATGCTGCTTGGAGACTTGGTGAGTGGAATAATAGAGATAAAGCTATTGACCTATTTAGGGAAGCTGGAGAAAAGAGGAGTATAAGATTTCTAATGCCTGGATTAAGAGATGAGGAACGTAGAGAACCTATTGAAGAACTTTTGATGAGATGGAAAAATAATGAATATACTACTGGAAAAGTTATTGGGGCTAGTGGAGAGGTAGAATGTAGACCTTCTTTAGAAAGAATATTAAAAGCACAAAAACCAGTAAGAAAATTTACTTTAAATTTTTTAAGTGGTGCACTTGGAGATGAGATTAAATCAGATTTTTCTAAAAAAATGATTGTTTGGTATGCAAAACAATATAATAATCTTAGAAATGAAATAATAGAAAGAATGTATGGGCTCACAGTTCAGCTAGTAGGTATTATAGATGAATCAAAAGAAAAAGATATTAGACATAAGCAATCACTTAAAAGAAAAGAAGTTGCTCCAGATGTTCTTTTTGAAATAGGTTCAGTAGGATTAGAACATTTAAAAAAATTATATGAAAGAGATTGGGATGATCAAATTGTAGATGTAATCAAGAGATTAGATCCATCTTATGATGCTTATACTGCTTATATGGAAAGTTAATTTATAATAAGTTATTCATTATAAAAAAGATTATAATGTTGTTGTGCCACTAATATTAATGAGAATTACAGATATAACAAAGAGTACTAAACTACTTCCTTGTTTCTTAAGTTTATCTTTACTCTTTCCTAACATTGTAAATGCACAATTTCCAATATCTTGGACAAGGATTAATGAACAACATAGGATAGTTACAGTAGATAATAGAAAATTTAAAGCATCTTTAGTTAGAACAAAGAAAAAACCCTATAAGATTGCTTGGCATGCTATAAATCAAAGAAGAGATGTGGTAGGTGATGAAAAACATGAATTATCTTTACACAATAAGATAGCTAAAGCAGCTACTATCTCTAGATATGTTTCTAGATCAAATAATTTAGATGGTGTTTTAGGTTCTCATATAAAAAATTTTAGAAAGTTTTTATATGCTGCTTCAATTGTAGAAGTTTCTAAATTTGTTAGAGATGTTGGATCTAAATTAGAAGGCAAATTAATTAGGATGAGTTTAACTGGTTATAATGAGGTAGATACTACTAAAATAATTTCTTCTGAAATGAAAAAAGAATTATTTAAACGATTTGATTCAGATGATTCTAGAATCAATTCTATAGAAAATCTAGCTAAGAAATTAAAGAGTAATTATAATCTAACTTCATTAATTGGAATTGCTAAGTCATTATACAAATTAGAAAAAGCTAGAATTATATTAAAAAATACTTCAACATGGTCATATAGAAATGCTTCTAGATTTTATGAATTGTACAAATCTGGATTGTTAGAGGGATTAGCTTATCAAAAGTTTTGGACTAGAATTAATATAATGAAAAATCTTGGCTGGAAGAAACAAGCTAAGATTATAGTAAATAATTTTGGAGAAGGATTAATAGGGATTAAATTTAGTGAATTATTTAATAAATCTAATAAAAATAGAGACATAGGTGTTTTTGTTGGTAAGCAAAAAGAAAGTAGCATGTTCACACCAATAGATAGACTTTATTCATCTGAAAAATGTTCTGATAATGATTCATTTATTCATGATTTTTTATATCCACATAACAATGATAGAAAAAATAGAAAAAGATTTGAGAACATACTCAAATTATCCTCAAGATCTTTGAATAATCCATTAATCTATACTAATTTAGATTGTTATACTGATCAAGAAGTTATTACTGTAACTCAAGCAGAGTTCCCATCAGCAATAAAGATAAAAGATTCAGTTATGATTGCTGCAATACTTAAAATATTTAAGATATCTGATGATAGAAGTCATGAAATGTTTAATAGAGCAGTTGACAAGATTTTTATGTATAAAAATAATATTAGAAAGATGGGCACAAAAATAAGTTTATATGATCTAACTGGAGATAAAATTCCAGAGATAATATTTGAATCAGAATCACAAGGTAATATTGGAATTCAAGATTATTCTGTAATTGGAATCAAAGAAAATGAATTTGATTTTTTATTAAATGTAAAAAACATTGCTCAAGGAGAACTAATAATTAAAGAAGGAAATCTAATTATTTCAAAATCATACCCAAGATGGAGGGATCCCAATTGTTGCCCTAGCAGAGATAAACTAACACAATATAAATGGAATGGGAAGAAATTTGATTCTAGAAGTTGGGTAGTGGAAAAATAAATTATATCTTACTTCAATATTTAATAATCTCTTCTTAGATTAGATCATAGGAAAAATAACAATCTTTATAAATCTTCACATATGTGAACTAAAATGACACTTCAATTATTACAACCACAAGAGATTGAATATCACTATATATTACCTTCAATAAGGAAGTATATTAGTATTCATTTAAAAGAACAAGGGTTAGATCAAAAAAAAATTGCTAGTTTATTACATATTAGAGAATCAACAGTCTCTCAATATATCAATAATAAAAGAGCAAATAAAATAGAATTTAATCCAATAGTCAAGTCAACAATAAAAGAATCAGCATCAAAGATAAAAAATAGAGATGATTTGATAAGGGAAACACAAAATATTATAGCAGTAATAAGAAAATGTGAACTAATTTGTGATATTCATAAAAAATTTGTAAAACTTCCAGATGATTGTAATCTCTGTGAAGCTTGTAAATAAAACTAAAACTATAATGGGGGAATGAAAATGCAAGAAACAAAACAAGAATTAATATCAAAAGATATGACCATAGGAGATGTAATCTCTAAACATCCACAAGTAGCAAATACTTTAATGTCTTATGGATTACAATGTGTAGGATGTCACATTAACACAATAGAGACATTAGAACAAGGATGTAGGGGTCATGGAATGCCTGAAGAAACTTTTAATGAAATGATGGCAAAAGTAAATGAAATAGCTGCTACTCCAGTTGAAGAATCTAGTAAAAAAACTGAAGATAACAATAAACAACCAATAACTCTAACTGAAGGAGCTATAAATAAAGTAAAAGAATTAATTTCAAAAGAAAAAAATGCTCAAGGTTTGAGAATTGGATTATCTCCTGGAGGTTGTTCTGGACTTTCATATGATTTAGCATTTGATGAACAAAAAGAAGACGACCAAGTAATTGAGTTAGATGGAGTAAAAATTTTCTTGGCTAAAGAACATCTAGGAATGTTAACTGGATTAAAAATTGATTTTGTAGATGGATTAAATGAATCTGGATTTAAAATAGAAAATCCAAATGCTCAGTCTACATGTGGTTGCGGAAGTTCTTTTAGTTGATTAGGGGGAGAAATGACTGAAGCAGTTGAAATTACTAGAGAAATATTCGATCATGCGAATGAAGAGAAATATGTAGATAAAACTCTCCCTGGTATAAATGAGGAGGTTGTTAGAAAAATATCTGCTTCTAAAAATGAACCTGAATGGATGTTAAAAAAGAGGTTACAATCATTAAAAATATTTCAAGAAACTGAACTTCCAAATTGGGGTCCAACTCTTGAGAATTTAAATTTAGATGAGATAACTTATTACATTAATCCACATGAAAAGTCTCATGCAACAAAATGGGAAGACGTCCCAGAAGACATAAGAAAAACATTTGAAAAATTAGGCATTCCAGAAGCAGAAAAAAATGCTTTAGCTGGTGCTGGTTCTCAATATGAATCAATAACAGCATATCATAACTTAAAAGAAGAGTGGGCTAAGAAAGGAGTTATTTTTGAGGATATGGATGAAGCATTAAAAAAATATCCAGAATTAGTTAAAGAGTATTTTATGACAAAATGTGTTCCAATTAATGATCATAAGTTTGCTTCTTTACATGCAGCTGTATGGAGTGGTGGGACTTTTATTTATGTTCCAAAAAATGTTAAAGTTACTGTTCCTTTACAAGCATATTTTAGAATGAATGCAAAGAAATCTGGACAATTTGAACACACATTGATCATAGCAGATGAATGTTCAGAAGTTAGATATATAGAAGGTTGTTCAAATCCATTGTTCAAAGATGCTTATAATTTACATGCAGGTTGTGTAGAGATTTATGTTAAGAAAAATGCTAAGGTTAGATATACATCTATGGAATCATGGAGCAAAAAAACTTTTAATTTAAACACAAAAAGAGCAATTGTTTCTAGAAATGGAGTAATAGAATGGATTAATGGAAACACTGGATCTAATACAACTATGTTATATCCTTGTTCATTGTTAACAGAACCAGGAGCAAAATGCGAATCTATAGGAATTGCTTATGCTGGAAAAGGACAAAATCAAGATACTGGAATGAAGGTTATTCATTTAGCTTCTAATACAAGTTCTACTATAGTTTCTAAATCTATTAGTAAAGATGGAGGGGTAACATCTTATAGAGGGTTATTAAAAGTTGTAAAAGGAGCTAAGAATATTAAATCAAATGTACAATGCGATGCATTAATGATGGATAATAAATCTCAGTCTAATACATTTCCAACAATGGAAGTAAAAGAAAATGATAATGTTGATGTTGCTCATGAGGCTACTGTAGGAAAAATTGGACAAGATCAAATATTTTATTTAATGTCCAGAGGTTTATCAGAAGAGGAAGCAACCAAAATGATTGTTCGTGGATTTATGGAGCCTGTTTCAAAACAACTTCCATTAGAATATGCTATTGAATTTAATAGATTGATTGAACTAGAAATGGAAGGATCTTTAGGTTAGATTCTAAAAAGGTGATAAGGATTAGTGAGAGAAATGACATATACAATCAAGGAAAAAACTGTAAAAGAGTTATCTAGTAAGTTAAACGAACCCAAATGGCTTTTAGATTTAAGATTAAAGGCACTTAATGAATTTAATAAAATTTCTACACCTAATCTAAAATATAGTATGTCTGTTATAACAGATACTAACAGAATTAATTTTGAAGACATTAATTCATTAAATCAAATTACAAATTCAGTTAAAGTAGAAAATAAAGATGTTATTGTTCTATCTTTTGAAGAAGCATTAAAAAATAATGAATATTCTACAATAATCAAAGAACATTTTATGACATCTATTAAAGATAACAAATTTACATTACTTCATAAAGCTTTATTTGGGAGGGGGATTTTTATTTACATTCCAAAAAATGTAGAAGTTAACGATTCTATCCATATTAATCTAGATGTAAATACAGATACTCAATTAGATACAATATTTTTAGTGGCTGAAGAAAATTCAAAAGCTAATATAATCCAAACAAAAAATAATAACAATAAATCTTTTTATTCTGAGATTGTAGAAGTTTTCACAAAAAATAATTCAAAAATAAATTTTTCAACAATACAAAATTTAAATGAAGAATCTATTAATTTGGTTACAAGAAGATCAAATGTTAACAAAGATTCTAGTTTTGATTGGTTAGATTGTTATTTGGGGAGTTCTTTTACTTTATCAAACATTACAAGTATATTAAATGGAGAAGGAGCTTCTTCTAATAATTATAGTTTATTTTTTGGAGCAAATCAACAAAATTTTGATTTATGCTTTAATACAATACACAATGCACCAAATACAAATAGTGATATGGTAAGTAAAGGAGCATTAAACAATAAATCTAAAGCTATTTGTAGAGGATTAGTAAGAATAGAATCTAATGCTTTTGGATCAAATGGTTATCAAAAAGAAGATATATTATTATTGAGTAAAGACGCTGAAGTAGATCCAATCCCAAATTTAGAAATTAATAATCATGATGTTAAATGTTCTCATGGAGCAACAGTTTCTCAAGTTGATGATGAAAAATTATTTTATTTAAAGTCTAGAGGAATTCAAGAAAAAGAAGCTACAAAATTGATAGTTAATGGGTTTTTCGAATCTTTCATAACTAAAATAGAAAATGAAAATTTAAGAGAAAAACTAAAAAAATTGATTGAGGTGAAACAAGCATGGTAACTACTTCAAAAAATAAAATAGAGAAATTAAGAAAAGATTTTCCAATCTTATCCAGAAAGATCCACAACAAACAATTAGTTTATTTAGACAACTCAGCAACAACACAAAAACCAAAACAAGTAATTAATGCTATAACAGAATATTATTCAAATTATAACTCAAATGTCCATAGGGGATTACATAAATTAAGTGAAGAAGCTACATCAAAATTTGAAGAAGCTCATAAAAAAATTGCTAAGTTTATTAATGCAAGTTTTGAAGAGACAATCTTTACAAAAGGAACTACAGAATCACTAAATCTTTTAGCGTATTCATTATCTGATCAATTAAAAGAAGGAGATGAGATTGTATTAACACAAATGGAGCATCATTCTAATCTAGTTCCATGGCAGCAAATTTCAAAAAAATTAGGATTAAAACTTAAATTTATAAAAATAAAGAATGATGGAACTTTAGATTTAAAGGATCTTCCAATAAACAAAAAAACAAAAATCGTTTCTGTAACACATATATCAAATTTCTTAGGAACAATTAATCCAATAAAAGAAATTGGAAGAATAGCACATAAAAATAATGCTTTATTTGTTGTAGATGCTGCACAATCAGTTCCTCATCTACCAATTGATGTTAAAGATATTGATTGTGATTTTTTAGTTTTTTCTGCTCATAAAATGTTAGGTCCAACTGGAATAGGAGTATTATATGGAAAAAAAGATTTACTTAATGAAATGCAGCCATTTAATTATGGTGGAGATATGATTTTAGAAGTTAAATTTGACGATGCTAAATTTAATGAACTTCCTTGGAAATTTGAAGCAGGCACACCAAACATCGCTGGAGCAATTGGTTTTGGAGCCACCATTGATTACTTAAATGAGATAGGAATGGACAATATTAGAGAACATGGAAAAGAATTAACAGAATATGCGATAAAAAAATTATCTAAAGTAAAAAATCTAGAGATGTATGGCCCTTTAGATTCAGAAAAAAGAGGGGCTCTAATCTCATTTAATCTAATTAATATACATCCGCATGATATAGTTTCTTTATTAGATGACAATGGAATAGCTGTTCGTGGAGGACATCACTGTGCTATGCCCACTATGAAATTAATGAATCTAACTGGATCTGTAAGAGCCAGTTTTTATTTGTATAACACAAAGGAAGAAATTGATTACTTAGCTGAAACATTAGAGAAAGTTAAAGGGGTTTTCAAATGAATGAATTTATGAATCAAGAAATGTATATGGAACATATTCTAGATTTATATAAAAATCCATTAAACTTTGGAGTTTTAGATAATGCAGATTTTAAAGAAAGATGTTTTAATCCAAGTTGTGGAGATGAAGTAGAGATACAAGTTAAGTTAAATAATGATAAAGTAGAGAATGTTAAGTTTATAGGAAAAGGTTGTGCTATTTCAGTTGCTTCAGCTTCTTTATTAACTGAACATATAAAAGGAAAATCAATAAATGAATTAAAAAATTTAACAAAAGAAGATATGATCAAATTAATTGGAATTGAGGTTGGACCTGCAAGAGTAAAATGTGTTACATGCTCATTAGTTTCATTAAGAGACGGAATTAGATTATTGGAGGGGAAAAATGTTAGAAGTTAAAAATTTACATGTTAGTATAGATAGTAAGGAAATACTAAAAGGAGTTAATCTAAAAGTTAATAATGGAGAAATAGTAGCTTTTATGGGCCCAAATGGTTCAGGTAAATCAACTTTAGCTTATGTTTTAATGGGGCATCCAAAATATGAGATCACTAAAGGAAAAATTCTATATAATGGAGAAGATATAACTGAAATGGAACCAAATGAAAGAGCTAAAAAAGGATTATTTTTATCATTTCAGTATCCAAGTGAAGTATCTGGAGTTTCAGTTTCTAATTTCCTAAGAACCGCATTAAATTCTAAAAGAAAATCTCCAATTAATGTTATGGACTTTAGAAAAGTATTAACAGAAAAATTAGAATTATTAAAGATGGATAAATCTTTTATGAATCGTTATTTAAATGAAGGATTTTCTGGAGGAGAAAAGAAAAGAGCAGAGATTCTTCAATTAGCTGTTTTAGAACCAAAAATGGCAATTTTAGATGAGACTGATTCAGGATTAGACATTGATTCATTAAAAACAGTAGCTAATGGTATTAATAAAATTAAAACTAAAAACATGGCTGTATTAATCATAACTCATTATCAAAGAATTTTGAATTACCTAACTCCAGACAAAGTTTATGTTTTAGTTAATGGAAAAATTGTTGAATCTGGAGGAAAAGATTTAGTAAATGAATTAGAAGAACATGGTTATGCTAAATGGGGTAGTGAAGAATCAACTACTGAAGTAAAAGCTTAATTATTTTCTTTTATTAACATCAATTTTAGTACATATTTTGTTAAGAAGACATTTATTACATATAGGAGTTGGAGCTTTACAAACAGCCCTTCCATGATCAATAAACATATGACTTAGATCTAACCAATCTTTTTTAGGAATTATTTTTACTAAATCTTGCTCTACTTTTATCGGGTTTTTGTTATTTGTTAAGTTTAATCTATAAGCTAATCTCAAATTGTGTGTATCTACAACATAACCCTCATGAATATTAAAAGCATTTCCTAAAACAACATTAGCTGTTTTTCTTCCCACTCCAGGCAATTTAATTAATTTATTTAATTTATTTGGAACTTCTCCATTATGTTCTTTAACTAGAATTTTACAAGTTTTTTTGATGGATTTAGATTTATTTTTATAAAAATTAATTGAACTAAGATCTTTTTCTAATGTTTTTAAATTAGAATTTGCATAATCTTTAGCTTTTTTATATTTTTTAAACAAGTCTTTAGTTACAACATTAACTCTTTTATCAGTACATTGAGCACTTAGTATAGTAGCTATTAAACATTCTAAAGGATTTCTTATTAATAAAGAGGTTTTAGATCTAGGATATTCTTTTCTTAGTATAGATATTATCTTTATTGTTCGATTCATATTAAAATTATTTCTTAAAAGAAGATAAGTTTTTAGTTAATCCTTTGAATGGAAATGGTCTTTCATTAGATACTAAAGTCATGTATCTTAAATAAACATAAATTTGAGTATTCCACATCTCTACAAATTCAGCCAATCCCTTAGATCTTTCTCCACTTATAAGCACAAAAATCCAATGAATAATAACAATAACTTGGATTAAGACTTTCCATAAGGTTAGTATAATCCCACTAATTAAGCCAATAAGAATTCTTAGTAATGCTTCCACTCTTTCATTCATTTTAACAAGATTTTTTGCTTGTATAAAAACCTTTCTTTTTGAAGTATTTAAATAAAATAGGTGTATAGAGCCTATATCTTCACTTTTGAGGGGTCATAAATCGGAAGATTTATAAACTCAGTTATCATTGTTAAGTAGTACTAAATGGGGTAATAAAATGAAAAAAATAATCACATTTTCAATCACAATAGCAATGTTGGTTACATCTATATTGTTAGGATCAGTTATAGAAGTTTCTTCAACTAATGAAGACCCTTTTGATAGTAGAACTACAGTATGGACAAAAGCCATATGTAATGAAGAAAACTATTGTATTGACGTTATTATAACATGTAAAGATAGTGATGTAATTGGAATGAAACCAACTGGAGAAGGAGTTTATTTTTCAAAAGATTGGGTTGATCCAAGATCTGAAGTGTTCGTCAATGAATGGTGTTAAACTAATTTTTTATAATTATATTTATTTTCTAGACTTTTTAAAAACAGCTCTATTAATCTCTTGTTTTTGAATTTTTCCCATTATTCTATTAAAAAAATCTTTAAATCTAGGATAGCTATATTCTTCTCCAGTTAAAGCAGCTGCTAATTTATTATATTCAATAGTTGAATTAGTTTGTTTGTGTAGACTACTAGGGATGTTTTTTGCTAACGCTTCTAAAATACTTACTTCATGTGGAAGAACAGCTAAAACATTGCAATCAGAAGCTTCCTCTATTTCTTCTAAGCTTAATTCGAAATTTTTATTATAAACTTTATTTAAAATTAAACTTGTTATTGGAGTTTTTCTTTCTTTAGCTAATTTAACAGCTCTTAAAGTTGTACTTAAAGTTACATGATCTGGAGTTGTAACAACATAAAGTTCTTCACTTGCAATCATTGTAGCTAATATCTCTCTATCTAAATTCTTACCCCATCTAATATTATTAATGAATTCTTTTATATGTGTCATAAGAAATGTTCTGGCATTAATCTTTTGTTAATCTCACCTCTAAGATTCTCTTTAATTAAATCTTTAGCTTTTTTATTAAAATTTCCTAATAACCATGATAATTTTACTAATGCAACTTCTGATAACATATCTTCTCCAGAGATAACACCTGCATTTGTTAAGTCAATAGCTCCACTATAAACATGCATTTGAACCCTCCCAAAGACACATTGAGAGGTCATTACAACAACACAACCAGATTTAACTAAATCTTTAATAGCTTTTAGATTCTTAGAATTTATTTTAGATATAATATCTGTAGTTCCAATTGGAGCTTGCCCCAATCCAGTTCCTTCTATAACCAATCCTTTATATTTATTTTTTCTATAAAATTCAAATTGTTCAGGCATAAAATTAGGATGGACTTTAACTAAAGCAACTTTTTCTTCCATTTTATCTAATAACTTAACAGGGCCTTTATTCTTTTCATATTTATAAAAAAATTCCATAGATTTTGTTTTATAATTAATTTTAGCAATTACATCAGAATTTACAACTTTAAATGCATCTCTTCTACTTGTATGAAATTTTCTAGTTTTACATGCAGGAAGTATCAAACAATTATTATCATCTAAAGATTCATGCATACAAATTCCAACACCATTAAAATCCGTTTTAGCAATAAATTCAGCTGCACATATTAGATTAGTAGCAGCATCTGAGCTTGGCCTGTCTGAAGATCTTTGAGCTCCAACTAACAATACGGGAATAGGTAAATTTTCTAACATAAAGGATAATGCTGCAGCTGTATAGTGCATTGTATCAGTTCCGTGTCCAATTATAACCCCTTTAACTCCTTTTTTTATTTCTTTTACAACAGCTTTTGCTATTATTGAATAATGTTTAAATCTCATGTCTTCAGAAAACATATTTGATAAAAATGTACTATGAATATTAGCTATCTTATTTAATTCTGGAAACATAGCTATTAATTCTTCTGGAGTAAACTTAGATTCTACACCTCCTGTTCTATAATCAACTTCAGAGGCTATCGTTCCCCCAGTATGTAATATTGAGATTGTAGGGAGATTTTTATTAACTTTTATTTTTTGTTTTTTAATCTTAGAATTTTTATGTTTTTTTAATATCTTAATGTTTTTTATTCTTTTTTTCTCTATTCCAATATTATATCCATTTTTTAGTTTTAAAACTAATATCTCTTTAGTTAAACTAGGCATTAAACATCCTTCATACTCTAAAGTAGAAGTTTTTATCTTTATGAAATCACCAATTTTCATCTAAAGAGCTAGTCTTTACTAATATAAAAATTTAATTAGTATAAGAAAAAATATTGATAACTAATAATAAACAAGCTTAAGAAAGCTAAAACACTTATGATCTTCTCAGAATGATTCTCTAGATTATATCTATTAAATTTAGATAACATTTCTTTAAAGAATGAATGGCTATAATTATTTTGATCATTTAGGTTATGGCCTCTAGCATATTGTGTTATAGTTGTTAACATGCATACGAATAACCCATTTTTTCTATTATTTTTAATTCTTAGAAGATTACCCCATGAAAAATTAAATACTAAAACTGAAATAACATACCAAAAATGATAAAATATTCTATCTGGCCATACTGAACTTGGAATAAAAAATAATCCTGCCCATGTAATAAAAAAGATTGCATGAATAAAAATTAGAAATTTAACTAAATTTGTTTTTTTATAAGGAGCACTATACTTTCTACTACCTCTTGATTCCATTTTTTACCAATAATACCCACAATTTTTTACTAATTCCAAATCTTTTCTTGTTCTTGGAAATTTGCTACAATTAATTATTCTAATCTTATGTATTCCACATTTTAAATCTTTTTTTAAGCAAGGACAGACAAATCCTAGTTTGCAACAAGCAGAACTTTTCATTCCATCTAAAGTTTCACATTTTTCTGGAGTGCATTCTCCTTTTCTTTCTTTTTCAACATTTTTGAATGATTCAAAAAATCTAATTATTTTATTTGATTTCATTTTTTAATAGAATTTTTATTATTATAATATTTTAAAATATTATCTTTATTTTTTGTAAAAAAGTGAGTATATCCTCTAATATATATTTTAGAAATTATAAGTATTTATATACAAATTAATCATATATTTATAATTAATTAAAAAGAAACATTAACTATCTCGATTTTAATTTGGGCATTAAAATCATTTTGGGCAATGATAGTTATTTACCGATTCTAAGTTTAATTAGTTTTATGTATTTTGAGAGTCTAAATTGGGCAAGATAAACTCTTTCTAAAAGAAGTACAAGCATAACTAAGATATAAAGTTTATTGTGCTAAAGTAAATAATAGGGGGAGAAAGAATGGAATTTATTGTACAAAATGCAATTGAAACAAGTAAAGAAAATAAACAAGATATTGTCATAGGACAAGCAAACATAAAAGTTGTTGGATGTGGAGGTGGAGGCGCTAACATGGTTAATTGGCTCTTTAAAAAAGGTATCAATGGGGCTGAGATTGTTGCAATTAATACTGATAAGCAACATTTAGATATGATCAATGCTGATCGAAAAGTGTTAATTGGAAGAGAATTAACAAGAGGGTTAGGTTGTGGAGGTTTTCCAGAGAGAGGTAGGGAAGCTGCAAAAGAACAAATTCATGAAGTTAGAGAAGCAATGAAGGATTCTGATATGGTCTTTGTATGTGCTGGGGAAGGAGGAGGAACCGGAACAGGATCTGCACCTGTTGTAGCACAAATGGCTAAAGATATGGGTGCAATAGTTATTGGAACAGTAACAATGCCTTTTGATATTGAGAGAGCAAGAATTGATAAGGCAGAGTTTGGATTACAACAATTAAGAGAAGTTTCTGATACTGTTATAGTAATAGATAACAATAGACTTGTACAAATAGCTGGAAATCTTCCTATTGAACAAGCTTTTGCTGTTGCAAATGAATTAATAGCTACAATGATTAAAGGGATAGTAGAAACAATTGCTGTACCAAGTTTAGTAAACTTAGATTACGCAGACGTTAAAGCTATCATGAGTAATGGAGATGTTTCTGTTATAGGAATTGGTGAAGCTAATAGTGAACATAGAGTAGATGAAGCAGTAAGAAGAGCATTAACAAATCCTTTATTAGATGTTAGTTATGAAGGTGCAACTGGAGCATTAATTCATGTTTCAGGAGGATCTGATTTAACATTAGATGAAGTGGCTAAAGCAGGAGATATGGTAACTGAAGCACTAGATGCAGACGCAAATGTTATCTGGGGAGCTAGAATTAGTGATGATATGAAAGGAAAATTAAGAGTGATGACAATAGTTACTGGAGTAAACAGTCCATATATTCTTGGTAGAGTTGATCACAAAAAACCAGATCCACAAACAGTTCATTTAAGCAAAGAACTGGGAATTGATTTGGTTAGATAAATGATTAAGGGCAGACCCCCAAAGTAAGCCCTTCTTTACTCTTGCTGGTACTTTCAAGTACCAGCTTTATTTCTTTTTTAAATTTTTTAGATCTATTTAGAATTTTTTTTCTTAAATATGTTTTTTACTTTATCTAACAAGCCTTTACTATCCTTTTTTATTGAGCTCATATGTTTTTGTAAAGGAAATAATTCATAACCTTTCATTCTATTTCCACATTCATTAAAACAACATACTTTATCTAATGGAACTCTAGTTGATCTCGGATTTTCATTACTATACCCTAATGTTATTATTATTTGAGGTTCTTGAGTTGGTGGAGCATTTACTGCTCTAGAAACAGCATCTTTATCAAAACTTCCAACCCAACATGAAGCCAATCCTTTTTCTGTAGCTAACAATAAAATATTTTGAGCTAATGCTGCACAATTTTGAATTCCAAACATATTTGCTTTAACTCCAAACATCCTTTTCATATCTGGTTTTTTATTTAAAATAATAATATACATTGGTGCTTGAAGCATCCACATTTGTTCTAAACATGCTTGAGCTATTTGTTTCTTTTTATCATCTACATCAACTAAAACAATGTTCCAATTTTGCATATTTCCACTAGAAGGCGCATGAATTGCAACATTTAGTATATCTGTAATTAATTTTGGATCTACTTTTTTTTCTAGATATTTAGTATAAGTTCTTCTTCTTAATATTGCATCTCTTAATTCCATAAGAATATTTAGTTTATTTTATATATAAATTTTCTGTACTTAGTTATCTTTATAAATTTTCAATATTTAAGCAGATTATGGATTATTCAAATTTAGTAGAAGTATTTGAAAAATTAGAAAAAACATCAAAAAGATTAAAAAAAACATTCATATTATCAAAACTTCTAAAAAAAACAAGTAAAGAAGATCTAGAATATGTAATCTATCTAGTTCAAGGAAGAATCTTTCCTCAATGGGACCAAAGAGAGATGGGATTAAGCTCTAGGTTGATCATAAAAGTTCTTAATTCTGTAACTGGAGATTCTAATGAAGAAATAGAGGAATTATGGAGTAAGGAAGGAGATCTAGGAAAAGTAGCTTTTATTCTAATCAAAAAAAATAAACAAAGAACATTACACCAACAAGAATTAACTGTAAAAAAAGTAATAGGAAATTTAAGGAAACTAGCTGAATTAGAAGGAAAAGGGACTGTAAACAAAAAAATTCAATTAGTTGCTGAATTATTAACTTCTGCTAATCCACTAGAAGCTAAGTTTATCATTAAAAATGTTTTAGGAACATTAAGAATTGGAATTGCAGAAGGGATAGTTAGAGATGCTATTGTTTGGACTTATTTTGATAAAGAGATAGATTTTGATTATAATGAAAAAGAGAATAAGATAGATGTTGAAAGAGAAAAGTATAACATTTATGTTGATAAGGTTCAAAGAGCTTATGATCTCACAAATGATTACTCTAGGATAGCTTTGACTATTAAGACTAAAGGAATTAAAGGGTTATCTAAAGAGAAATTATCTCCTGGAAACCCAATTAATGTGATGTTATACCCAAAAGCAGAAGATATTGAAGATGCTTTGAATATTGTAGGAAAACCTTGTGCTTTCGAATTTAAGTATGATGGGATCAGATTACAAATCTCAAAAAAGGGCAATGGTGAGATAAATATATTTACAAGAAGATTAGAAGAGGTTACAAAACAATTTCCAGAAATAGTAGATTTTGTTAAAAAGTATATAAATGCAGAGTCATTTATTATTGATTCTGAAGCAGTTGGTTACAACCCTAAAACTAAAAGATATTTACCGTTTCAAAGTATTTCTCAAAGAATTAAAAGAAAATATGATATAGAAGATATAGCAAAAAAATTTCCTGTTGAATTAAATATATTTGATATAGTTTATTATAATAATCAAGATTTATTAAACAAACCATTCAAAGAAAGAAGAGTTATCTTAGAGAAAATAACTAAACAAACAAAATTAAAATTAGTTTTAGCTAAACAATTAATAACCTCAGATAAAAAACTAGCCAAGAAATTCTTTAAAGAAGCTTTAGATGAGGGAGAAGAAGGTGTTATGGCCAAAAATCTTGAAGGGGTATACAAACCTGGATCAAGAGTTGGATATGGTGTTAAAGTTAAGCCCACAGCAGATTCTTTTGATTTAGTAATAGTCAAAGCAGAATGGGGTGAGGGTAAAAGATCTAGATGGTTAACAAGTTATACTATTGCTTGTGATCATAATGGAGAATTATTAGAACTTGGTAAGGTGTCTACTGGACTAAAAGAAAAAAGTGAAGGGGTTACATTTGACCAAATGACTAAATTATTGCAGCCTTTAATAAAAGAAGAAAAAGGAAGACAAATCATAGTAAATCCTGAAATTGTTATAGAGGTAGGATATTCAGAAATACAAAAAAGTCCTACTTATTCTAGTGGTTATGCTTTAAGGTTTCCAAGAGTTATTATGTTACGCCCCGATAGATCAAAAAAAGATATTTATACATTAGAAGATATAAAAAAAGCATATAACAAACAAAAAAAATAGAATTCAATCTTAATTATAATAATCTTTAAATATGAGTAAAGGTTTAAAACTCTATATTATCTATCCCACAGAAGTAAATAATCACACCTTATTTTGAGTGGTTAATTTAAAAAAAAAGAGGTTATGGAGGCGGATCTTGTATGATTGTAAAAGAGGAGTTTTTAAGTAATTTAAGACGAGCTTTTGATCTTAATTTATATGAAGTGAGAATTTGGACAGCGCTTCTTTCTCGTGGTGTTTCTACAGCTGGTGAATTATCTGATATTGGTAATGTTCCAAGATCTAGAGCTTATGATGTTTTAGAATCATTAGAAAAAAAAGGTTTTGTTGTGATGAAACTTGGCAAGCCTATTAAGTATATTGCAGTTGAACCAAAAGAAGTTGTTGAAAGAGCTAAGAAATTAGTTAGGATGGGTGCTGATGATAATCTAAAAAAATTAGATGGATTAAAAGGAACCGCAATTTTAAAAGAATTAGATACTTTGCATAAAACTGGTATTGAATTTATTGACGCTAGTGATTTGAGTGGCGCTATAAGGGGAAGACATAATTTATATACTCATTTAGAAACAATGATTAAAAGAGCTGAAAAAAATGTAACAATAATGACTACTGCTAAAGGTCTTGTAAGGAAAGTAGATGCTTTAAAACCAGAGCTAGAAAGACTATCAAAAAAAGGAGTCAAGATAAGAATAGCGGCCCCAGTTACAAAAGAGTCTTTATCTGCTATAAAAGATTTAAGTAAAGTTGCAGAAATAAGAAATGTTAATAAAATAACCGCTAGATTTTGTGTAGTTGATGATAATGAAATTATGTTTATGGTAAAAGATGATGAAGATGTACATCCAACTTATGATATAGGTGTTTGGGTGAATACACAATTTTTTGCTAATGCTCTAGGAAACATGTTTAATCTAGCTTGGAAAGATATGCAACAAGCAGAAAAAGTAAAAGTTTAATTTTTTTTAATTTCTTTAAATATTTTATCTGCTAAAACAGACCTTCTTTTAACTTCTTGGGTTGGTAATCTCTTTAAGTTATAAGCTTCAGTGCCAGGTCTAGCAGCAAATCTCGATATGTTTAATACATTTGGTTTTATTTCTTTTATTAAACTGAGAGTTTGATTAAAATCTTTTTCGCTTTCTTTTGGATACCCTACAATAATGTCTGAGTCTATATCAACATTAGGAATTTCTTCTCTAAATTTTTTTATAATAGTCTTGAATGTATCAACTGTATGAATCCTTCTCATGTGTTTCAATACCTCTTCAGATCCTGATTGAACAGGAAGATGTAAAAATTTCATGATTTTAGGATTTTTATAAGACTCAATTAAACTATCTAATATTTTTATTACATGCCATGGGTTCATCATTCCTACTCTTATCATAAACTCTCCTTCAATTTTAGTTAATTCATCTAAAAGTTCTGGAAGATTAGTTTTAAGATCAAATCCATAACATCCAAGGTCTTGTCCTGTTAAGTATACTTTTTTACATCCTTCTTTAATTGATTTTTCAACTTCTCTTTTAATATCTCCAATTCTATAAGATTTTAAGTTTCCTCTTGCTAATTTTGTTGCACAAAAACTACATTTGTTTAAACAACCCTCTTGTATAACTATTCTAGCAGTATCTTTCTCTTTTCTTATTCTTGGAATGTTTATTTTATGTTCTTTTTCTTCTGAGAATAAGTCTTTTGGATCATTGATCATCTCTGGAACTTTAGTTATAGAATTTGTATCAAAGACAGCATCTAATTCTTTTTTATATTTTCTAATATCTAAAGTTTTTGATAAACATCCACCAACAAATATTTTTTTATTTTTTGGAATTCCTTTTATGAAATTTATTTCTTTATTCTGAGTTTTTTCTTTAACTGAACAAGTATTAACTATAACTAGATCTGAATCTTCTATAGAACTAACTATCTCATGATTTTTGTTTAACAATCCAGCCAATTGTTCTGAATCTGCTATATTGGCTTGACATCCATAAGTTTTTATAAAAACTTTCATGAAAAAATTAAATTAAATTGATTTTTAAATTTATTCAATCAGTCTAGACATAGTAAATCTTAGTCCTAATAAGATAATTATCCCTATCAATATAGAAGATAGCAAACTTATTAGCTCATTTGAAGGAAATAAGTACAAATCACCTAATCCCCATATACCTCTCCAAATAAGTATTATTGCTATTAGTACAAAAAAAGTGAAAATATTTTTGTGTTTTCTTTTAAGTTTTTTATAATATTCAAACATAATATATCAAAATTTTTGTTAATAATAAATGTTTTCATTAATCAATCATCTCAGTTTCCAATTTTTCTAAATCGCAAAAATCAGTAGTAAAGTTATATGCTCCTGCATTCAAAAAAGTTAATGCTTCCCCTAATTTAGGATTTTTAAGATATACCCTATACCTAAAAAGATCCATAGAACAAGGTGTTATACCTTTGATTACATAAGGTTTTCCTTGATTTTTTGAAAGTTCTCCTTCAACAATAAGTTTTACTGGAACAATTAATGCATCTAAATCTGAATTGTAGACTGAAGCGTTAATAATTATATTATTGTCATGAATACATTTGATATAAGCAATTAATTTACAAGAAGGGGCTGAGATGTATCTTCCAGGTTCTAATATAAGATCAACATTCTTACTTTTTAACCATCCATCAAACTCTTTTATTTTATTAAATATACTTTTTATAACATCTTCATTTGTGTTTGCATAATTAGAGGGGATCCCTCCACCAATATTGATATAATCTATCATTTTTAGAACTTCAGCTTCAATTAGGTTAGAAATTTCATATTTAAGATCCCATTCACCCATATTTTGAGTCTTTCTATGGAAATGCAATCCTAATTTTAAGATTTTACTATTCTTTTTTAATTCTTTTATTCTTTTGTTTATCACTTCAGAGTTCATTCCAAAAACGAAATATTTTTCGGTTTTTATTGTGTTTTCTCTTAATTTTATTCTCAAAAAAAGAATAATTTTTTTATTATTGTTATTTAAAAATCTTAAAAGTTCATCTAAATCTGACTCATTATCTATAACGAATTTATTTATATTTAAACTAACTAATTCTTGAATTGTATTTTGATTCCATCCTTGGGCTAAAAAAAGAACTCTAGATTTATCTTTAATGTTTTTTAATTCATTTTTAAGATGAATAGAAAACCAACAGTTTGTTTCTTCTTCTAATATTTTAGTAATTAATGGATTTGTTTTTGAGCTGTAAGAGGTAATATCGCATATTTTCTCTATTTTGTTATATTGTTCTAACAATTTTGATTTAGATAAAACAAATTTAGCTTTTTTCATTTTTTAATAAACCTTCTTCATTTAATTGTTCTAAAGCCCCAATCATTGCTAAAGGAAATGTGATTGTTACATCTCCAACAACTGTAGCAAGATCACTTTCATATTGGACTTTCCCCCAAGATTTAGCTTCATTTGTAGTAGCTCCAGACATACTTCCAGATGTTTTATGTGCAGTAGTCATATAAACTGCATAATTTGCACCACCATTTAGCAAAGTACAAAGTATTGCATGATGCTTTGAGATCGATCCACCTAAAGCTATTACTCCTTTCTTTTCATCATGGTTTGTTACTAAAAGAATATTACCAAAATCTTCTATAACATCAACAATAAAATCATTATGTTTTTGTTGAAAAAGATAAAGATGAAAACCAAAAGCGCCATCAGTAATTGCTGGACAAAATATTGGTACATTTTTCTTAGCTGCTTGATATAGAATAGATGATTCATCTTCTAACATCAAACCTATTTCTTTTAACATATCAGATATAGCCCAACGTTTCTTTTTTTTGTATAATCTATCTAAGATTTTAAGCATCTCATTTTCGAAACGCATATAACTTTCATTTTTAATTAATATATTTCCTACTCTATTTATCCCTTTTTCATGAAGATCAACATCATCGTATTCAAAATTACCAACTGAAAATTTTTCACCTAACGCTTTCATTATATCTTCTTCTATCCCTCCAACTGTTGTTACTATAACATCAGCCATCTCTAATTTTATTACTTGAGAAAAAAATCCCCTTAATCCAGAAGTAACCATATTAGAGGTAAATGTAAGAAAAATTTTAGCATTATCTTTTTTCATCTTAACAAAAACTTCTGATGCTTTTTTAAGCTCAACACTTTGATATCCCAAACTCTGATAAGAATTAAGTAAATCTTTTACTTTCATACCATTCTTCCATTTTAGATCTTTAATATAAGACATATTTTTCCTTTTAAGATTGAATTATAGTTTTAGCTAATAAAAAGAATAAGTTAACTTCCAGATTTTCTTACACTATCAAATAAAATTTTTAAAAATTTCATTAAAATAAATAAAAAAAGAGTATTTAAAAGAATTTCGTTATGCTATCTCTTTCCAAGATTCTTCAATTTTTTCTTTAAATGTAGATTTTTGCATGCTTCCAACAATTCTTCCAATTTCTTTTCCCTCTCTTATTATTAAAAATGTAGGAATACTCATGACTCCAAATCTAACAGCTAATTCAGGTTCTTGATCAACATTTAATTTAGCAAATTTCAAATTTTTAATTTCTTCACTTAATTGATCAAACATAGGGTCCATCTCTTTACAAGGAGAGCACCATCCTGCCCAAAAATCTACAATAATTGGTTCTTTTATTTCTTCATCTATATTATTTTTTGTTAAGTTTAACATTATCTACCTCCACTTTATAAGACATCACAAATAACAAATCAGATAGCCTATTTATATATTTATATACTTCTTCTCTTATCAATCCTGCTCTTAACACTTGAGTTAACTCTCTTTCTAATATCCTACATCTAACTCTTGCTTCATTTAGATGAGCTGATCCAAATTTTGTGAATCTTATAAAATTTCTAGGAAATGAGAATTCATCCATATACAATTCTATCTCTAAAATATCTTCATTAGTAATTGGATCTTTAACTTTTTTTCCTACCCCTCCTAATGAGATCTCACCACCCAATTGCCAAAGTTTTTTATTAATTTTTTCTATTATTTCTTTGAATTCTTTATTATGAATATAACAAAAATCTAATGAAGATTGTAAAGCATCAATGTATCCATTTAGATCTATAACATAGCTATCTTTAGGAACTTTTAGATCTCCATAGGTAACAGTTTCTCCTTCATCACCAACTTTTGTATAGATCTTCATTTAACCACAAGCACTATATCCACAATCAAAACAAGTGGGTTCTTTGCATCCAGAAACCATTCCAACATTTGTACTAAAACATTTAGAACAATGTAATTTTGGTTGTTCAGGTGCAGCTACTTCTCCCTTCTCAAAAGTAGATTGTCCATCTAATGTTGTTTGTCCATTCAAATCTTTTAACATCCCTGTTTTAGTTAAATGTTTTCTTATAACTTTAGAAATTCCGTGTGGTATTGAATCCACTCTATTTGGACCTAATCCTAAAGGCTTGTCTCCTTTTATAGAATTTAAATGTTTTATTAATTTTATAGGATCTCCATCATTTTCTAAATATTTACTTAACATTATTCCTAATGCCGTAGTTAATCCACTTATCTCTGTTCCTATTGGAGAGATATTTGTAAATACTTTTGTTGGTCCTTCTTCGTCATAATTTATATGTATATGTAAAGGGCCTTGACCAGTGTTAATCTCATAGTAATCAGATTTTTCTATGTCTCTTTGTTTCGATTTTTTTTCTTTTTTATCTTTATTTAAATTTAAAATTTGTATCTCTCTACTCCCATCTCTATAGACTGTACACCCTTTACAACCTAAACTCCATGCTAATAAATATCCATCTAAAACATCTTCTTTTGTTGCTTTATTCTCAAAATTAATTGTCTTTGAAATTGCGTTATCACAATACTTTTGGAAAGAAGCTTGCATTTTTATATGGGCTTGAGCACTTATGTCCATAGAAGTAACAAAAACTTTTTTTAGGTAATCTGGAATCTCTTCTATGTTTTTTAATGTGCCTTCTTTAACTATTTTCTCCATAATATCATCAGAATATGAATTAGATTCTTTTAGTGCTTTTTCTAAATGTTTGTTGATGTAACTTAAACTTATTTTTCCTCCTAAAATCGCTTTATAATGATAAGCTAAAGCAAAATAAGGTTCTACTCCTCCTGAAACATCAAACATCATAGCTATAGTTCCTGTAGGTGCTATATTAGTTAATGCAGCATTTCTCATTTTGATTCCTTTTTGTGCATAAACACTTTTGTCCCAATTTAAAAAAGTTCCTTTTTCATTTGCTAGTTCCATAGAAGTTTGATGGGATGTTTCTTGAATACATTGCATAACTTTTTCTGCTGTTTCTAATCCTTCTTCACCATCATATGGAATTTTTAATTGGTATAACATATCGGCAAATCCCATTATTCCTAATCCTATCCTTCTATTTGCTCTACTAGTTTTATTTACTCTTTCAGATGGAAAGTTAGAAACATCTATCACGTTGTCCAACATTATTGTAGCTATCTTTGTAACATATCTCAATTTTTCATAATCTACTTTGTTTTCTTTAACAAATTTTTCTAAGTTTATTGATCCTAAATTACAAACGTCTCCATCATGAAGAAATTGTTCTCCACAAGGGTTACAAGCTTCTATCCTCCCTAATCCAGGTAGTGGATTAGTTTCATTTACTTTATCTATAAATACACAACCTGGTTCTCCATTTGACCAAGCAGAAGAAACAATCTCTTGAAAAATCTCTTTAGCTGTCATGTCTACTTCTTCAACACTTTCTATAGAAAAATTATTATCTCTCTTAATCCTTCTTGGTTTTACTTCTTCATCTTTCCATCTACATAGGTAAGGGTTAGGATCATTATTTTTTACTTTTTCCATGAACTCATTTGTTAGTCCTACTGAAACATTAAAATTGCTTATAGCACCTTCTTCTTTTTTACAATGAATAAACTCCAATATGTCTGGATGATCTACTCTCATAACAGCCATATTTGCACCATGTCTATTTTGTTGTTTTATCACACCAAAAGCCCTATTATACACTTGTAAAAAAGATATTGGACCAGAAGCTATTCCTTGTGATTTTTTTGTGGGCATTCCTGCAGGTCTCATTAGATGTAAAGGAAATCCTAATCCAGACCCAGCTTGTTGTAATAATGAAGCATCTTGTAATGTTTGAAATATGCTTTCCATAGAATCTTCTATGTTTAGCACAATACAATTAGAAATTAATACAGTATCTGATCCTGCATTTGTTAAAGTTCTTCCAGCAGGGGTGAACTCAAAATTAGACATCACTTCATAAAATCTTTTTCTTAAATCTTCTATATACTCTTGAGATTTTCCATAATTTGATTCAACATTTGCAAGATTTTTAGATACTCTATCAAACATTTCTTCTGGATTTTCAATAACTATTCCATCTTTTTTCATTAAATATCTTTTAGCAATCACATTTAATGCATTAGAACTAAAAGGAAGTTCTGTTGTTTTACCATCTAATATAGATTTTTGATTTTCTTTTTCTTCACTCATCATTTTTTTTGTTATACCTCATTGTTTTTTTACTTTATTTTGTAAGAATTTTTAATTCTTCTTCAAAATCATCAATTTTTTCAAAATCTTTATAGATTGATGCGAATCTTAGGTAAGCTACTTGATCTAATAATTTTAATTTTCTAATAACTTTATTGCCTATTATTCTAGTATTTATCACATGATTTCTTAATTTCTTAAGCTCTTTCTCTATAGATGAAGCAATTATACTAACATCTTCTTCATTAAAGGGTCTTTTTTCTAAAGCTAATGCTACTCCTTTTTTTAGTTTATCAATATTGAAAGGTTCTTTTTTACCATCTTTCTTAATAACCATTAGATCAATAGCTATTTTTTCATATGTTGTGAATCTTTTGCTACATTTTAGGCATTCTCTTCTCCTTCTTATAGAATCCGAACTATCTCTGCTTTCTAATACTTTAAGATCTTGATTGAAACAGTAAGGGCATTGCATAATTACACCATATGTAGCGTGTTAGATTTAGAATCTACACAACATACAGTACATATTAAGATTTATTCTTATTTAAAGATTCTTGTATTTTAGAAGCAAGATTTCTTATAGAGTTACTATTCCCTTATGATAGAATAATTATTTTATATATATTTATCTTCTTCACCATGATTTTTATTTAATGGATCTTATATCTTCTAGTTCTTGAACTCTTTTTTGAGCAGGAATCGCTGTTCTAAATAGATTCCAAAATATTTTTTGTAACCATTCTAACCATTCTTCATCATAAATTTTAAGAATTATACTAAAACCTTCTTTTAATTCATCCCCTCTAAACTCTAATGGGCTCTTTTCTTCTTTTAAAGTTATGATCTTATCATCTACAATTGTGGCTCTTAATGGTTGGAATGTATGTCTAATCTCAACTACCTCTCTACCAACTTTATCATTTATTGAGAGTACATCTAAAATATTATTCAAACCAGGGATCTCTATCCTAGTTAATATTTTTATTTTAACCCCACTTTTTGCTACTTCTTCCATCACCTCTAGTATCTTAATTTTATTATTACTCATGTTAATAAAGCTTAAATTTCCAGAAAAAAATAGTATTTGAGATTGTGCACTCCTTAACATCG
>CAYUGZ010000008.1:32998-34222 GCA_964444465.1 Candidatus Woesearchaeota archaeon | reverse complement strand
TGCTGTTGGAGATTGTTTTTGGTTAGCTACTGGAATAAAACCAGATGGTAAATCTGGAGTTTGTCTGCCAACAGTTCCTAAAGGACTAAGATTTTGGAGTGATCTAACTGGAGGAGAAGATCAGATTTTAGGAGAAGGAGTAGATGCAAATGTTAATGTTCAAAAGTTAAATACTCCTGGAGCAGAAGCTACTAGTGTTTGTTCTCAAGGATCTAGAAAATGTGAGATTTCTTATAGAACAGGAGGGGTAGCAAAGATATTTGGAAATAGTTTTGGGTTTAGTGATGATGATGAATGTGTAAATAATTGCCATTGTGAAGAAAGAAATTGGGTTGTTGCAGCACACAACACATGTGTGGCTTTAGGAGATTGTGGTGCTTATTATAATATAGCTGGAGATTTTAGTCCAGATGGAGCAAGTGTTATAGGTGATGTTGGTGGTTCAATAACTTCTAGTGAAGTTGGTAAGTGGAATAAAGGGACTTTATCAACTGATTCTTATAAAAAACCAAAGTTCTTTGATGAAATAAAAGAAAATAAAATATTATTATACTCTTTAGTTGCTATAGGTTTAAGTGGATTTAGATCATTAGCTGTAGGTCCAGGATTTACTGAGGGATTGTATGGTGGGGCAGGATTAGCATTGTCTCCTCTTACTTCTTTATTTGCTTGGAAAAGTACAGTTCCAGCAGCAGAAGCGACAATAGGTGCAACATATGGTAGTGTAGGAACAGCAGCTCAGATATCTGCAGCAAAAACAGTAGCAGCAGGAGCAGCAACAAAAGCAGGAGCAGCAGGAGCAGCATATAAAGCAGCATTAGCAAAAGAAGCATTAGCAACAAAATCATTAGTAGCAGGAGCACCCTCAAGTACTATTTTGCCATCAGCAGATTTATTAGTTAAAAAAGGATTAGCAGATGCTGCAGCAACAGATGCAGCAAATAAAGTAACGAGCTTATCAGGACCAACAGCTTCTGGATCAATTTGGGGTGTACTAAATACAGCTGCAATAGTAATAAGTGTTACATTATTAGTTGACCAATTATTTGCAAAAACTAAAACAAAAGAAGTTTCATTGCAATGTAATTCTTGGCAAGCTCCAGAAGGTGGAGCAAATTGTAGAGAATGTGGGAAGGATGGCAAGGGTTGTTCTGAATATAGATGTAAAAGTTTAGGTCAAAATTGTGCATTAATAAATGAAGGAACAGGAAAAGAAGAATGTAT
>CAYUGZ010000008.1:0-32898 GCA_964444465.1 Candidatus Woesearchaeota archaeon | reverse complement strand
CCAAATCATACATTAACATTAAGACTTCCAGGAGAATTAGCTGAACCACAAGCATTAAGATTAACAAATGGTGGACAACATAGATTATATCTAAGATGTAAAGATACTTCTGGAAATGAAAATGAAAGAGATTATTTAATTAAATTTAAGATTAAATCAGGGCCAGACTTAACTCCACCAATAATAGAACAAACAAGTATCCAAAATGGAGCATTTATTCCACAAGGAGCTAATGAAACAAACTTAGCAATCTACGTTAATGAACCAAGTTCATGTAAATGGGATAAAAGAGATACAGACTTTAAGGTTATGGAGAATAATTTTCAGTGTGTAACAACAGGAATAGAACAAAGTTTGAGTGTATTTGGATTGTATAGATGCAACACAATACTAAAAGGATTAGACTTTGGAGAGAATAATTTCTTCTTTAGATGTAAAGATCAACCAAACAAACAAGAAAATCTAAGAAATGTTAATGAAGAGAGTTTAGCATTTAAATTATCTGGCACAACAAGTTTACAAATTCAAGATTTTGGTCCAACTGGTGTGTTATTTGAGATCCCAACATTAAGAGTTGTTACAAGTGGCGGAGCTGAAAATGGAAAAGCATTATGTGGATTCTCAGAAGATGACTCAAGTTTTGAAGCAATGGCTCAATTTTTTAATTCAGATTCAACAATACATACACAAGAATTAATTTTAGAGAAAGGAAATTATAATTATTTTATGAAATGTAGAGATAAAGCAGCTAATGAAGCATCAGCTCAAGTTAACTTTAGATTAGATATTGACGTTACCGGACCAAGATTATCTACTATATTCAAAGATACTTCATCTTCATTATTACATTTAGAAACAAATGAAGATTCAATTTGTGAGTATTCAAATGCAGGATCATTTAGATTTGGAGAAGGAACTTTGATGACAGGACAACAACAAGTTCATGAGGCCACTCTAGTGAGTCAAAGATATCATATTATATGTAAAGATAATAAAGATAATGAATTTAAATTTGTTATAATTCCTTAATTTCATAATATTTATATAAACTTCTAGGATTAATATAATATGAAAAGAGGTGTAGTTAGTCCTGTATTTACTTACATATTTGTTTTAATGGTTGGGGGGATAATATTATGGTTTTTTACATCATTTGCTTTTCAACAATTAGAGCTTGGAAACAAATTAAGTTCTATAGAAATCTCAAAAACTTTAGATGATAACTTAGATGCATTTTCTATATCAAAAAACTCAGATAAAGATATTAATTTTGGAATAAACATGAATTTATTAGTAAATAATTTAGTTTGTGGAACTTTATCTTCAGAAGATGGAAATAACATAAGAACAAATAAAATTATATTCTCCCCTAAGTCATTGAAAGGAGATAGTATAAAAACATGGACTTTAGCTTGGAAATATCCTTTTCATGTAACAAATTTCTTTTATTTGTCTAATGAAGATTCATTTTATTATATTATCCATGATGGAAATTCTGAAGAGTATGTAAAAAACAAATTTTTTTCAGATTCTAGTAAATATAAGATTCCATCTAGGTTTAAAGTTAGAAGGATTAGAAAATCAAGTGTTAATAATGATCTAGTTTCTAATATATTAAATCAATATGATTTTGTTAAATTAATATATTTTACAACACCTAATAATTTAGCATCTAATGATAGACTAAAAATTATAGAAATAAAAGAAGATGACAATCTAGTTAAATTTTATAATGAGAATAAAGAAGAAATTTTATTGAGTGATGAGCATATGTTAGGGGCTATATTCTCGGAAGATTACAAAAGTTTTAAGTGCGGATTTGATGATTCTGTTGATAAATTAAAGAGTTTAAGTAATTTATATCTAGAAAAACAGTCTAAACTAAAATCAAAAGGATTAACATGTAGCTATAATATTGTAAGTTCTAACCTAAATTATTTTATTGATACTAATCCAGATAAAAATAATTTTAATACTTACAAAGGAAATAGAAATAATTTAATAATTAATAATAATGATTTAGAGGGAGTTGATAATTGTGCCTCCTTATTCTAAATCTAAAAATTCTAAAGGGCAAATTGGAACTATAGAGATGATAATGGTTTTAGTTGTTGTTATAATAATATTAGTTATTGGAATAACATTTTATTATAATTTTTTTATAATAGATATTGAATCAAAAAAAAATGAATTAAATCAACAAGAAGCTAATGTATTATTAGCTTCATTAAGTTCCATGCCTGAATTACAATGTAGTTTTAGAACAGTTAATAGAGATTGTGTGGATATGGGTAAGGTAATAGCGTTTAATAGAGCAGTAGCTAATGACAGATCTCATTATGTTGATTTGTTTGGATTCAAAAAGATAAAGATAGAATTAATCTATCCTAAAAAAATTAGAGGGGAATGTACAACAACTAAATTTACATCTAATGATTATCCAGATAATTGTAATTTATGGATATTATATGACAATTTAAAGACAGAAAATAATGCAATAACTTCTACACCTATTTCAATTTACTTTCCAATAACTAAAGAATATAGGGTTGGAAAATTAATTGTGGAGTTAAGATTATGAAGAAAGCACAAGCAGATATTATTGGATTGGTTGTTATTGTAATATTGTTTATAATAATTGCTGTAGTTTTTCTAAGGCTAAGTACTTTACAAGATACAGATTCAGTAATAAAGGAAAATATACAAGTTAGTAATTTATTGAATGCGATGATGAAATTAACTCCTTGTAAATCTATCCAACCATTAAAATCTTTATCAGATATTATAGATGAATGTGATGGCCAACAATATTGTGGGGAAAATTGTAAAGATTATATAAAAACTCAGATAGAAAGAACAGCAAATAATGCTCTAGAGAAAGAAACTTTTAGTTTATCTATAACAAAAAATGGCAACACCTTTATAAATGTAGGAAGCTGTATAGGTAGTACTAAATTCGTTGATAAAGCTATAACTCCTAGATTTGTGGCTAAATTAGAGGTTTGCAGATGATTCATAAAAAATACAATTTTAAAGTGGTGACTAAAATTGGACAAAATACAAAGTTGATTTGGCTTAAGAGGCTATCTAGTGTCATTTTTTTCTTAAAAGAGCTATCAATTATATTGTTTATTACCAAAATCTTTATTAATAACCAATCCAAATTAGAGATAACTCTATGTGAATAATAGAGTGAAAAATTAAAAACGATCAGGGAAAAACTCCCCGGAGGTGTATAATAAATGCAAGAAAATTTTGTATTAAAAGCAAAGAGAGCCGTTAAAAAAGTAGCAGCGATTTCTACTGGTGTCGCTATGATGGGCGCAACATTAACTGGAGCACTAGCTGCAGATTTAGCTGATTATCCAGCACCATTTGTTACAAGTGGAACATATGATGCAAGCAACGCATTAGTTGTTGGAGCAAGTGCAGCAGCATCCGATACATTAGGTATGGTTGATATCGCATCAAACCTACAATTTGAATCTAAAGTATGTACACCTTCAGGTGGAGGTTCTGTAAATGTCGTAGGTGGAGAAAGCGATGATATTAGAATTGGACATGCTATAGCTGCAGATGGAGATACAACAAATTTTGATCAAGAATTAGATGATTCTGATTTAAATCATTTATTAGATACTGCAATAACTTTCCAAAGTACAGATTATGATGTAAGTGAAGTGGTTGTGTTAGGACAAGCTGGAACTTCAAACGTAACAGTAGAGTCTAGTCTAACATCTTCAGAAGATGATTATGAAACTGATGTTGTATTGGAAGCAGAGAGAGATGCGATCAAATATTATTATGTATTTGATGAAGCAATCCAACCAAACTCTACATCTACTTCAGATCCATTAGAGATCAAGATCTTAGGACAATCTATTAAGATCACATCTGTTGACTCAGCTACAAAGATAACAGCTAGAGTTGGGGCTGAATTTTTTGTGAATGTTGGAGACACAGTAACTGTGGATGGTAAAAAAGTAACATTAGACAATGTAGGTTCAGGAGGAGCTATTGTTGTTAATGTTGATGGTGTTACTGAAACAATTCCAAGTGCTGCAACAGAAACTGTTAATGGAATTGAGGTTAACAATGATGAAACATTCTATGAGGATAACAAAGAACAAAGATCTGCAACCTTAATTATTGGAAAAGATGCCGTAGAAACATACAATGATGGGGATGAATATATTGGAGAAGATGAGAATGATCCTGATTGGGTATGGAATTTAGCTAACCTACATGGAACTGTCTCAACAACAACATCCACAACAGCAGAATTTAGTGGACCAATAATTGGTGTAGAGAATGACTTTGTGTGGAATGATGATTCAGACAACCCACCTGGTGTTGGCGAGTGTATTGATATGCCAAATAACTATGTAAGTATCTGTTTTGATAGCTTAACAGTACCAGACGATGAATATATGACTTTAACAATTGAAAGAGAATCTTCATCTGATTTAAGTGAAGCATTTGCAACAAACACAAGTGTAGCTGCAATTTTCATTAGTGTAAATGAAAATGAAGGATTATTAGTTGATATAAGTCAATTAACAAATGCAAACATAACAAGTGATGCTAAGACAGATAAAGTATGGTTATACAATGACAATCAAAGTATTGGTGTTTTTTATGAAGATACTAATGGAAAGACACAATTAGCAGGTTATATAGGATCTGGTAATATTGGATTGAATGATACTGCTGGATTTTTAGATGTAAACTATAAATCTACTAAGAATACAGACATTCAATTTGACTTAAATGCTGTGTCACTTTCACCTGCAACTATTAATCTAACAATAGTTCCATTTGAATCTACAGAGTTACCAAGCTACCAAGATAATATAACTACTGTATGGACAACTGGAGTAACTGGAGTTAGTTCATTAGGAGCAACATTATCTACAGAAGAAGCTAGTGAGTTAGTATGGACGGATTCTGCAAAGTCTACAAGTTCCCAAGAGATTAATCTAGGAACTAAAGATGAAGACCATAGAACAAAATATGGTATCATCATTAGAGATCCAAAATCTAATGGTGCTAGTGACCAAGTAGTACTTGAGATTCCTGGAGACCAAGTTATGGCTAATGTTGTCATAAAAGGAATAGCTTCTACAACAAGTGGTAGTGGTGGAGAGACATGTACTGTAGCAGACATTACTCCAGTATCAATGTTAGATAATGAGGTTACAACTGCAACAAGATACAACTTAATTTTAGTAGGTGGACCTTGTGCTAATAACTTAGTTGAGACATTAGACTTCGGAGTTACATGTGCTGGATGGGACTTAAATGAAGGAGAATCTTTGATTAAGTTAGCAGACAATGGAGATAATGTAGCTATGTTAGTAGCTGGAACAACAGCATTAGATACAAGAAGAGCTGCTAAAGTAATCGCTAACTACAATGACTATACATTAAGTGGTACAGAAGCATTAGTTAAAGGAACAACTTTAACTGACATAACTGTAGAATAAGGCTAAAGCCTTTTTTCTTTCTTTCTTTTTTAAATTTATTTTCTAATAATTTATTGAATTTCTAGAAAACTTTTTAAATCTATAGTAAAGGATGTTTAAATGGAAGAGTTAGATAAGAGAAAAGAGAATATTTTATCTTATTTTAAAACAAATAAAAATTGGATAATCTACTTAATCTTAATATTTATTGTTTTATTTGGATATAGTGTAAGAACAAATAATCTAGGTTTGTTGAATGATGTTGTAACAGGAGATTATATCCCTTTAGCTTTAGATCCTTACTCATTTTTAAGGTATGCAGAACAAATTGTAGAGACAGGGGAGGTAGTGGCGCATGATACTAAAAGATATTTCCCTTTAGGTTATGATACTTCTGCAGAAAATATATTTGTATCTTATTTTATTGCTTATATGTTTAAATTTCTTAATTTTTTTAATTCTAGTTTTACATTAAATTATGTTGATGTTATTTATCCACCAATAGTTTTTTCCATTGGTTTAATATTCTTCTTTTTACTATTAAGAAAAATCTTTGATTATAGGGTAGCTTTATTGGCTAGTTTTTTATTAACTGTTATTCCTACTTTTTTATATAGGACTATGGCTGGTTTCTCAGATAAAGAAGCTTTAGCTACTATGTTTATGTTTATAGCATTATACTTCTTTACTGTTGCATGGAGATCATCTAAATTAAAAAATGCAGTTATACTAGGTTTGGTATCTGGAATAGCTACTGGATTAATGGCCCTTAGTTGGGGTGGAGTCCAATTCATTTTTTTAACAATTGGAATATTTCAATTAGTAATTTTATTGTTGGGCAAATCTGATGTGAAGAAATTCTTAGTTTATTCTAGTTGGATGTTTCCTATGTTTTTAATAGCTATTAATTTTTCTGGTAGATATACATTAAATAGTGTATTGTCTTCTTTTACTACAGGAATAGTTATTTTATCATTTATAGCTAGTTTAGTGAAGTATCTTATCTATGATTTAAATATATTAAATTTAAAGAGTAAGTTAGAAGGATATCCTAATGGTTTGGTATCAATCATCTTTGCATTATTAATTGCTTCTATATTTGCTACTCTTCTTTATGGCCCTTCATTCATACCATCAACACTAAAAGATCAGTATATTGATCTTATAGAACCATTTGGAAGAACAAGGTGGGCATTAACAGTTGCAGAATCTCATCAACCTTACATTAGAGATTGGGTTAATAATCTTGGATTTAAATATATTTGGTTGTTTATTTTTGGTTCTATAATTTTATTTTATGAGGTAGTTAAAGTTTTGAATAAACATAAATGGAAATTAACTACTTTATACTCTTTATTTATAATTGCATTTATTTTTAGTAGGTATTCTCCAGAATCTAGTTTTAATGGAGTTACTTCAATATCTAAGATTGCATATCTTGGTTCTTTATTTGGTTTTATCTTAATATTGGGATTGATGTATCTATATGCTTATTATAAAGATAAAGGGTTGTTTGAAAAATTTAGAGAGATAGATGAAATTTTAATTTTTATGATCCTATGGTTTATTCTAATGATAATTGCAGCAAGATCTGCTATAAGATTATTATTTATTTTTTCTCCAGTTACTACAATTATGGTTAGTTATTTAGTATTTTGGTTAGTTGATAAAGCTAAAAGATTAAATAATCTTTATAGAATCTCTACATATTTGATTATAGCAATTATTATATTAGCCCCATTTAGTATTTCAAGTAGTTTTGCTTTTGGTTTGTTAGATACAGGAATAGTTCCTAGATTTTTTCAGTCTACTATTTCTACATCTAAAAATATAGGGCCTAGTTATAATGGGCAATGGCAAAGGGCAATGGATTGGGTTAGAAAGTCTACACCTGAAGATGCTATTTTTGCACATTGGTGGGATTATGGATACTGGGTTCAATATGGTGGTCAAAGGACTACATTAAGTGATGGTGGAAATGCTATTGGAGCTATAAATCATTTTGTAGGTAGACATGTATTAACTGCTCAAAGTGAAGAAGAGGCATTAGAATTTTTGAAATCAAGAGGTGCTAATTATTTGTTGATGATAAGTGATGAAGTTGGAAAATACTCTGCTTTTTCATCTATAGGTGCAGATGCTAATTATGATAGATATTCTTGGATCCCTACCTTAAGTTTAGATCCAAATATACAAGAGGGTAGAGAAGGAGTTAATTATGTTTATAGGGGTGGATCTGTGTTAGACGATAGTTTTGAATTTCAAGGAAGAGTATTTAGAGGGGGTTCAGCAGGCATAGGCGCTGTTATACTACCTGGAAAAGAGAATGGAGAGAGTATTTCATTTAGCCAACCTGTAGCTTTAATAGTGGATAGTGGGCAGCAATTTAGTGTTCCTTTAAAATGTTTATATTTTGATAATAGATTAATTGAATTTCCTGGAGAGGGATTGGATGGTTGTTTGAGAATCATTCCTTCATTTATTAGTAATGAGCAAGTTAATAGATTAGGTGCAGCTTTATATTTATCACCTGATGTCAAAAAAAGTTTATTTTCTCAACTATATTTGTTTGATAAACAAACAGATAACTTTGAGTTAGTATACAATGATGAGCATAATCTTCCTTTATCACTTTTCCAAGGAAGAATAATTGGTCCATTAAAGATATGGAAAGTTAATGCATCAGAGGATATTGAAATAAATCCAATTTATCAAGGATCAAAATTACCTGATCCAAAAGTACAACAAGTGAGGAGATAACATGAGAAAATTTCCAGATAGATGGTTGTATTTTCCTATTTTGGTTTTGTTTATACATTTTTTGTATAGATTAATTGATCAATCTAAAATATTGAGAATATTTCCTTTAGATTATACTAATGACTGGGTTTCTTATATGGCACATTTAACTTTTTTAGATAAATGTGGTTATTCTAACTTATGTCCTAATTGGTATAATGGGATTGTAACTTTAAAATTCAGTCCACCTGGATGGTATTTTTTTACTTGGCCTTTACATCAATTAACCAATAATGTATTGTTTACTTCATTCATATCTTTATTATTAATGTTTTTTATAGGATTTGTATTCTTTTACTTTTTTGGAAGATCACATCAATTTTCTTTTACAAAAATCTTGGCTTTTTTTATACTTTTTTTTGGTAATGCTATTGTGATAGGGAATTTTATAAGATTAGGAAGAATTAATGAATTATTTGCTTGGATGAATTTTGTTCCTCTTGCTTTTATTTTATTAAAATATAAAGATCATAGAATTAATAAGAATTTTTTCTGGATAATATTATTTTTTTCAATTATTATTTTATCTCATCAAGCTGTTGCAATATTATCTTCTATACTACTATTAGGATTGTTTTTGGTTAAGAAAGGAAAGGAAAAGTTAAATGTATTTTTATCTGCATTTGCTGCTTTTTTATTATCTTCTTTTTGGACTGTCCCTTATGCTCTAAATTTTTTTAATACAGAAGCAGTTAATGTTATAGAAACAATAAACTCATTTTCATTAGATAAATCATACATCTTTCAAAATTTGGCTACATGGGTCATCTCTTTATCTTTCTTTATTGTATTTTATATTTATTGGAATTCATATAACAAATCTAGAAAAGAATTAATCTTTTTCTCTCCTACTTTGATCATAGCTTTTTTATTATTTACTGGATTAACATTTTACATTCCAATATTGAGATTTGTTTTTCCAGATTCACATCTCTATCTTTTTATTTTCTTATCTATCTATATGTTATTTAAAATAAATTATGATCTTCTTAATAAAACATTAAAAACAATTATATTTTTAGGGATTATAATTCTACCATTAATAAGTATTGGTATTAATGTAATTCACACCCCTTATTTTATTATTCCAGGAGATTTAGAAGAAGATACAATTGATGTGTTAAATGAAGTAGAAGGTAGGTTTGTAATGTTAACGGATGGATTCTATCCAACTTCTTATACTAGGGCTTATTATTCTTATGCAGCTATTTATTTAGATAAATATACTTCATCTGGATTTTCACAACAGTATGTAACACAAGAATATTTTTCTAGATTGATGAATTTAATCAAATATTTTCAAGAAGAAGATGAGAGATTATTAGAAAATCTTAATGTACTAAATACAACAGAGATCATAAGTTATGATGAAGGATGTGAAAAACTAGAAAGATTTAATTTTGAAGAAAGGTTTAAAAAAGGTAGGGTTTGTTTATTTACATATAACTAATTATTTTTTTAAAATGAAAACATTTCTTTTGACTTTTGATGTTGAAGAATTTGACATTCCTAGAGATTATAATATAAAGGAATCTTTGAATCAGATGTGTAAACCTTCACAAGAAGGGTTAAAACAAATTTTAGATTTATTAAAAAAAGAAAAAATTAAAGCTACTTTTTTTACAACTTATGTATTTGCAGAGAACAGTAAAGAGTTAATTAGAAGGATAGTAAATGAAGATCATGAATTAGCATTACATGGTCATTCACATAAAGATGATTATTCCAAGATGGAAGAAGAGAAAGCAATTATTTTATTAAAAAAAGCTAAAGATTCTATGGAAAAAATATTCAAAACAAAGATATATGGATATAGGGGATCACAATTTAGAAGACCTTCATATAGTTTATTAAAGAAAATTGGTTTAGAGTATGATAGTAGCTCACATCCTACTTTTGTTACAGCTTTACATCCTAAATATGGTAGAAAACAATTTAAGGATTTTTTTTCCACTAGAAAAATACATGAAGCCAACAATTTAGTAGTCATTCCTGTTTCTGTTACTCCTTTAGTTAGGCTTCCATTGTCGTGGATATGGTTTAGAAATATGTGGTTAATATATACTAAGATAGTTGTATCTTTAAGTTTTTTAGGAAAGGATTTTTTAAATATCTATTTTCATCCTTGGGAATTTGCAAATATTGATTTAATTCAATATAGAAGAATTTGGTCTTTGATAAGAAGAAAGACAGGAAAAATTAATTTAATTAAGCTAAAAAAACTTATTGTTTGGTGTAAAAAAAATAATTTTAAATTTGATACAATGCATTCTAGTATAAAATTGCTTAAAAAAGAAAAGATTGTTAATAGATTTGATAAAGTAGCAAAAAATTATATAATAAATAGAGAAAGAGGAGTTATAGGTACTTTATTTGAGAAACAAAAAGAAAAACTTCTTGAATTATTAGATATAAAAAATAATGAAAGGATTTTAGATGCTGGTTGTGGACCTGGTACTTATTCATTAAAAATAAAAGAGTTAGGTGGAAAACCTTATGGGATTGACTTAAGTGAAAATATGATAAAAGAAGCTAAGAATAATGGGTTAAAAGCAGAAGTTGCTAATCTACAAAATTATAGATCAAAAACAAAATTTGATAAAATTTTAGTAGGAAGTTCTATGGAATTTGTCTCAGATGTTGAATCTACTTTAAGAAATCTAAAAAATAATCTTAAAAAAAATGGAGTTTTAGTTTTTGATGTCCCACATTATTCTTTTTTTGGGGTGTTATATTATTTTTATTATAGATTAAAAGGAATCAATATAAACGTATTATCAAAAAAACAATTGAAAAGACTTTTGAATGGTTCTGGTTTTAAGATAGAGAAGATAGAAAGAGCAGGTTTAATCTCTTTTGGTGTTAAATCAAATGTTCATGAATAAGTATTCTTTTTATTCCTTCTTCTATACTAATTTTAGGACTCCAATCAATTAAATTTTTTGCTAGATCTATATTTATTTCGAAACCTTTAATTTCATGATTATTTAGTTTAGAATATTGTACTCTAAGATTTTTTTCTGATATCTCTTCAACCAATTCAACAATTTCTGCGACACTATATGTTTTTCCAGAGGCTATATCTATCACACAATTATCTATTTTTGTAGATGATAATAATGCATTAACTAAATCATTTACATATAAAAAATCCCTAAAGGCATCTTTATCTCTTAATTTTGCCATTTTATCTTCATTTAATGCTCTTGTTAAAGTAGAGATAAGATATTCTCCCCCTTGTTCAGGTCCATAAACAGTAGAAATTCTTAATATACAATAATTAACATCGTATTTTTCTGAATATTCTTTACAAGCTTGTTCCCCTTGAAACTTACTAAATACATAATGATTTGAATTAGGAGGAGAGACTAAGTTATCTTCAGTTATTATTCCTTCAACATTACCATAAACACCTATAGTTGAAGTATAGATTAACTTAGCATTTTTTTTCTTACAAAATTCTAAAACAGATTTTGTACCTTCTACATTCACTTTATAATTTTCATCATTAGAAACATTTTGTGGAACATTAGCTGCTAAATGAAATATGAGATCATAATCTTCTTTTTCTGATATCCCTTTTAAAATATCTCCTTTGAATTCAGTAAAATCTAAATTTAATTCTTTTAGTTTTTTAATTAGATGTCTACCTACAAATCCATTAGATCCTGTTACTAAAATTTTTTTCTCATTTAGATGAGAGAATTCATTTATCATTATTTCCCAATCTAGTTAATGGAGAATCTTTTCCATAGTATGTTTCATAAAATCTTCTAAACCAATCTATAGTAATCTTTAAACCTTCATCAAATGAAATATTTGGTTTCCAATCTAAGATTTCTTTAGCTTTTGTGTTATCACAATACATCTTCCATATTTCTGTTGGTCTGTATTCTAAAGCTCCAATCTTTAGTTCAGATTTTGAGTTTGAAAATTCATGGATTTTTTTAGCTAATTCAGCTATACTTATATCTTCACCTGAGCCTAAGTTTATTATTTTGCCTAAAGCTTCTTTTTTCTCAGCAGTTAGCAACAAGCCATCTACTATATTGGATACAAAATTAAATTCTCTTGTTTGTTTTCCTTCTGTTGTTTTTATCTCTTTTCCTTTTAAACAATTAATAATCAATTCAGGTATTATTGCTTTTTGACCTTGGTAAGGGCCAAAATTATTAAATGATCTAACAACAGTTATAGGTGTATTTTCTACTTGCATTTTCATTCTACAATATAATTCTCCAGTATACTTTCCTATTGAATATGGAGAGAGGGGACTTGGATTAAAATCTTCTTTAAATGGAACTTGTTTTTGTAATCCATAAATTTCTGATGTAGACATATAAACAAATCTACCAAAATTAGTTGATTCTAAAACATTTGGAGTGCCTCTTCCATTAACATCAAAATTTTGAGTTATATGTGTAAAACTATCCCCTACATGATTGTATGCAGCTAAATGAAAAACAACATCGAAATCATATTTCTTAAATTGTTTTAATGAATCTAAATCTCTTATATCACCTTCTACAATATTAATGTTATCCCAAAGATCATTTATTCTTATGTTATTTACAATATCATTATATAATGTTAGAATTGTTACATCTGCTCCTTCATTGTACAATCTTCTAGTTAAATGAGATCCAATAAAGCCGCTAGCTCCAGTTACTAATACTTTTTTATTTTTTAGTGTCATTTTTAGTTAAGGTATAAAAGTCTATAATCTCTTTTTCTGCACTTATCATTTCAGCTTTTGTATTAAAAGTAAGTTCTTTACCTTGATGATGATAAGAATTTAATAAGTTTAATTCAACTAATTTTTGAAAGAATTTCACAATTCCATTTTCATCTTCAATTAGTTCTTTATTAATGTGATTAAAAATTCCTTTATTTAAAACCATTGTTCCGATATAATATCTGAACTTTGGTTTTTCTTCAAATTTTTTTACTTTATTTTCTTGTATGTCCAACAAACCAAATGGACTTGTTATGTCTTTTGTTACGATTGTTGCAGAAGACCCATTTTCTTTGTGAAATTTTAACAAATCTTCAAAAATAACATTTGTTATTGTATCTCCATAGGTTATTACTATATCTTCGTCAAAATGATTTTTTAGATCATAGATTCTTTTGAGCATAGTTACATGGTCTCCACTTTCTATATAACTCATTTTATAAGAATCATCTCCAATCTCTCTAAAGTAATCTTTTATCATCTCTCCTTTATAGCCTATACATAATAAGAAATCTTTTATTCCTTGTTTAGAGTAATGGTCTAGTGAATGATGGAGTATTGGTTTATCTCTTAGCATAATCAATACTTTAGGTATTAAATAAGTTAGAGGTTTTAATCTTACTCCTTTTCCACCACATAATACTGCTATTTTAATATTATCCATAATATTTCCCACTATTTTATTGTTAATCTACTTTAATAATATTTAAAAGTCTTTCTTATAATAGTTTTTTATGAATGATTTATCTATAGTGATTCCTTTTTATAATGAAGAAGAGAATATAGAAAAAGTAGTTTTTGGTTTAAAAAGAGAATTTAAGAAGAATAAAATTGATTTTGAATTAATCTTAGTAGACAATGGATCCTCAGATAAAACCTCAAATATTGTAGATAATCTAAAGAAGAGAGATAAAAGAATTAAAGTTTTACACATATCTAAAAATATAGGGTATGGGAATGGAATCATAAATGGTTTGAGATTAGGTTCTTCAAAGTATATTGGTTATACTGATGGTGATGGACAGATAAGATCTGAGGATGTAGTTAGTTGTTATAACAAGATTAGAAAAACAAATACAGATATTTGTAAGGGAAGAAGATTGAGGAGGGAAGGAACATTTTTAAGAAAGTTTTATTCTTTTAGCTATGATCTAATCTTCTTTTTATTTTTCTTTAAGTTCTATAAAGATATAAATGCTAAACCAAAAATAATTAGGAAAGAATGTTTGCCTATCCTAAATTTAAGATCAAAAGAATGGTTTATTGATAATGAAATTATGATTGGAGCAATAAAAAATAAATTAAAAGTTAGTGAAACTCTTGTAATTGTTAACTCTAAGGAGGGAGGGGGATCTAATGTTATTAATTATGATATTATTTTTGATTTTCTAAAGAATATTATAAAGTATAGGTTAAATTAAGACTTCATCATACCTAATATAAATTTAGCAGATTTTAGATTGTATTTTAATTGTGTAAATGATTTCATTCTTGCTAAATGTTGTAATATTTTTCTAGGCCTTAAATAAAATTGTCTATACGCTTTTTTTTGCCATTTTATTATATCTTCTGCACTAAGATCTTTTAAGTGGTGAACCGGAGCAGTATACACTCCATAATTATCATAATCTTTGTTGTCAATTAAATTTTCTTCTTCTAATTGGTGAAATATATTACTATTTGGATAAGGTGTTAATGTTAAGAATTTTGCAAAATCAACATCAAGTTCTTTAGCAAATTTTATTGTTTCTTTTATAGTTTGATCATTATCTCCAGGCAGTCCTAAAATAAAGAAACCCCATGTTTGGAATCCCATTTCTTGAGCCATTTTATACGCTTCTCTAACTCTATCTATCCTAATGTCTTTTCTTATGTTATTTAGAATTTGTTGATTACCTGATTCAACACCACAACCTATACTTATTACACCTAAATCTTTAAGCGCTTCTAATCTTTCTTTATCTACTTGGTCAGCCCTTAATCCATTAGCGAAAACAAAATTAACATTAATATCTCTTCTTTTAACTTCATCTCTAAATTCAAAAACTCTTTGTTTATCATATGTAAAAACATCATCCATTATATGAATCTCTTTTATTCCATATTCTTTAATAAGATGTTCAATCTCATCTACTGCATTTTTTGGACTTCTAGATCTAAATTCTTGCCCTAATATATGTTTAGTACAACAATATGTACAACGAGAAGGACAACCTCTACTAGTCATTATTGGAGTTACAGGTTGTTCTATCGCATCTGGAGGTGTATAAACATCTGGGTTTTCTAATAAATGTCTTGCTGGAAAAGGTAATGAATCTAAGTCTTGAATATAAGGTCTATCTTTATTTTTTATTATTTCTCCATCTTTTTTGTACCACATCCCATCTATATCAAATTCATCTTTATCTAAATTTTCTACTATAAGTGGAATTGTTATTTCTCCTTCACCTTTTACAATAAAATCAAAACACCCATAATTCATACATTCTTCTGGCATCATAGTTGCATGCAGTCCACCTAGTAATGTTTTAATATTACTTTCTTTAGCCAAAGAAGCTATCTGTCTAGCACTGTTTATATTAGCTGTAGATGCAGTTAATCCAATTAAATCTGGTTTGAAAGAATTAAATATATCTCTTAATTTTTCATCATTCATCTTATCTGCATCATAGTCAACTACCTTTACTTCATTGTCTTTTTCTAGTACTGCAGCTATATACAATAACCCCAATGGTGGGTATGGTGGATCAATATACTGTCCATATACTGTTGAAGATGAAGGACTTATCAATAAAACTTTCATAACAATTTTTAGATATCATTTATTTAAAATAGTTTCGAAAAGTTTTTATACACTCCACTAATTGGTTATTATGGTAAATATCTTCTTAGTACCTATGATCTCAGCTATCTTCACTTTTTTGATAGTGTTGTATGCAACCCCTTGGACAATAAGGTTTCTTAAAAGAATAGATATGGTTGATATTGATCAAAATAAGATAGACAAACCAGAAGTCCCTATATCTGGAGGACTACCAATTATGATTAGTTTATTCTCTGGATTAATGTTATTTATCTTTATAAGAATATTTTTTCCTGGTAAAAATGATAGTTTGATTCTAAATGGAGATTCTTTAGTTTTATTTTTTGCTGCCATGACTTCTATATTAATAATCACTTTTTTGGGTTTTATAGATGACTTATTAAGAAAATCACATTATGGATTTCCAGGATTAAGACAGTGGCAAAAGCCTCTATTGACTTTTATTGCTGCTATCCCTTTAATTGTTATTAATGCAGGAGATACACTTATAGGATTACCATTTCTTGGGGAAGTTGAAATGGGATTGTTATTTCCCTTATTTTTTATTCCTATAGGTTTTGTTGGAGCAACTAATATGGTTAATATGTTAGCAGGTTTTAATGGAATGGAAACGGGTATGGGAATTGTTTATATGGGCTCACTTGGTTTATTTGCTTATGTAAATGAAAGTTATGTAGCTGCTTTGATTGCATTGCTTACATTCACTTCATTAATAGGTTTTTATTTTTATAATAAATATCCTGCCAAAATACTCCCTGGAGATTCATTAACTTATTTATTAGGTGGTACATTAGCTGTTGTTGCAATTATAGGAAATATTGAAAGAGCAGCTTTAATAATCTCAATTCCTTTTTTTATAGAATTCTTTTTGAAGTCTAAATCTAGATTTAAGGCTCAAAGTTTTGGATATTATAAAGATGGAAAAATTAAGTCTATTTATAATAAGATACATTCTATTCCACATATACTTACTATAACTGGGAAATATACAGAAAAACAAGTTGTTTATTTCATGATATCAATAGAATTAGTATTTGCAAGTTTAATTTGGGTAATATGATACATAAATTAATTTCAATATTTAACAGTAGTCAGCTATTAATCAAAGATAATTTTTTGATATTTATAGCTTTTAATCTAGCAAATATAATTGGATTCTTATTTCAATTTTATATGGGTAGGGTATTAGGACCTGGAGATTATGGAGTGTTAGGAACTTTAATAGCATTAGTTTATTTATTCAATGTTTTTGTGTTAGCTATACAAAATAGTATAGCAAAATTTGTTTCTGATCTAAAAATTAAAAATGAATATAATAAGATTGCTTATCTTTTAATTAGATCATTAAGAAAATTATTTATATCTAGTTCTTTAATAGTTGTTTTTTTAATAATTTTTAGTCCATTAATAGCTAGTTTTTTACATATACAAAAATTGCCATTAATATTAATTAGTTTCTTTATATTGTTTGCAGGTGTTATTCCTGTAACTAGAGGAATACTACAAGGGTTACAAAAATTCTCTAGCTATGGTTTCAATTATTTATTAGAATCTTTGTTAAAATTAGTTATAGCATTTATTTTAGTTTATATTGGATTTGCAGTTAATGCAGGAGTTTTAGCATTTGTATTATCTGCTATGTTCGCATTTATATTATCAACTATTCCATTGAGAAAGTTTTTTATGATTAAAAAAGAAAAATTTATTACTAAAGAGATATATTCTTATTCTTTACCTATAGGATTTACTTTATTAGTTTTAACTTCTTTATACACTGTCGATATTGTATTAGTAAAACATTTTTTTGATGAGGTTAATGCTGGATTGTATGCTGCTCTAGCATTAATAGGAAAAGCTGTTTTTTTTGGGACGTTTTCTATAGGGCAAGTTATGTTTGCCAAAGTCTCTGAACTCTACTACAAGAAAAAACATTCTAAATCTCTACTTTATAAGTCATTATTTTTTATTTTAATTGCGTCTATTCCAGTTATCTCTATTTTTTACTTATTTTCAGATTTTATTATAAGATTGTCTTATGGGCCAAATTATTTAGGAATTTCTAATTTGATATGGTTTTATTCATTAGTTATTTTATTATTCACATTTGTATATACTATCTCATTGTATAGTCTTGCTATAGGAAAAACAAAGTTTATTTATTTGTTGGTTATATTCAATTTATTAGAAATTTCCTTAATATGGGTATTTCACGACACTTTACTACAAATAATAATGATATTGTTTTATTTAATGGTTATATTATTTATCTTGTCTTTAGTTATAGTGGGGGTTTCAAAAGATGTCAGATCTGACATTAGTCATTCCAGCATACAATGAAGAGAAAAGAATAAGAAGTACTTTAAGTTCTTTGAATAAAGTATTCAGAAATAAGATAAATATTTTAGTTGTATCTAATGGTAGTTCTGATGAAACAATAAATATTTTAGAAAATTGGAAGAAAACCCACAAAAATTTGAAATATTTAGATTTTCCAGAGAAGTTAGGAAAAGGTGGAGCAATATTAGAGGGATTAAAAGTAGCTAAGAATAAATATATAGGTTATGTAGATGCAGATGATGCTTTTGATTTAAATTATATTAAAAAGATTATAAATGATTTGAAAAAGTATGATATGGTTATTGCTTCAAAATGGAAAGGAAAGTCATTTTTTAGAGTAAATGAGCCATTCCTTAGAAAATTTTTAAGTAGAGGATGGAATACTCTTGTGAGATTTATATTAGGGCTTAAATTTAGAGATACCCAAGCAGGAGCTAAATTTTTTAGAGGTGAAACATTAATGAATATAGATAGAAATTTTGTATGTAAGAACTTTGCATTTGATGTTGAATTATTATGGAAATTAAAAGAAAAAGGGTATTCTATTAAAGAGGTTTATGTTCCTACTATTCATAGAGAGGGAAGCACTTTTAAGACTATTTATGTATTATATATGTTTGTTAGTCTTATGAAGTTATGGTGGTTGAAATGCAGAAAAATATACTTCTAACTTTTGATACAGTAAAACTATTTGAATAGAGTGTAAAATGAAAATATTGGCTTTAAATTGGAGAGATATCACTCACCCAAGAGCTGGCGGTGCAGAGACTAATGTACATGAGATACTAAAGAGACTAATCAAGAAAAAACATAAAGTTACTCTTTTTTGTGGTTATTATCAAGGATCTAAAAGATATGATAAGATAGATGGAATAGAGATTATAAGAGCTGGAAATATTGCTACAGTTTATTTATTGGCTATATTTTTTTATTTTACTAAATTTAGAAAAGAAAACTATGATTTGATATTTGAAAATATTTCTGGAACTCCTTGGATGACTATGTTATATTCCAGAAAACCTAGAATTGCAATTATCTATCATATTGTTGGAGATATTTTCTTTAAAGAAATTCCTTTTCTTATTGCATTAATTGCTTATTTTATTGAATCTAGTATAATGCCTATCTTTTATAAAAATACTAAAGTTTTAGCAATTTCTAAATCTGAAAAAGGGGATTTAATTGATTTAGGATTTAAAAATTTAGATATTATAAATCTAGGATTAGATAAAAAATTGAGACCCAATAATAAGATTAGAAGTAAATCTCCTATAATTTTACATGTTGGAAGATTGATGTATTACAAAAGAGTAGATATATTAATTAATTTGATGAAAGATGTTGTAAAGCAAGTTAAAGATGCTAAGCTTTATATTGTTGGTAGAGGAGAAAGTAAAGAGTCACTTGAATCTTTAGTTAGTGAGCTTGGATTGAATAATAATGTTAAATTTTTTGGTTTTGTCTCAGAAAAGAAGAAATTAGAATTATTACAAAACTCTTGGGTTTTTGTTACACCTTCTTATAAGGAGGGATGGGGTATTGTAGTTTTGGAAGCTAATGCATGTGGAGTTCCTGCAATCTCTTTTAATGTTTCTGGATTAAAAAGTTCAATTGTTAATAATAAAACAGGATATTTAGTAGAAACAGAAGAAGATATGCTTAAGAAAATTATAACTTTGATTAAAGATAAAAAACTAAGAACTAAAATGTCAAAACAATCAATTGAATGGTCAAAGAATTTTGATTGGAATAAAACTACAAATAAATTTATTGATGTAATTAAACATCTATAAATTCATATATAATTAAAACTATTTGGTTTGGATCTATTGAATTAAGATCTTCTGTGCATATCACATTATCACAACCATAAACAGTCCTTAATTTTTCTGGATTACGTTGAGGATATGAATAAGCCCAATCTGGAGCTAATTCTAATCTGGATAAAACAAAATATTTTATTCTACCATTTTTTAATCTTTCATTAAAACTTTCTTCTTTACCATGACCAAATGTTTCTCTTTCTGTATAATATGTGTTTTGAGGTACACCTGTATTGAATATTACATCATCTTTATTTGTTCTTTCTTTTAACCATTCTCCAGCATACTTAAATTGTACATAACTTAATGATCTACTATCAACTACTTGTTTTGTAAATATAGTTTGTTGGTATCCAACTGTTAATAATAAAATTATAACTAAAGCTAATGCTAAATGTTTATTATATTTTTTCAATGAATTAAATATAACAATAGTTCCCATAGCAGCTATTATAAATAATGCAGGAAATCCTGAAAGTTGATATCTAACATCAAATACATGAAAAAAGAAGCTAAAATATATTAATGGAGTTAATATCCATAAGATTAAGAACAAATATTTATTCAATGAAGGATCTTTTCTTTTTATCAAAAGATCAAACCCAACTATCAATTTATAAAAAGATAAAATTCCAATTATTATTAATATTAATAACACTGTTTTAAAATAGAGTGGAGATTGAGTAACATATGTTGTTAATCTACCAATTGCTTCTCCAAAACCTTTTTCAATAGAATATTTTAATCCATCTCCTCCTGATCTTAATATTGGTCTTAATGGATGTCCATATTGTCTATAAGACCAAATGAAAAAAGGGATTAAAGTTGCTAATGCTATAACTACAGCTATCCATAATTCTTTTATTTTTAAGAATCTAAACCTTTCAGTTATCAATAAATAGATTAATAATGTTAAAGCATAAAGTCCAGTCGTAAACCTCATCATCAAACCTAATGCAAATGCTAACCCGAACCAATAAAGATATCTTTTATCTTTATAATAACCCTTCCAGAATAAAAATAGAACTAGTAAGATCATTGTTGTAGCAGGGGTGTCTACTAAAACTCTTATTGTGTGAAATACCTCTAAATAAAATACAGATAATAGAAATGCAGTTATCAATCCAGTTTCTTCATTAAACATCTCTTTTCCAATCAAATAAGCTAAATAGACTCCTAATATAGAGAAGATTAATATTAATATTCTAGCTGTTATTTCAGATCCACCTAATCTATAAAATATAGATAATATAAAAGATAATAGAATTGGTCTAACCTCACCGAATCCAGTGTTTGGGGTACCAAAAGCCCAATGTTTTGCTTGTAATAAATACTCAGCTTCATCCCACCATACTGCTTGATTATCATTAAAATAGTTTAATCTTATTACTAATGCTAAAATTAATATAAATATCAATAATAAATTATATGGATTTTTAAAGAAATCCTCATACCATTTCTTTTTTGATTCTTCCATGAAAATGAGTAATATATGAATTTTAAAAGAGTTTTTGTTTAGGAGATCTTAACTAAAGTTTTAGATAAGTTTCCTGCAATAGTTTGATAAGCTTCACAAGGAGTCCAGCAATTTGGACAATTAAGATTTTTAGCATCTTTTTGAGTTTTAACTACTTCTGGAGATTTCCATAAGTTATCTATCTTATAATTATAATCTCTTAAATTACCTAATTTTTTACTCCATACTAAACAAGGAAAAATATTTCCATATGGATCTAGAAAAAAAGATGAATTTAGAGCTTTACAAGGCAGAGGAGATTTTCCTGTATTAACAAAATCCTCAGAAAATTTAGAGTATCTTTGCTCAAGAAAATTAACCTTAAAATCATTTCCTTTTTTATATTTTCTATAAGTTCTTATTTCATTTAATACTTTTTGATTATATTCTTCACTTGTTTGTTGATTTGTATTTCCGAAGAAGTGAGATGAGGTATGATAAAGATTCATATGAATATATTTAGAATCAATATTATATTTTTCTTTCATGTTCTTAATAAATTCTTCCATTTTACCCATATTATGTGGAGATGAAGTATAGCTAATGAATACATTAAAATTTTCATTTTCTAATTTTTTCAATTCATTAAATGTGGTTATACATTTTTCAAATGAAGTTTTGATTCCTCTAACTTCTTCATGGTCTTTTTCAAAACCATCTATACTTACTGAAACAACAAATCTAGGAATCTTTAAAGTTAATATTTTTTTAACAGATTCAACTATAAGTGGTGTAGCAAAACCATTAGTTGTTGTAGATATAGCATAAAGTTCATCATTATTTTCTACAATGGTTTTTAAGATTTCATACATATTTCTCATAAACGGTTCTCCACCTGTAATCTGTAGCCATGAAGGTTTTATATTTCTGAAAATTTTACCAATCTCTTCATGACTTAATTCATCTTTTACAATTTTTTTGGGATCTGCTAAGAAATTTCTACCTATATTACATGTTTTACAAAGAAATGTACAAGCATATGTTACAGCAAAAGTAACTTTACAAGGAGAATCTAATCTAATAAAATTAGATTTTAATAGTTTTTTTGTTACATGATAAAATTGTTTCATCTTCTTTTCTAGTGATTTTAATGAGAGACTTAAAAACCTTTTGATTTAACATACCAATCATATGTTTCTTCCATCATTTTTATGTTATTTTTCTTAGGTTTCCATTTTAGAAGTTCTTTAGCTTTTGTTATATCTAATACTGAATTTTTATCTAGCATATAATAATGTTCTGGTGAAAGTGGAGATACTTTAATTGTGTAGAGAATTTTAAATATTATTTTAGCTAGATTTGCTGGAATAGAGATTATGAGAGATTTAGAGTTGGCATATCTTATCAAAACTCTAAATTGTCTTTTAACAGTTGGAATATTATCTGAACCTAAGTTAAAAGTTTCTCCACTTTTATTATATTTTTCAGCTAGTAATAGTGCATCTACTGTATCTGATAAACTAACTAATTGGATTCTATTACTTCCATCACCAAAAGTAACAAGTGGATAATTTTTATGAATAAATCCAATAAATTTTTTAAATACACCATAAACTCCTGGACCTATTATAGCCATGGGCCTTACAATAACTAATTTTACACCTTTTTTTGCATATTCATTACATTTTAATTCAGCATTCCATTTTCCATTTCCATAATCCCCCATTGGCTTTTTTGGAGCATCTTCTTTTACTATTCCTTCTCTATCTATACCATAAACTCCAGAGCTAGAAACATGAATCATTTTTATTTTATTTTTTTTACATACTTTCAATACATTTTCAGTTCCATCTACAATTACTTCTTTATATTCTTTAGAATCAATTTTTGATTGTGGAACAGGAGAAGCTAAATGATAGATAACATCAATATTTTTTGAAGCATTAATTAATTTGTCTAAGTTTCTTATATCTTCTTTAATGAATTCAACATCTTTGTTTTTACAATCTTTTATATCATAAACTTTTACTTTTCTTCCTTGTTTTAATAATTTATTAACTAATTCTGTTCCTAGAAATCCTGAACCTCCTGTAACTAGCACATTTTTATTAATCATATAAATCCTCTATAATTATAAGTTTCTTATTAATCTCCAAATAAATTTATAACCTATCTTAGGAAGAGATAGATTTGATTCACCATATTTTCTTTCATATTCATGTGTAGGAACTTCTCCAACACTATATCCTTTTTTTAGTGCTTTTATTACCATCTCTTCTTCTATATCAAAATCATTTGCTTGTAAATCTAAATCATTAATAATGTTTTTTTTAATAGCTCTAAATCCATTTTCACAATCTGTTAATCTTACATTAAATCTATAGTTTATTGCTAATTGGATTAATCCAGCTCCAATGTTTCTTGCAAAATTAGAAAAAGTTCCATGTAATTCATCACTACCTCCTGTCATTCTTGAACCTACAACTAAATCATGGTTATTATCTGTAAGATGTTTAACCATTTTAGGAATGTCTTTTGGATCATGAGAACCATCTGCATCAAACAAAACTATAATTGGATTTTTTGCTAACCTCATTCCAATTTTTTTAGCTGCTCCATGCCCTTTACCATTATCTTTTATTACTTTAACTTTCATTGATTTAGCTATATCTGCTGTTTTATCTTTAGCTTTTTTAGCATCTACTACAATAATTTCATCAGAATAAGGTTTTACTCCTTTTATTACATCTCTAATAGTTTTTTCTTCATTGAGTGTTGGAATCACTACAGTTATTTTATTCTTCATTTTTGATTTGTTAACTCAAACATGTCATATATGTATAATATCTCTTTTCCTCTGTTTTTAACAATTACTTTAGGAGTTATACTTTCTTTTATTAATCTTTCCTCTTCACCAAAAACATCATTTGTGTATGGATCTAATAATAAATATCTAGGAATTCTTCCATTAGGCCTATAATATGTGAGGTAGTCAACTATTCCTGGAGTTCTTCCTATTTGTCTTTGAAAACTAATATCAAAATTATACATTTGAGCATCATCTTCTGGTCTTACATAATAATAAAGTATTCCTGATCCTGGGAAAAAAGTTTCATTATCTGCCATTATCTTATTAAGTTCATCAGCTATTATCTCTGTAGAGAAAAAATTTAATCTTCTATCATTTTTAAAACATTTATCACTTAAAGTACATGCTATTGGATTTTCTTCTAAGAAATAAGGAGACCAATATAATGCTATTGAAAATGAATAAGAAATGTAAACTAGGATTATTAAGATGAAAATTAATCTTCTTCTGTTTTTATTAATAATGTTTAATAGTGAATATTCTTTATTTGAAAAAGCTAATCCCATTAGAATTGGTAATGCAATTGTATAAGGAAAAGCTATTCTAAATATTTCTAATGAATTAAATAAAAAGATTGAGATTATATAAAATGTAAATAAAGATAGAATAAATTTTTCTTGTAAACTTTTCTTTTTTATAATTAATTTGTATACTATAAAAATTGAGAATAATGCTAACACCATATCTATGATATTTAAAGTAAGAAAAAAATCAAATATTTGTTTATAAAAATCAAAATGTAATGAGAGCCCACTATTATATGGGTTGTGTACAGTTCTTATGTTCTCAAACATATCAAAAATATTTTTTGGATTTAATTTAAATGGTAATAAGATTAAAAATACAGATATTATTGCTGATGGAATGATTATTGGCAGAAATTTTTTATAATTTTCTTTTGTTAAAGAGAAAATATCTTCTTTATATTTCAAAAATAGTATAAATGCTCCAAATATAAAAAATGGAATTCCAGTCAATTTTGTAGCTGTAGCTAATGCGAATGAACTAAAAGTTAATATGAAAAATAAACGTTCTTTTTTTGAATATTTTTCTTCTATGAATGCTTTGTATAAAAAGAAATGTCCTAAAACAACAAAAAAGAACATTAATGTGTCTACATGGATCCACCTACTATATCTTAGAACAAATGGGAAAAAAGCAAAAAAAGAGATTACATATAATGATGAATATTTATTGAATAATGTTAATGATAGTAATATGATAGCTATAAAGAATAATAACCCAAATATATACATAGGGATGTGACAATTTAATTCTGATTTTATTAATGGTTCTGCAATTAAGCTAGGCCTGCCTGGATAAAATCCAGGTTGTATTTGAGACACCCCCGAAAAATCTTCTCCGGAACTTATACAGCCTAACCCAATAAAAATATTTCCTAATGGTGGTTCTGAATTTCCTGATAATCCAGGAAAATATGAGTGTGGATAATACCATAATATTCCTGAAGGAACAGTAGAAAGATCATCATTCCAATATCTTGTTTGAGTGAAATCATTAAATCTTAAAAATAATCCAAGAACTATAACTAGTATTAATAATGAGAACATTAATTTATCTTTTTTTAGTTTTTCTATTGTTTTCATTTTAATTTTTTTTAAAAGCCTTATCTATTTCTTTTTTTATGAATTCTAAATAATCGTACTTTTCTAATTCTTTTGGAGTTATCCATACAAAATCATCATACTCATTTTTGTTTAATGAGATATTGTCATTAGTTGCTTTTACTACAAATGTTAATCCTAATGTTAGATCTTTATTTGGTCTCGGAAAAATATAATCATGAATATATTCTTTATTATCTTCTATCTCTAAATTAGTTTCTTCTTTTATTTCTCTCTTTAAAGCTTGAAATAAAGATTCATCTTCTTCTAGTTTTCCACCTGGCAATAACCATTTTCCTGGATGAATTTCTTGATTTTCTTTTCTTTTAACTAATAAGAATTTGTTATTTTTATTTAGTACAATAGCAGTTATTACAACAACGAATTTCTTTTCCATTTTATTCTATTTGGTTATATATTTCTTCTACTGAAATACTATTTACTAAATCTTTATGGTATTGATCATCAAAATAATATTTATCTAATAATGGGCTTGTTAATTTTTTAACTCTTCCATAATCTTCTATTTGCCATGGAGGGGTACAAAAGAATAATGCTATTATTTTTTTATTTAATCCTATTCCTAAATGCATTGTTATTGTATCTCCAGTTATGATTGTATCGCATAAATTTACTATGCTGATATATTCAGTTAATGAATTATTTGTATCATTATATGCTAAATTTAATTCTTTAGCTAATTTTGGAAGACTTTCTTTTTCTTCTGGTCCACCTAATAGTAAAATATCATAATCTTTTTCTTGATTTATTTTTTTTATTAATTCTATTAGTTTATTAATATCCAATTGTTTGGAAGGCCATCTTGATCCAGAACCAATATTTATTCCAATTATTTTTTTATTTAGGTTATTTTTATTTTTGAAATCTTGAGCATATTCTTTTTTAGTTAAAGGAATAACATATTCTTCTTTATCATAATTTATTTCTATAATTTCAAATAACATTTCTTGATATGTTTTTTTAGTTTCTCTATCAATCTTATCAGAAAATACCCTATCTAAATATGACTCAGCTTTTTTATTAAAAGTGCTTGGATGAGAATCTTCATTAAAGAAATATCCAAATTTTTCATTAGCATTTATCTCATTAGCTAATAAAGTAGCTGGAGGCGCTATTTCTAAACTTAAAAGAATATCAAATTTCTCTTTTTTTAATCTTAAAATTGTTTCTTCATTATACAATAAAGTTTTATCTACATATTCATTATTTTTAACTAGATCATAACTTTGTTTTCCTATCACCCAAGTTATATGTATATCTTCCCCGTATTTTTTTCTTAATCCATTTAGTATTGGGGTAGTTCTAATAACATCACCTATAGCTCCTAGTTTTAAGATTAGAATTTTTTTAGAATAAGGCTCGTAAAACTTACATTCTGAGCAGTCTTTATAGTTTTCAGACTTTAAAATATCACAAGCATATACTCCTTGAAAGGATTTACAATTTCTGTTCCATTTCATCTTTTAAAGTTATAAGTAACGTTTTTAAACTTAACTTAGAAGAAATCTACTATGAAAGTGTATATAGCTGGTCCTTTGTTTAAGGAAGATGCTAGAGATGTATTAGAGAAAATAGATAGTATTTGTAAAGAGCTTAAGATAGATACTTTTTTACCGCATAGGGATGCTGGATTGTATGAAAAAGGAGATTCTATTGAATTTTTTAATAAAAATAAAGATGCTTTAGATGAATGTAAAATTATTATTGCATATTTAGATTGGAAAGGGATTAGTTCTGGGACAGCATGGGAGTTAGGATATGCTTATGCTAAAAACATTCCAATTATAGCATTAGCTGATGATGTTGAAACAGTAGATGATTTTTATAGAATTTGTGTTATGTGTTTTAATTCTGTTAAAATTGTAGGAAGTTTAGAAGAGTTAAAGAAAGAATTAACTAAAATTTAATTTATTTTTAATGTGTTTAATAACATTTTTAGGTGGATGAGAGACATCTACATAAATTGCATTTTTAGGTTCTTCTAGAGTATCAAATTGACTTTTTAATAAATTTGGATTCATAAAATGATCTTTACGATTATCTAATCTTTCTTTAATTAAATCAAAATCTCCTTTAAGATAGATTAATGTTGTTTCTTTATCTTTCATTAATAATTGTCTATATGATTCTTTTAAGGCTGAACAAGATATTATAATATTATTTTCTTTATCTATTAATTCTTTAATTGAATTTAACCATCCTTCTCTATCATTATCTTCTAGAGGAATTCCTTTTTTCATTTTTTCAATATTTTCTGAAGAATGTAGATTATCACCATCATGAAATTTATAATTTATTTCTTTAGAAAGTAGTTTTCCAATTGTTGTTTTTCCAGATCCAGTTACACCCATAAGAATTATAATCATTTTAATCTAATAATGGCAGATTACAGAAAAGAATTTAAATATATCTATACCAAAAGAAACATGTCAAAAGGTTCAATGGAAACAATATTAGGGGGTACTAAATTTAAAATAATAGATTTATCTCATCCTTTAGATTTAGATTTAGAAGTGTATCCTGGAGATCCTAAACTTGAGAGAGAAGTATTTAGTGATGTTGTTGAAACGGGATATGGGCATCTTACTCACACTGTTGGAGATCATATGGGTCATCCACATGGAGATGCACCAAGTCATCAAAATCCTGAGTTGAAAGACAAAGGGATAGAACATTGGGATATGAATTATTTCTTTAATAATGCTATATTAATCGATTTATCTTCAACAAGAGAAGCACAAGAATTTGATGGAATAAGATATTTGGTTGAAGTTAATAAAGAACATCTTGAAAAATTTAATGAAAGATTATCACAAGTTGGAGCTGTAGTGATAAGAACTGGTTATGATAAATGGTTAGAAGATAATAGAGAACATACTCCAGAAAATATTCCTTATTTAAGTAAAGAAGCAGCAGAGTATATCGCTTCTTTTGATAATATTAATGTAGTTGGAGTTGATTCTTTAACTATAGATCCTATTGGTAAACATGATGCACATTGGCTATTGACTAAAGATAAATTTGTTGTAGAATCTTTAGTAAATCTTGATCAAATTCCTTCAGAAGATAGACTAAATTTCGATTTACAAACAAGTCCTTTTAGAATTAAAGGTGCTACAGGCAGTCCTGTTGTAGCTCATGCTTTTGTTAAAAGATGACCTTAATCAATTTAACTGAAGAATATATTAGAACTAACAAACCTCCATTTTATGAGAGAATAAGAATGGCTTGTGGTTTTGATTTATATTGGGCAAGTTCACTTTTAAATATTGAAGAACATTTTAAAGAATTTCCTCCACTTAAAAAAGATAGATTCTTTTCTCAAAAATCAGCTTATGTTTTAATGTATAACCTAGAAATTAAAAGAATGGACCCTGATGATTTTGATGATGAAGACGGTGTTTCTTTAGAATTTGGATTAGATGGAGGGCTTTTACAGGTCCCACATTTTATACTTAGAGATGAAACTTGTGAAAAGTTAGGATCTTGGATGGCTGGAAAATCTCCACAATATTTATCTGATAGAGAGGAATTTGGATTTAATAAGAAGTCTTTTGTAGTCATACCTAAAATTTATCTACAGTATAGACATGATGAAAAAAGAGGTTGGTTAGCTATAAAGTCTCTTAATAGAGATAGAAAACCTGAATTGATTAGAGAGAGTTTAAGAGATAAAATCTCAAGATTATCACCTAGATTAGGAGTATTACAACCAGAATCAATCTAATGGCTTAGTAGTTTCAGTTTCTTCTTCTCTCCAACCATCTTTGTATTCTTGTTTTTTTATTTTAGATTCATAATATGCTGCTATCCAGATATACAACCTAGCAAACAATAATTCTATGCTCCAAAAAAGTTCTTTTAGATTTCTAGGATAAGTAAAAACATAAAACCCTCTAATTGCTTCTCCAATTATTGTATTTTTTCTTTTAATTTTATCTTTGAATAGATTATTTAAAGAAATATGCGCTTTAATATTTCTCTTTTTTTGTAAGACCCAATCCTTAAAGTGTTGAGGATTTAATACATAAGCTTGAGCATTTTCATTATAAATTATTTTATAATTTTTAGCCCAAAATAATCTTGGAATAACATTATCTTCAGCTGCTCCAATTGGAAATTCTTTTATTACTCCATTTCTCATCCCAAACAAATATCCAGATAACTCAAAAAATTCTTTTTTATTAGATAATCTTTTTCTTGTTCGATTCATTTCATCTAATAATAGATGAGACCAATATCCATACTTATTATTTCTAGGATTTATTGAAATGGGTCTGCCTGCAACCAAACCAATTTCTTGATCATTAAATGAATCTAAAATTTCCTTAACAGCTTTATTGTTAACATAAACATCTCCATCTGTAGAAATAATAATATTATTCTTATCTTCAGAATAAATTTCTTCAAAGATCATATTTAACACTATACCTTTACCTTCTCCTGGATCTAAATAAAATTCAACTTCTTTATTATGTTTAAATTTTTCATTAATAAATTCTTTAACTTCTACAAATGGATCTGCTACTATAATTTTGAAAGGCTTGGGAATTTCTTGTTCTAGAAATGCTTTTACAGCTCTTTCAGTAGCTTTAGGTTCATTATAACTTGTTATGATAATATGTATCATTTTTATGGAGTTTTTACAGTATCTTCACTTACTCTTACTACAACTTTAGATTCTTTAGTTTTTTCATTTATTGAATCTATTCTACATTTGGATTTTCCTAATTTTCCTACTTTAGAGAATTCTATTTTTTCAATTAAATAAATTTCATCATTAATGATGATTTTATCTCCTTTCTTTAAATCTTTATATAATTTATCTGCCATTCAATAATCCATTAGGGTAGATTTATAAAAGTTTTTAGTAGGTTTATTTTATGAATAATGCTTTATTAATTGTATCTGGAGGGATGGATAGTGTAGTTATGTCTCATTATGTTAAACAAAAATTAAAACCTAAAAGAATTAAACTATTATTTTTTGATTATAGACAGAGAGCTTTGAAAGAAGAATTGAAATGTGTTAAAATTTTAAGTAAAAAAATAAAAGCTCCTTTAATTATAGTAGATTTGAAATGGTTAGGAAATATAAGTAATGCAATATTAAATAAAAAAGGAGCTAAAGTTCCTAAAATAAGAGAAGGAGTAAAAAAAGAAAGAAAAGATATTTTATTATGGTGGGTCCCTACAAGAAATGCTATATTCTATTTAGTTGGATTGGCTCATGCTGAATCTTTATTCTTAAAAAATAAAGAGAGATATGATGTTTATTTGGGCATTAAAAATGAAGGACAAGTAGCTATGAAAGATACTACTCCAGAGTTTCTTAGATCATTAGCTAAAATAGGAGATGAGGCTACATTCCATAATGGCTATAACTTTATGGCTCCTTTATTAAAATTTGATAGAACTGATGTTATTAAATTAGGAAAAAAATTAAAAGTTGATTTCAGAGAAACTTATTCTTGTTATATTGAAAGCAACTCTAATAATCTAACTCATTGTGGTGAATGTCCAAATTGTTATGTTAGAAAAAAAGCATTTTATTGGGCTAATGTAGAGGATCTAAGTTTGTATAAAAATTAGTAATGTCGTGATGCATGAATTTCTCTAAATTCCCATAATGGATATTCTTCAAAAGCTTTTTCAGGAATCTCAATACTATTATCTCCATTATACCCTATTTGTTCTCCTTCTTTTAAAGATAACATAATCATCCATGATAAATATAAGATTGATTCTTCTTTATCTTTAAATCCATGTTTCTCCCAATTTTCATAAACATCTAAAATTAATGGATTTAATTTTTTTTGTCTACCCTCAAGTAAACGTATTAAAGAACTACTAAAAGAATATTGACATACATTTTCTAATCCTTCAATACCTGAGAAATATACACCACGTTCCCATAATCTCTTTCCTCTTTTTCGATCATAGACTCTTTTTAATGGAGATATTAATTTTTTTCCAATATTAATTGTTGTCATAGATTTGTTATTGAAAATAATTTTATAAACTTTATGTCGGAACAATCTTAATAATATTTTTAATTTATATAATTACAATCTAGTTTATCATTAAAAAAATAAGAATAATTTTTCTAAATAGATTTATTTTATTAATTTTTTGTATTCATTAACATATCTTTCATTAATTAGATCCCAAGTATACTGTTTAGCTTTTTTTAGATTATTTTGAGACATTTTTTTAGCTATTTTAGGATTGTCTAGAATTTTCAGAATTTTCTCTTTCAAACCTTTCACATCACCATACTTAACGAAATAACCATTTTCAGGATCTTTCATCTCAAAAGGAATTCCATTTACAGGACTAGCAACTATAGGAAGACCAGAAGCCATTGCCTCAAATAAAGTTAAAGGCAAACCTTCTCTGTAACTAGGAAGTAAAAATACATCAGCTGACTGATAAACTTCAACTCTAGACTCTCCTCTTATTGGATCTAATACTTTAATTCTTTTTTCTCCTTTAACAATATCTTTAACTTTTTGTTTAATTCCTTCATCAGGTCCAACAAACAAAAAATTGAGATCTTTTCTTTCTTTAATTAATTCTTTAGCAGCTAGAGCTAATACATCAGCTCCTTTTGTTATGTTAAATCTTCCAAAGAATAATATTATTTTACCTTTAAACTTTAATTTTTTCTTAAATTTATTATTTTTTACTTTTCTAAACATATATTGAGGCATTCCATTTGGGATAACTTGAATTTTTTCTTTACTAACCCATTTTGTTAATATTGGAATCTCCCAAGGTGTTATTGCAATTATTTTATCTGTATAGGAAAATGCTAATCTATTAAAAAATAAATTATTAAAGATTAATAAAAATTGTAATAATTTTCTTCTAAATTTATCAGTCCAAGGACAATGTGTTGTGTGTACATGCTTAAATCCTTTTATTCTAGAAATGATTCCAGAA
>CAYUGZ010000007.1:18449-42315 GCA_964444465.1 Candidatus Woesearchaeota archaeon | reverse complement strand
AGAAATAAAAATGATTTGATGTATGAGTTCTAAGCTTAGTAGAGTGTCAATAAAAAAAATAAAAGGAGGTGATCCAGCAGCAGGTTCCCCTACTGCTACCTTGTGACGACTTGCCCCTTCTCACTGAGCTTAGGTTCGACTTAGTTAAAGCTAAGCCTCACCTAAACCCTGCTCGATTGGGATGACGGGCGGTGTGTGCAAGGCACATTGACTTATTCACCGGACGCTGATGACGTCCGATTACTAGGGATTCCGGCGTCATGAGGATGGGTTACAATCCTCAATCCGAACTAAGACAGGATTTAGAGGGTTGGCTTCTCCTTTCAGAGTCGCATCCCATTGTCCCTGCCATTGTTGCGCGCGTGTAGCCCAGAAGATTCGGGCCATACAGACCTACCGTTGCCTACACCTTCCTCCCACTTACGCGGGCAGTCTCAACAGTGTGCTCGATCATCTCGGAAGACTCGCTAGCAACTGTAGATATAGGTCTTGTTCGTTAACTGACTTAACAGCACACCTTACGGCACGAACTGACGGCGGCCATGCAACACCTCTCGGCTTGTCAGGTAAAACCTTCAATCTGACCTTCATTCTGCCGTCGCTCCTGGTGAGATTCTCCGTGTACAATTGAATTGAACCGCACGCCGCACCCCTTGTAGTGCGCCCCCGCCAATTCCTTTAAGTTTCAGCCTTGCGACCGTACTTCCCAGGTGGTGAATTTAATGCCTTCGCTTCGGCACTGCATAACCACGTAGATTACGCAACACATAATTCACAGCGTTTACTGCCAGGACTACTTGGGTATCTAATCCAGTTCGCTCCCCTGGCTTTCATCCCTTACAGTCAGACCCGTTCTAGCTAGGCGCCTTCGCCACTGGTAGTCCTCCAAGGATTAAAGCATTTTACCGCTTCCCAAGGAATACTCCTAGCTCCTCCCGGTCTCTAACCATGTAGTATCTTCCGCAAGCCGCTGAGTTAAGCCCAACGATTTCACAGAAGACTTTCATAATCTGCTACGGATGCTTTAGACCCAATAAAGATGATCACCACTCGCAGCGCCGGTGTTACCGCGGCGGCTGGCACCGGTCTTACCCACTGCTTATTCTCCAAGCTTTTTACACTTGGCAAAAGCCTACAAAAAATTGTAAGCACTTTGGATTACCTTATCACACTTGCGTGCATTGTAAAGGTTTCGCGACTGCTGCACCCCTTAGGGCTAGGACCCTTATCTCAGTGTCCTTCTCGGGGCTAGGACTCTCATCCCCCCTACTGATCAACGGCTTGGTGAGCCTTTACCTCACCAACAACCTAATCAGCCGCCGACTCATCCTTAAGCATTACTTTTGAATGAAAGTACATTCCAGTATCAATCATCTATCCGGTCTTATCCTCAGTTTCCCGAGATTATCCCAGACTCAAGGTTAGATTATCGACGTGTTACTGAGCCTTTCGCCCCTCTTACGAGGAGACTTGCATGTCTTAGTCCAATCCAAAAAGCAGCGATCGTCCGCAGGATCAACGGAAATTAGTATCGCAAGTTTTCAAGAGCACTCTACAAATAGCTCACTCATACATCATACTTCATAGTTCAACAAAGCACTCATTTATTATATCTCAAAAAGATATTAAAAAGAATTAAGCAAAAGCTTTCTTCCAAAATTTTTTGTCAAAACTTATTTATAAAGCTTTTGATTAAATTAAAAACAATGTTCTTATTACACAAAATTATAAAAATGAGTCTTTTTATTTTTAATTAATGAGTTTGAGAGTTTTTATTGAAGGGTATCATAGTATTAGAGATAGAAGAAAAATTAATTTATTTGATTATCAAATTGAAGTTGATAGTTTAGATAGAGTAACTTCAATTAGAGAGAATAGTCCTCTTTGTTATGTATTATCTAAATCTACTAATGATTTTAGAGAGTTTAGAGATGTAGAGATATCTCCCTCAGATGAGAAAACAATAACATTACATTTATCTTTACAATTTGAGATGTTTCCTAGATTCGGAGATGTTAGTCCAAGATCAATTATAACTTTAGATGGTAATATCTACATTGAACCTTCATTCTTAATGCATGAATGGGATCAAAGTGAATGGTACTTAGATTCATTATTAAAAGAATTGAAAAACAAAAATTTAGGAGAAGTTAGGTGTTAACCCAAACTGGTGTTTTAAACAAAAGAGATTTAAGACATTTAATTAATGAAGGTATTATTTCAGGACAATCTTCTGAAAGATTAGAAGAGAGATTAGATGCTACTACAATGGACCATTCTTTAGGAAAAAAAGGTTATTATTTAGGAAGAAGTCTCCTACCTGGAGATGAGACTATGACTAAAGTTATTCAAGATAGAAAAAAATATGAATTAAATGGAGACAACTTTTATTTGCATAAAAGGCAAGTTTATTTATTTCCTTTAGCAGAGAAATTAAAGTTATTTGATCAACTCTCTGGTGAAAGTTCGTCAAAAAGTTCTATAGGTAGATTAGGAATTGTAACAAGATTAATAACAGAAAGAGGAGAAGTGTTTAATGAGATTCCTGCAGGTTATCAAGGTAATTTATATTTAGAGGTATACTCTTTAGTATTTGATTTAATATTGAAACCAGGGTTAAGTTTAAATCAAACTAGATTCTCTTATGGCCCATCTTCTTTTTTACCAGAACACTTAGTTAAAGCATCACATCAAGGAAGCGGGCTTTTATTTGCAAATGGTGAAAAATGTGAAGAAGTAAAGACGAAAGGTAGTGGAGTATTAATGACTGCTGATTTAGAGACAGGAGGAATATTAGTTGCTAGAGAAACAGATAAACAATTAGATCTAACAAAGGATTTTAGTGATCCAAATAATCTTTATAGAACTGAAGATTTTTTTGAGAGAAGATTCCCAGATGAAAGAGGAGAATTAGTTTTATGGCTAGGTGAATTTTATAATATATTAGCAAGAGAAGGTTCACTTGTTCCTTTAGATTGTGCTGCAGAAGTAAGAAAGTTTGATAAAAGTATTGGAGAGATAAGTACAGAAGAAGCTTCTTATGTTCATGGTGGTTGGGGGGAGAATAGATCCGATCAAGTTATAGGGACACCTTTAATATTAGAAGTTACTGCAAATAAATTTCCTTTTACAATCGTACATGGAAGCCCATTAGCTTTCTTAGATTATCTTAAATTAACCTCACCTTTAACCCAAGAAGATGCGTATGATGGTGTACACAACTATCAAGGATTGACAGCTGGAAAAATATTTAAAGTTTAAACTAAAAAACATTAAAAAATGAAGATATCAGCATTAAAAATATTAGAATTAAATGAAAAATATAATTTAATAGAGAATCTTTCTGAAAGAGAATTAAACAATCCTGAGGGTTCTGGAATTGATTTAAGAGTTGGCCAAGTTAACAAGATAATAGGGGATAGTTTTTTAGGGGCAGATGGTTCAAGCAATGAAAGATACTCCCCAAAAACTGAATTAATAGGGGATGTTGAAAAAGATGGAAATAAAATCATTATATTAAAACCAGGAGATTATTTTCTTGTTACAACAGTTGAAACTATAAATTCCCCTACAGATAAAATTAAATATGATCTAAATTTCCCAGAAGGATATTTAATTCCTAAAGTATGGCCTAGGAGCTCTCTTCAAAGAGGTGGCGTAAGTTTTCATGCAACAAAAACAGATCCAGGTTATAAAGGTAGATTAACTTTTGGAATAAAAAATCTAAGTAATGAAGATTTTAAATTTGAATTAGGTGCAAGAATGTTTAATATTGAATATGAATCTGTTGTAGGAGAAATAAATAGATCTTATTCTGGACAACACCAAGGCGGAAGAGTCACAAGTGGAGGAGAAAAAGAAACCCAAAATTAAAATGAGAGCCTATGAACCAATACATAAAGAAAAAGAGAATTATAATTTTTGTTCTGTCTTACAAGCAATATTAAAAAGACAGGGCATTGAAGTTTCTCAAGATGAGATTGCAGCTAATTTAACTCCTTCAGAAGATAAATTTGTAGCTGATGATGAAAGAGTAGAAGAATTCTTTAGACAAAGAGGATTTAGTTATGTTTATTATCAACATAACCAAACACCATGTAATGAGAGAGATACACTTTTAAAAAAGATTCATGATAATGATGGATTTGTTTCAGTTGATGGACAAGCATATCTTTTATCTTATTTTAAAGATCCATGGTTAGAATTGATAGATGTAGAACACGATGAGAGAAGAGAAAGAGACATTTATTCAATTATAGCAGAGATGAGTTGGATGGGGGGAGGTTTTGGTTTAATTAAAAAATTAGAATGAATCATATCTTATTATATTATTATAGTTATAAATTAATCATCTACTAATGAAAAAATGGTTGAACAATACTTAGAACATTCAAGAGAAATTCTTACTTCTCCTTATTCAGGATTTAAATGGGGTAGCAAAGGTTCTGGATTAATCTCTTTATTTGGACCACAAAATGAATATGACTTAAGAATAGGTTTTCCTTTAATAACAACTAAAAAAATGTGGACAAGAGGAATAATTGAAGAATTATTTTGGTTCTTTAGAGGGGAAACAAACATAAAATCTTTAGAAGATAAAAAAGTTACTGTTTGGACACCAAATGTATTCCAACATAATCTTCCTAATATGATAAAAGAAGGAATTTTTCCAGCATATATAGGAAGTGAAGAAGCAAAGTATTCTGATGAATGGGAAGAAGCAATGAGTGAATTTGGACAAAGAATAAGAGAAAATGATGAATTTGCAGAAAGATGGGGGGATGCAGGACGTATTTATGGAGCACAATGGAGGGACTGGAGACATCATGATCAAGATACTGGAGAGGTTATGAGCATAGATCAATTAGGAGAGACTATTGATAAGATGAGGAAAAAACCATTCGGTAAAAAGTATCTTGTTAGTGCATGGAATGTAGGAGAGCTCTCTGATATGTCTCTTCCACCGTGTCATGTTCTTTTCCAACTTAATGTAAACAATGAAGAAAATAGTGATACACCTTTCTTAGATTTAAAATTATATCAAAGAAGTTGTGACATGTTTTTAGGAGTTCCATTTAACATTACAAGTTATTCTATGCTTACTCAAATAATTGCACAACAATTAGATATAGAACCAAGAAGATTTATTCATTCATTCGGGGACTCTCATTTCTATACTGGATTAGAAAAAAGAACTGGATGGTATAAAAATAATCTGCCTGAACTAAGACATAGGGTTAGAGAGTTATCTAAAAGAGAGGATTATTTAGATGTTCTTGGATGGATAGATGAGAATGCTCCTAAAGATAAAAAAGAGGAAAAATATGACCATGTTACTGCAATATTTGAACAATTATCAAGAGCACCAAATAAATTACCAAGATTAAATATTACAAAAGGAAAAAAACTTGATGAATTAACAGTAAAAGATTTTACTCTTGAAGATTATGACCCTCATCCAAGAATAGATAGAAAAATGCATGTTTAGAATGGAAAAAATAATAATTGCTGCTGCATCTGAAAATAATGTAATAGGTAATAAAGGGAAGCTTCCTTGGGAGATACCAGAAGACACTAAGAGATTTAAGAAACTAACATTATATCATCCAGTGATAATGGGGAGAAGAACATATTATTCTATTCCTGAAGAACATAGGCCTTTACCCAATAGAACAAATATAGTTCTTTCAAAAGATATGGAGCCTACTAGAGGAGTTCATATAGCTAGAAATTTAGATGAAGCATTAAGATTTTCAGAGAGTATGGATACTTACATCATTGGAGGGGAATCAATCTACAAATCATTTTTATCTCTTGCAGATAAGATTGAATTAACAAGAGTCCATATAGAATGCGAAGGTGATGCTTTTTTCCCAGAAATTAATAACAATGAATGGATACAGGAAGAAAAACAATTAAGAACTCATGAAGATTTACAATTTTCATACATCACATATCATAGAAAAAAAGATTAAACATCAACAGCAGATCCAGTTCTAAACTTTCCTTTTATTGCTTCTAAAACTCTTTCAGCAACTTTCTCAGGTTGATCTATTGATTCTCCACCCATATCTACTTTTTTTATCATATCAGTATTAGTTGCCTTAGGACAAACACAAACAACATCAATATCATTTAACTCAGAAGCTAAAGCTTCAGTTAATCCAACAACTGCAAATTTAGAAGCACAATAAATAGAGTAATCACCTATCCCTGTTTTTCCTAATCCAGATGAAATATTAACTATTGTTCCTCCTTTATTTACATAAGGAATTAATCTTTTTGTTAAAAAGAAAATAGATTTAATATTTACATCTATAGTCTCATTAATCTCATCATCTTTAGCTTTTTCTAAAGAGTTTACATGAAGAACACCCGCATTATTCACTAAAACATCTATATTTTTATATTTGTTAATAACATATTTTGATAATTCATCTATCTCTTTTAAATTTCTCAAATCAGCTTTAAACAAATCAACATTAAGTTCTTTTGCTGTTGATTTTAACAAAGGAAAATTTTGAGAGGAGATTATTACTTTACAATTTTCATTAACTAAAGATTTAGCAATTGCTTTCCCTATACCTTTAGAGCCTCCAGTTATTAAAACTACTTTATCTTTTAGATTAATAGACTTAAACATGATTAATCTTAATTAAACTAATATTTAAGAATTTATCTTTAATATTAGAAACCTATATATATTTCATAATAATTATTGTATTATGCCTATTGAATTTACACCCATTGGATTAGCTTTATTATTATCAATATTACATTTATTTAGTAAAAGAATATCTAAATATATTGAAAAATTTCATATTGGAATAACTAGTTTTAGTGCTGGAATTTTTATAACAATAATATTTCTATCTTTACTTCCTGAATTAATAAAAGGAGTTGAATATACTAATATCTTTTTATTTATGTTAATAGGGTTTGCTGTTTTTCATATCTCAGAAAAATATGTATACCAACACATTAAAGATAAGAAAAAATTAATGAAAGATTTAGCAGAAATTCATATGTTTGGATTTTATATCGATCATTTTGTTATTGGGTTTCTTTTAGTTTTAACATTTTTAGCAAAAGGAAGTCTAGGATTTTTTGTTTTTATTCCATTTGTTCTACATACAATCTCATCTTCATTTTCCTTAGAACATTGTGATGAAAAAGCTAAAGTTAAATTAAGTAGAATTTTATTATCTAGCTCAACTCTAACTGGAGCAATTATAGCTAGTTTGCTTAGTTTTAATCAAGCATTATTTTTTATATTATTTGCGTTTTCTACAGGAGCAATCTTTTATGTTGTAGTAAGAGATATGTTACCAAAAGGAGAAGGAGGAAATACTTTTTATTTTATTATTGGAGCTTTAATAACATTAATAGCTATAATTGGAGTTAATCTACTTTAATTGGATATTCTCTTGTAAAACATCCAACACAAATATTCTCTCCAGCTACTTTATACAATCCCTCTATACTCAAATAAGTAACACTATCTGCCCCATTAAATTTAGCTATCTTATCTTGTAATCTTTTAATGTTTCTTGGGCTTCTCAATGATAATGTTTTTTTATGCGACTCTTTTAACATTTCCTCATACATAATTCCAGCTATTAATTCTTCTTCTGTTTTTATATCAATTCCAAAATAACATCTAGAAGTTATTGGAGGAGAAGGAATACATAAATGAGATTCTGATGCATTTGCCCCTCTAATTAATTCGATTATTTTTTTTGAAGTATTACCTCTAACAATAGTATCATCAACAATAGCTACTCTTTTACCCTCAATATCTTGTTTTACTACACTATATTTTAATCTAGTTCCAAAAAGTCTAATCTCATCAGTTGGTTCTATAAAAGTTCTTGTTTGTTTATTCTTAATTAAAGATCTATACAAAGGAATATTTAATTCTCCAGCAAAACCTTCAGCAGCATGAGTTCCAGATTCAGGAACTGGTATAACTAAATCAAATTCTAAATTTTTTTCTCTAGTTTCTCTAGCTAATTGTCTTCCAAATTCTCTTCTTCTTTGTGCATTAGGGATTATTTCATCTTTATCACTAATGATAAGACTATTAGGCCAACCAAAATATAATTGTTCAAATACACAACAACTTGGATTAGGATCAGCAAATTGAAGTGTTTCTAAAATCATTTCATTTGATTTTTCTGGATCTTTTTTACTAATACTAACAATTTCCCCAGGCCTTATATTTCTTACAAAATTTGCATTAATCAAATCTAAAGCAGTTGTTTCTGATGCCAATACAAATGATCCTTCTATCTCTCCTAATACTAATGGTCTAAATCCATTTGGATCTCTAACCCCAATAAGTTTATTTTTGTTAGTTAAAACTAATGAATAAGCACCTTCTACTTCTGATAATGCTTCTATTATCCTTTCAACTAATGAATTTTTGTTTGATTTATTGATTAGATAAGGAATAACTTCTGTATCAGCCGTTGTTTCAAATAGAAATCCTTCTTCTTCTAACTTTTTTTTCAATTTTTCATAGTTATATAAAGTTCCATTATGAGCTATAACCAAAGTCCCATTATCATTTATTCTTAATGGTTGAGAATCTTGTAAATTACTTTCTCCAGATGTAGAATATCTATTATGTCCAATTGCCATGTCTCCTTTTAATGTTTTTATTTTTTTATCAGTAAAAATATCTTCAACTAAACCCATCTCTATAATTTCTTCTTTTATTTCATTTTCTTCAATAGAAATTATACCTGAACTTTCTTGTCCTCTATGCTGCATAGCATGTAATGCTAAAGAAGTTAAATTTCCTGCATCTGGATGACTAAATATACCAAAAATAGCGCATTTTTCTTTTAATCTTTCCTCTAACATAAAAATTCAATTTTGATTGATAGAGTAATCATTAAAAATATTTCTAGTATTGAATGTACATGAAGTTTTATAATGAAATTGCTGAATCATATAATGAACTGTATGGGGAAGAACAAGAGAGTAAATTAAAATTAATCAAAAATAACTTAAGATTAGATGGATTAACTTTAGATATTGGATGTGGAACTGGATTGTCTAAGAAATTCTTTAATGTTGTAGGAATGGATATAAGTTTTAATTTATTAAAAAAAGGAGATATTTGCGCTAAAGCAGAATTTCTTCCATTTAAAGATAAAAGTTTTGATAATGTTATTTGCATAACTTCAATGCATCATTTTGATTTAGATAAATCAATAAAAGAAATAAAAAGAGTTTGTAAATCTAAGATTGTTATCTCTATAATGAAGAAATCTAATGATTTTAATAAAATAAAAAATAGATTATATAAAGAATTTAATTTTAAAGAGATAGATGAAGAAAAAGATTTGATATTATATAGTTATCCTCTTTGAATTCCTTTTTCATCCCAGACAGAGTTTCTTTTTCCTCTTATAGGATCATTTTCAAAAATTCTATAGCCTCTCCTAGACATAGGTTGTAAGTCTTTATCATCATAATATGTTCTACAAGCACTAGCTTCTGCATACCTATCTAAATATTGAATTGGTAGCTCTCTAAAAGGTTCACCACCTATGGTCATGAATTCTCCATTATCTTCATCAAAACCTTCTGGAGTTAATTTTTCTTCTAAAATTGTTTTGAGACGTGGTGAAACAAGAAGTTCTCTTCTTCCTTTTTCTGGATGTTCTTCTAATATCCTCCATACATTTCCTTCACCTATTTGTTCAACTTTAGAAACATAAAGAAATCTATCTGAACTTTCTGGAGTTGATTCTCCATCTTCTCTTTCATCAACAGGACGTATATGTCTTCCTAGACTTCTTACTTTTTTTGAATTATTCATTGCACTCTACAATATACTCAATACCTTCAAACATTCCATCCCCGAATTCTCCAAGTCTAGGATAAGAAGATTGAGCAACCATCATTTTATCACCAAAATAAATTCTATATTCCATTGTTCCTTGCCCTTCTTGTTCCTCCCCTTCATGAATATCTTCACGTTTTAAGCTAATCTTTCTTCTACCAGCAATTTCACCCTTTGTTGATAATGTGTTAATATCTTCAATCATCCAAACTAATCTATTATGTTTTGTTCCTAAAATAATTCCTTCAACTATTTTTCGTTTTAAAGTTCTTTTTTCAGGATTTTTTAAGATAAGAGCCATTTTATTCCTCCATGTTACTTTATTTATGAAATCATTATTATGACAAAATTTATATAACTAACTAAAAAAATATTTATTAAATTTATAGAATATTTAATGTTAGAGGATCTCTAATAATTTTATTTAAACATCCCAAACATATCTGATTCTCCTTTTTTATTTTCTTTTTCATTACCTACAGTTTTTTTAATTTCTTCAGTAACTTTTTGTTTAAAATCTTTTATATCTTCTTCAGAAGCCATTCCAAATCTATGTTTTAGTGTTTTCTTTTCATGTTTATGAGGTTTAGTTTTTACTTCTACTTTTGTATGTGTTTCTGTTTCTTTATGTTTTTTTCTAATTCTTGGAGCTTTTTCTCTTTTTTTAATAAACAAATATAAGAATAATCCAAATAAAATTAATATTAATAATGTATAAATAATATTAAAAGATTTTTTTGGTTTGCCTATTATCTGGATATCATTAAATGATTTTTTATTATCACCATAAGTAACTAAAATATCATATTTTCCTGTTGGAACTTCTTCAAATAAATATATTAATTCAGTTTCATTTGGTTGAATATTAGTTCTCCTTATTATCCTATTATCCCCTAAATCAACTTTAATTGGTTTTTCATAATCTACATTCCCTATGTTATGAATTATCAATGTTTGATTATCTAAAATTATTTCAGAATCTATTATTTCATCAACTTCAAATTGAGTTTCTTCTTCTAAATCTTGAACTGTAATTAATATTTTATAAGTTCCAGGTTTAATAAATTGAGGTAGATTATAATCAACTTTATTATTTATTTTTGTAATTTCTGAAAATACAATATTTCTTTTTGAATCTAAAATTTCAATAGTCGCTTCTTCTACAACTAAAGCCCCAGCTTGATCATATAACAATGGATTTATAGAAACAATATCTTTTGGATTAAACAAATCTTTATTCAAATCTATGCCTAATGTACCATACTCTGGCTTTATTGTTATGATTATCTCATCTAATCCTGAATTTCCTAGATTATCTTCCACTATTATCTTTAAAGGAAGTTTCCCTGATCTTATTTTATCATCAATTTGTATTGTTTTTTCAAACTCACCATCCTTAATCTCTACAGTATACCTTGCCCCTTCAAAAGAAATTTTTGCAACTCCACCTTGAATATTTTCATCATAGATATTCTTAACTTCACCAGATACTTCTATTTTTTCTCCTGGAGTCAATCTAGATTTTTCAACTTTAGTTATAACTCCTAATTCAGTAATTAAATTAAAACTAGCTACATCATCAAACAATTCTACATTACCAAAGATATCATTAACAATAACATCTATGTTATAATCATCAGAAGCTAAGGGGATTGCATTATAAACAAATTCAAGTTTTCCTTCACTCAAACTTATAACATCCACCAAAAAACTATTATTCTTTCCTTCAAAATATAATTCAGCAGAACCCTCAGTAGGATTTCCATCTAATTTTGAGATTTCTCCTGTTAATGTAAACGAACTTCCAGATTGAATCTCAACTTGATCTATACTAAATGACCCTTGTAAAGATTTTGTTATAATAAAATCAGATGATTTAATAGTTTCCAGAGTACTTTCTCCAGATATTAATGAAGATTCTATAAAACAGTCCCCATCAATATTATTAGCTACTATCTTAGGGATAGAAAAGTCATTTGGAAATAATTTTCTTTCTCCTGCTAGTAATGATAAAGAAGTTAGAGGTAATTCTACTCTTTCATTATTACAAACAAGTGCTAATTTAAAAAATCCACTAAATGCAGATTCTCTTAATACATACCCAGAAATTGTTATTTCATCACCTAAATTAAATGTATTTTTTTGAGGTCCATCTATACTTATTTCAGCATAGGCTATTGGAATTATTAATAAGATTATAAATAATAAAATACCCCTCTTCATATGATTATATCTTTTCTTTAAATATATAAATTTAGTTGTTTAATACCAAAAACATTTATAAAATAACTCTATATGAAATCATAATGGATTTAGAGAAAATAAGACATTCAGCATCCCATGTTCTAGCTTATGCTATAAAAAAATTGTATCCAAAAGCTAAATTTGGAATGGGTCCAGCCATTGAAGATGGGTTTTATTATGATTTTGATAATTTAGAGATTAAAGAAGAAGACTTAATTAAAATAGAAGAAGCTATGAAAGCAATCATAAAAGAAGATCATAAATTTAAATTTAAAAAAGTAACAAGAAAAGAAGCACAAAAATTATTCAAAGATCAAAAGTATAAACAAGAATTATTAAAAGATTTGAAAGATAATGAAATAAGTATCTATCAATGTGGAGATTTTGTTGATTTATGTAAAGGTCCTCATGTTAGTTCTATGAAAGACATTAAATCTATTAAATTATTAAGAGTGGCTGGAGCTTATTGGAAAGGTAGCTCTAAAAATAAGATGTTAACAAGAATTTATGGGACTGCTTTTGATTCTGAAAAAGAATTAAGAAAATATTTACATATGTTAAAAGAAGCAGAAAAGAGAAATCATGTTAAGTTAGGAAAAGAACTAGATTTGTTTACAATAAATGAATTAGTTGGTAAAGGGTTGCCAATTTGGTTACCTAGAGGAGAATTCATTAAAGATAAAATAGAAAGATTAGCAATAGATATGGAAAATAAAGCAGGATACGAAAGAGTCACTACTCCACATCTAGCTAAAGAAGAGTTGTTTCATACTTCCGGACATTTGCCTCATTATGAAGACACAATGTTTCCGAAAATGGAAATGGATGATGGAACTTATTACATAAAAGCAATGAATTGTCCAATTCATCATTTAATTTTTAATCATTCTATAAGAAGTTATAGGGACATGCCTGTAAGAATAGCAGAATATGGTTCTATGTACAGAAATGAGTTGTCTGGAACTTTAACTGGATTGTTAAGAGTTAGAATGTTATCAATGAATGATGCACATATTTATTGTACTAAAGAACAAATATCAAAAGAAATTGAAGATGTTATTTCAATGATTAAAGATTACTATAAAATATTTGGATTAAAAGATTTTTACTTTAGATTATCTCTAGGAGATGTTAATAATAAAGATAAATATATTGATGAACCAAAAAATTGGAAGTATGCTGAAAATGAATTAAGAAATACACTAAAAAAATTAAAAGTTGAATTTGTCGAGGCTAAAGATGAAGCTGCTTTCTATGGTCCTAAAATAGATTTACAATTTAAAACAGTTTATGGAAGGGAAGAAACTATGGCTACCATACAATTAGATTTTGCAGCTAAATCTAGATTTAACTTTAAATATTTTGATAAAAATGGAGAACAAAACAATGAAGTTTTTGTAATTCATAGAGCACCATTATCCACACATGAAAGATTTATGGCATTTCTTATAGAACATTATCTTGGAAAATTCCCATTATGGTTGAACCCTTTACAAGTTAAGATATTAACTATAACTAAAAATAATGTTAAATATGCTAACGAAATAAAGAAAAAATTAGAAGAAAGTAACATAAGGGTTGAGTTAGATGATAAAGATGAAACTATATCTAAAAAAATTGTGGATGCACATAAATTACTTCCTAATTATATGATAATTTTAGGGGATAAAGAACAAAAGAATAAAACTTTGGCAGTTAGAGATAGAACTAACAAAACAAATTATAATGTAAAATTAGATAAGTTTGTTAAAGATTTAACAAAGGAAATTGAAGAAAAGAAATAATGAATAATCTAAATGAAGACAAAACAAAACTAGAAAATTCACAAGAATTCTTAGATTTTAAAAAACAATATCCCAAAGCATATTTTTATGCGGCCTTCACTTTGTATGAAGATATTAAAAATGCAATATGGCAGTTTAATTATTTTGATTCTGAATCTAAAAAAACAACAGCTTTTGAAGTTGGTAAAGAAATAAAAATTGTATCTCAATCTAAAATATTTCAAAAAGAAAAGATAGACCCTAAAGAAGTTAATTTAGATGAAGTAAAAATTGATATGGAAAAAGCTTTTTCTATAATTGATGAATTAAAAGAGAAAAAATACAAAGGTCAAACTGAAAATAAATTTATTATAACTCTACAAAATATTAATAATCAATTAGTTTGGAACATAACTTATTTAACTACTGAACTTAATTTTCTTAATGTTAAGATTGATGCAAATGACGGAAAAATAATAGAAGAAAAGTATGAATCCATTTTAAACCTAAAGGCTAAGTAACGTTCTATAATACCATTTTATATGCTTTTCGATCAATATTTTAGTATGGTCAAAAGGAAGAGAGTCTATCTCCCAAAAAAATTAAAGCAAAGAGGAATTGGAAGAGAGATAGATAAAAGAGAAGTTATAGTCTATGATTTTATGCCTGTACTATTAGGAAACGAGTTTAGAGTAGATGGGATTTTATCTAGTCAACTTTTTCGTAGACCTCCTGTTCCTGGACCAGTGACATTGATGGAAGAAGCTTATACAACATTAGGGAAGAGATATTTAGATGGTAAAGATCTCACTCCTGCTCTTGAATGTTATAAATTTGCTTTAGAAGAGAAGATTGGGTTTATTAATTTTATTTCTTCAATGCAAGAAAATGCACTATTATCTCTTGAAGAGATTAATCATCTAAAATTAGAAACTTCTTTCGAGAAAGAGTTACTAATCGCAGTTTCAGGACAAAGAAGTCAAGAAGTTAACTTAGAGATGTATGATGTATGGCTTGATCGACTTAGGAAAGGGTATAGACTTGAAAAAGAATATAATCATGATAACAATGAACATTGTAAAAAGCCAGATTTAGAACTTCAATTAGAATTAGGAATGTGGGGCAATGAAATTCTTTTAGGTTTAGAACATAATATGAATAAAATAGAAGACCCAAAGTTTAAAAAAAGAGTTAGATTAGCAAGACCCAAAGAAATATTAGATGTTAGATGGTTGAAAAAAAAATCTTAAAGATAATCGTCCAGAGTCAACAATTGTTGGATAATTTTTATGATCATTTAAAAGAATTTAATGTTTCTTCTTCAAAAAAATGAAGTTCTCCTGGAATCAATAAACATTGAGGATATTTTTTTAATTTTATTTTAATAAGTTTTTTTATTATTCCAAATTTAATTTCAGACTTTTCCGAGCCTAATGCTGAACAGATAACTACTTTTGTATCTTCATTTACTATTTTTTCTTTTCTTTTTTTCTCAACTCTTAATAGATAGTCTAAAGCTTCACTTGTATTCATATAGTTATTATCTTTTATATCTAATAAAAATAAAGTATGTTGTTTTTTATTTTCTTTTAGAACATTATAGGGAGTCTCTAAATCTTTATTATCAAATGGAATAGAAGCTGTTTTTCCAAATTTATATAATGACAATCCAGTTTCAGCTACTGCAGTTAGTATAGAAGAACCATGAATTATTTTTGTTTTTATTTTTTTACTTTTTGCTTCATTAATTAAAGATAGATGTGTTGTAGCACTTATACAATCTCCTGGAATTAACACTCCAATATCTTTAGTTTTAGCCTCATTTATTAATTTTTCAGAATCTTCTTCTAAGCCTTTTCTTTCTAATTTGACAATCTTTTTTCCTATAAATTTTGATAGTTCATCAACTGATGTATTATAGTAATTAGTATACAACTCAATGTACAATTTATTACATTTCTTAGAAATTTCAAGAGCTTTAACACTCATATCTTTCTTATCATGTAATCCTAAGCTTATTAAGAAAAGGGCCATTTTAATTCATATATAAATCCACCAATCATCAATCCTATTAAAACACTTAGATTTGCTGGAATTAATAGTATTAAAAATGGAATAAAAAAGAATATTAAGCTTTTGATTAGATATTTATGTAGCTCTTTCTTCTTTAAATTAGATATTAAAGAACCATAAGGTAATCCTACTAAAAATATTACTATTCCAATTAGTAAATCTTGAAATATTAAAAAACTTAGACTCATTGCTATTCCTAAATAAAAATATAAATATTTGAATGAATATCCTAATAACAACCCTAAAATTATTCCTAATCCCAAAAATAATAGATCATTTCTAGAATAATATAAAAACACTCCAATTATTATGAATATTAAAACTTGTTTTAGCATTTCTAATAACTTATGTCCTTGTCTAACTTCTAGTTTAGTCATAGTTGCTATAAACAATCCAACTACAACCCCAAAATAAGCTAGTAAAGACACTAATAAACTATTAATCAATGCCATATACTGTTTTAAGAAGATTAGTTAAAAAAGGTTATTATCAAATTTATTTTTTCATAAAATCAAAAATTGGAGTTGTTTTATATCCTCCTTTCATATTTCCTAGAACTTTACATTTATCTGGATTTGTCCAATGATAATAAGATAAATAAGCACAAAACACCCCATCTAACAAATCTTCATAACTTTTTAGTGCATTTCCTCTTAATTTTCTAACATTTTTATTTATTATTTCATTAGGAAGATTTAATGAATTTATTTTCTTCAAATGATTTTGATATTTTTTAAATTCTTTCCATCTAAATTCATAATCTCTTTTTGGTTTTAATTTATATTTTAAAATAACATCTAAATTAAATAAAACAACCATAGATGGATGGGGATAAACCTCAAAGAATTTTCTTGTTCTTTCATGTTTTTTTATATAAGGATGATGTTTAAATCCTTTTTTTATTAATTTTTTAGATATTTCTTCCCCTCTAATTGTTCCAGTCCATTGACTTAATCTTCTTCTATTAGAGGGATGTGCTCCAGCATTATATTTTCTAAATAATTCCCCAACTTTTACTTCAGCGATCCTTCTTCCTTCTAGATTTGGAACTATTAATGGAGTGTCAATTGAGATAAATGCATTTTCATCCTTAACATTTTTTTCAATATAGTTAATAATTTCTTTATCTGAATGTAAAACATCTCCACAAACAAAATTAACTTTAGATTTATCTCCTTTTAGTATAACTATTCCAGATCCATTTCTTGTAGACCAAGCTAAATCAATTCCAACAAAAAACATTTTTATTTTATGCTGTTTTTCTTTCATTAAATGCATGTCCCCCAAATTCATTTCTCATAAGGGCTAAATCTCTCCCCATATCTGAAGGTTTTTTTCTAGTTTCTACTCTCATCTCCCTTGCTCTTTTTAATATAGGCATGTCTGCTAATCTTTCAAGATTTTCCATCTCTTCTTCTGTTTCTCCTTTAGGCACAGTTCCAGATACTTCTTTAAAATAAGGTCTTTTCATTCCAGTTAACAACCAACTTACTAATCTACTCTCAATAATACTTCCATTTGCATAAACACTAATAGCTTTTTCTACATTCATTCCAAATCTTCCACTATGTTTTCTTAAAGCATTTGCACCCTCTGCTATAGCTCCCATCATTCCATATTCAACTCCATTATGAACCATCTTAACAAAATGACCTGCTCCAGAACTACCCATATATCCATAACCATTCTTAACACTCATATCTTTATACAATTGTTCTGTTCTTTTGAAAGATTCTTCATCTCCACCAATCATCATACATGCTCCGTGTCTTGCACCTTCCATCCCTCCAGAAGTTCCACAATCAATGAAACTAATTCCAATTTCTTTTAATCTATTATATCTTTTAATAGAATCTTCAAAATAAGAATTTCCACCATCAATAATAATATCTCCTTTTTTTAAATTTGGGGTTAATTCTGAAATTATTGAATCTATAATCTCACCAGAAGGAACCATTAACCAAATAACTTTTTCATTTGGAAGTTTATCTACAACTTCTTTAACTGAATGACTAGCAATAGCTCCTTTTTCTCCTAATTTTTCTACAGGTTCAGGTGAATTATCATAAACTACAATCTCATGATTTTTTTCTAATAAATGTTCAACCATATTATTCCCCATCCTTCCTAATCCAATAAATCCTATCTTCATTTTTTCCTCCATCAAATAATTATTATTAAAATTTATTTTAAAAGAAATAAAAAACTATAAATATGTATGTTTGATCTAAAGATTATGTTATTAACAAAAATTGATCAGTTATTGGGGGTATTATTTTTAGGGGTGAGTGTTTTTTTTGTTGTAAACTCAAGTGTTAATATAACAGGATCTGTTATAGGGGTTGCTTTTAATTCTACATTATCTGGGGTGTTTGCCGTTATATTTTTTATCTTAGGAATGTTATTTATCAAAACTAAAAATTAGTTATTTTTTTAATTTTTACATTAATTTATACTAATAGGACATATACATAAGTGTCTCTATATCATAATGATAACAATAAAACATAACTTTTATAAACATAACAACACTAAGATATTCAATAATAGTTATATTTAAAAAAGGAGGTGGATATATTGCCCACAATTGCAAGTGCTGGAGAAGCTTTAGTTAACCCTTTAGTTAATCTTTGGTTTAAGTTCGTAGATGTTGTACCAGGAATAATCTTGGCAATAATAATTCTAATTATTGGTTATATTTTAGCATATATATTAGGACATGCTACTAAAGTTATTTTACAAAGAGCAGGAGTAGATAGACAAGTAGCAAAAGCAAAAATAACAAAATCTGTTGGATCCATTAATATTTCAGCAGTCTTAGGAGAAACAGTTAAATGGTTAATATTTGTTTTATTTCTAGGTGAAGCAGCTAATCAATTAAGATTAGGAGCTTTAAGTGATGTTATTATAAGATTTGCTAATTGGTTACCTCAAGTAATATTTGCTATTCTAATAATACTATTTGGATTGTTATTAGCTCATTATGTAGCATCAAGAATGGAAGAACACGGAAAAGTTAAAGGAGTTAGATTTGGAAGTTCTTTAGTTAAGGGTGTTATAACATTCTTTGTTGTAATAATCGCATTAGAGCAAATAGGAATTGATGTTTCAATATTAACATCTAGTTTCTTAATAATCTTAGCAGGATTGTCTTTAGCTGTTGGCTTAAGCTTCGGTTTAGGTGGAAAGAAAGAAGCTGGAGATGTTCTAAAACAAGTTAAAAAATATTTTTAACTTTTTTTCTTTAATTTTTAAATTCTAGCTAGAAATCATTATAAACACTTAAATCTCTATATTAAAGTATCCAAATGATACAAATAAGGAGAGGTGTTTGTAGATATCTAGTTCCAATTATAGCAACATATGCTATTTTTTTTAATTATAATGCTAATGCTGGAGAGAGATGTGGAGATATTCAAAATAAAATAAAAATCTCTCAAAATTCTATTTCTGGTGTTGAAAGAAAACTATTATTTAAAAAAAAGAATGAAAAACCAGGAACAAAAGTTACTGGATTACTTCTAGATATAGCAAAAACAGAGCTTGAGAGACTAGTAAATGAATATGAAAAGTGTGTACAACAAGAGAGTAGTTTTATGATTAAGAAAAATAATTAATAAATTTTTTATACTATATTCTATTCTTAAACTTATGAAAAAGACACCATGTTTAATATGTCAAAAAGCTACAGCTATAAACAATTGTAATATGTGCGGGACACCAGTTTGTAAAGAACATTATATTAATGGATTGTGTTCTGATTGTAAAAGAGGCAAGATAATAAATGAAGGATCATAGTAAAGAAATTAAAGAGATATTAGATGAATTAAACACTTCAGAAAAAGGTTTAACTAATGCAGAAGTAAATAGAAGAATAAAAAAATATGGCTATAATGAGATAGAAGAAAAAAAGAAAATAAACCCTTTAAAAATTTTCATATCTCAATTCAAAAGTTTTGTAGTGGGAATATTAATTGTAGCTGTTATTGTTTCTTTATTAGTTAATGAATATCTAGATGCAATAGTAATAGCAGCTATATTAATAATAAATGCAGTATTAGGATTTATACAAGAGTATAGAGCAGAAAAATCAATAGAAGCATTAAAAAAATTAGCACCCCAAAAAGCTAGAGTTATTAGAGATTCTAAAATCCAAGAAATATTAGCTAAATTCTTAGTTCCAGGAGATATTATTGAGTTGGAAGCTGGAGATAAAGTTCCTGGTGATTCTAGATTAATAAATGTTATAGATTTAGCAACCCAAGAAGCATCTCTAACAGGGGAGTCTAATGCTGTATCTAAAACCACCCAAAAATTAAAAGAAAATATTCAGATAGGGGACATGACTAATATGCTATTTTCTTCAACTGATATAGTAAGAGGAAAAGCTACAGCTATAGTTACATCTACTGGAAACAACACAGAAATAGGAAAAATAGCAAAATTAATAGAATCTGTAGAAGTTGAACAAACCCCATTACAAAAACAATTAAGTGTATTAGGAAAATTTTTAGCTATTTTAACAGTTATAGTAACAATTATAGTTTTTATAACTGGGGTGTTAAAAGGTGGACCAATAGTAGAAATTTTAATAACATCCATAGCATTAGCTGTTGCAGCTGTTCCTGAAGGACTTCCTGCTGTAGTAACAATTAGTTTAGCTTTAGGTGTTAGAAGGATGGTAAAAAGAAATTCTCTAATCAGAAAGCTTCCATCTGTAGAAACTTTAGGAGAAACATCTGTTATCTGTTCAGATAAAACTGGAACATTAACAATGAATGAGATGACTGTAACAAAACTTTATGTTAATAATAAGATTATAGATGTTACTGGATTTGGTTATAGAACAGAAGGAAAATTCTCAGAAGACCCTAAAAACTTTTCATTATTATTAAGAATCGGAGTTTTATGCAATAATTCTTCTATAGGCAAAAAAATAATTGGAGATCCAACTGAAGCTTCTTTATTAGTTAGTGCAGCTAAAGCTAAATTTTCTAAAGAAAGTTTACAAAGACAATTCCCAAGATTACAAGAAATCCCATTTAGTTCTGAAAGAAAAATGATGTCTACTATTAACAAAGTTGGAAATAAAAAAGTAATGCATACAAAAGGATCACCTGAAAAAATAATAAAATTATGTAATAAAATATTAATTAATGGTAGAACAACTATCTTAACAAATACAAAGAAAAAAGAAATCCTAAAAGTAAATGATGGTTTAGCTAGTAAAGCATTAAGAATATTAGCATTTGCATATAAAGAGAATAATTCTAAAGAAAACAATTTAGTTTTTGTTGGTTTGCAAGGAATGATTGATCCCCCAAGAAAAGAGGTTAAGGATTCTATCATTTTATGTAAAAAAGCTGGCATAAAAGTAATAATGATAACAGGAGATCATAAATTAACAGCAGTTGCTATTGCTAATCAATTAGGAATAGAAGGAGATGTATTAACTGGACAAGAATTAGATAAAACTAATCTAAATAGTATTGTAAATAAAGTTGCAATTTATGCAAGAGTAAATCCTATACATAAAAATAAAATTGTAGAAGCTTTACAAAAAAAGAAAAATATTGTTGCTATGACTGGAGATGGAGTTAATGATGCTCCTGCTTTAAAGAAAGCAAATATTGGGATCGCAATGGGCATTAAAGGATCAGATGTTTCTAAAGAAGCTTCTGATATGATTTTAGTTGATGATGACTTTTCTAGTATTGTAAGTGCTATTGAAGAAGGTAGAGGAATCTATAATAATATAAGAAAGTTTGTTAATTATTTATTATCAAGTAATTTTGGTGAGATTTTAGTTATATTTTTAGCTAGTTTGATGGGTTGGCCCCTTCCTTTAATAGCCATTCAATTATTATGGATTAATCTAATAACGGATGGGCTACCAGCTTTAGCTTTAGGTGTAGATCCTTCTAGTAAAGATATAATGAATGAAAAACCAAGAAAAAAAGACACCCCAATTATAGATAAAGATATGAAATTCCATATATTTATTATAGGAATCTTAATTGCTGCAGCTACTTTATTTTTGTTTAATAGAAGTTTAAGTAATGGATTAGTATATGCAAGAACAATAGCTTTTACATCATTAGTTGTGTTTGAAATATTTAGATTACAAATGGTTAGAGCAAGATTTCATACAAAAATATTTTCAAATAAATATTTGATATTAGCTGTATTGTCATCAATAGCATTACAATTATTAGTTATATACACTCCATTAGCTAATGTATTCCACACAACAGCTATTCAATTAGTAGATTGGGCATACATTATTGGAATTGGAGCTATAATCTATGTTATAGGGATGGGAATAAGAATTATTGGAAATAGAATAATAGTTAAAAGTTAATATTTTTTAACAGTATTCACAAATATTTTTCTTCTTTGTTTTTTTCTTACTTGTTTTAGTTGTTTTTTTTGGTTTTGGCATTGTATCACCTCTACTATATCTATGTTATATTGATTTAAAAATATTATTAAAATTAATTATTATGTTATTGGTAGCCCTTGTATATAAAATTGTACAATAATAAACAAAACATATAACATTAATAATGCTACACCCTCTCTCCAAGTTATTACACTCCCACTTCTTATGAAAGTCATAAATATAAATAAAGCAAATATCATAAATGCTGAACTAATAAGAAATAATGAAAAATTAAAGACTATTGGAGTTATTATTGCTGTTATCCCTAAAACAGCTGTAGAATTTGCTACAATGCTCCCCATAATATCTCCTAGTGCCTGTTCTTTATGTTTTAATAGAATAGCTCTAGAACCATAAACTAATTCTGGAAGTGAGGTTCCTATTGCAACAACAAACAATCCTATCAATAGTATAGGGAGATTTAGTTCAATAGATATCTCTTTAGCAGATCTAACTAAAAATTCTGCACTTCCTAATAATAATAAGATAGAGAAAAAAAAGATTCCGAAATTTTTGAATACGTCTGTATATTGAACATTATTAACAATCTCAGTTGATTTGTTTTTATGGATGATCATATACATATACAAGAAGAATATAACTAATAGAATAGCTCCATCTAATCTGGATAAAACATTGTCTAACATTAATAATACTGGAACTAATGCTATCAAAAACATATAAAACAAATCTTTGAAAATAAATTTGTTTTTTATTTTGATGTATCTTCCAAGTAATGCAATTATTCCCATAACTAATGTTACATCTGCAATATTACTTCCAATAACATTCCCTAAACTAATTTCAGGAGTTTTGTTTAATGCAGAAACTATGCCCACAAATAATTCAGGAACTGAAGTTGCGAAAGCTACAAGAACAAATGCAATCATATATTCTGATACTTTTAGAAATCTTGCTAACTTAGATAATGACCTAACTAATAATGTTCCAGATTTTGCAAGAACAAATGCAGATACGATTAAAATTAATATATTGATTGTTAAAGCCATATATACAATATAATGTATATATTCTTTATAAATTTTCTCGATAATTATCATTCTTGATAGAATTAAATTTATATAGGATGTTTTATTATAGCTATCATGGAAAAAAATTGGGTTATTTATTTACTATTTTTACTTACAATTATAGTTAGTTCTTGTGAAAACTTCACCCAAAATGAAAATATTAATGACGAAAAATCTTTAGATGATACTTTTGAAGAAGAACTCTTTGATGAAGAATTTGATGATGAATCTTCTCTTGAAATGACTAAAGAAGATTGTTTTGAAGATGAAACATATGATCCTATTGATAAACTATGTTATATTGATTGTGAAACAGAAGAAGAATGTTCAGAATTTGAAGAAAATTTTGATGATGAAGAATTTTATGATGATGAATATTTCTTTGAAATGACTGAAGAAGACTGTTTTGAAGATGAAACATATGATCCTATTGATAAACTATGTTATATTGATTGTG
>CAYUGZ010000007.1:0-18349 GCA_964444465.1 Candidatus Woesearchaeota archaeon | reverse complement strand
AAACAGAAGAAGAATGTTCAGAATTTGAAGAAAATATTATTGAACAAACTGAAGATATCGGAGATCCTTTCTTTGAAGGTGAAGAAGAATTTGATGAGTTAGATGAAGAAGAATCTATAATTTTAGCTACTTATAATATAATTGATGAAGAAATAATATTAAAAGAGAAACATGATTTAAGCGATTTAGACGATACTAAACTAAAACCATTACAAGATGATACTGAGAAACATAAGGTGATCTGGAATAAATTTAAAGAGATAGTTCCACTAAACAATATTCCTTTCTTAACAGAGTTTGAGATCTCAACAGATGGTAAAGAAGGAACTTTTGCAAGTGTAGGGTCCACTGTAGATAATTTTGATGAGTTATCGTTAGATATGGATATAGAAGATGCATTTCTTGATAATGGAGATTTTAATGAAAAAGAACTTATTTTTACTATTATCCATGAATATGGTCATATAATAACAACAAACAACAAACAAATTAAGCTTAGTGAAGAATTATCTAATGAAGATGTAGATGATTATGATGAATTATATGCTAAATTAGAAAAAGAATGCCAACCTAATTATTTTTTAGGTGGCTGTACAAAAGAAAGTTCTTACATTAATTTATTTTTTAAAAATTTCTGGAAAGATATTTATTCCGAATTTGTATCAATTAATGATCTAGGTGATAGTGAAGAATTTTATGAAAAATCTGATGAATTTTATTTAAAATATGAAGAAAGATTCATCTCAGATTATGCCTCAACTAATATTGAAGAGGATATTGCTGAATCATTTACTTTTTTTATACTAGAAGAAAAACCTCAATCTAATAGTATTGCAAAACAAAAAGTCTTATTTTTCTATGATTTTTCAGAGTTAGTTAATCTAAGAAAAGTTATAAGATCAAGATTAGGAAATGCTGTAGTAACGTAACTATTAAATAATCTACTAATTTATCTTAGATATAAAACAAGGAGGAATAAAATAGGATTAAAAAATATTATTGGAGATTGTTTAGGGTATGCAAGATGTCCAATTACAGCAGACACTTATTGGAGATCAAAGATTGCTACAGTTTTTTACGCACCCCATAATAGCATTGTTGTTTCTGCAAGATTATTAGAAGAGAGATCAAATGAAGAGATAGCATTAAATGTATTAAAAGAAGGTATGAGGACACCTGGTAGACCTTCTACAGTGTATTCTATTGAAGAGATAGCGGCAATGATTCCAGAAAAATGTTTTATCACATCAACAATATAAACAAGGAGAAATAAAATGAATAAAAGAATTAAGAAGAAAAAAGCAAAGAAACTAAAAGCTAAAAAATGATTTTGTTTCATAATTTTATATCAAACATTACAAATGAAATGTTTAAAATGTAACTCAAGGTTGTTGTTAAGATACTAAGAAATATTAATAACAAGATTTATTCTTGATAATAACCAGAATTTCCTAAAGCTAAAGCAATCTCAGCTTTTTTTAATTCTTTTCCTATATAAGCAATATGTTGTTTTTCTGTAAACCATTTAAGATTATGTTCTTTTTCATATTCAAAAATAGCAGTATATATGTCTTGAGGTCTTTTTCCTTTAAATACTTTTAAGATATCATGTTGATAATTACATACTGCTACTTGGATCTCATAAAACTCAAAATCAACTTTTATAAGAAGATAACAACCATCATCATTTTTATGATCTTTATAATCATCGTAAGATTTACATTGAATTACTTCAAAGTCTTTATGTAATACTTTATCCTTTACCCATTTAGGTTTTTGTGGTTCTGTCATGTTTTTGTATGATAATTTTAATTTATAAAACTTCCGCAGACAGCAAAAATCAATAAGTTAGGGTTTATAAAGGCAATTTCATTATACTATAAAGACGTATTAGGAATGAATTGGATAATTCTTATAACGGGGAGTTAATGAAAGATGGGAAAAGGTTGGAATTATCAGAATAAATGTAATTGCGGAGAGATATGGACTTCAAAAATAAAAGAAGGCATGTGCAAGGATTGTAGTGTTAAGCTCAAGAGAATGAAGAGAGCGGAATAAAAAGTTGTTTTTACAGATGGTGCTATAGTGTTAAACGCCGACAGTACGGGAACACCAAGAAATCTAACGCCTTAACTAACTATTAATGATATAATATACTAAATTATATAAAGTTTATTATATTTCATTCATTAAATAAGATTTGAGGCTTCTGCCTAGTTTCGCTAAAGGCAGAAGCCCTAACCTAACCAAAAGAAATCAGATTTTTCTTTTAAAAATTACCCTAATTTATGATATCCTTTTTAAATCTTTAAATATATATCCTTGATTCATAAGATATTTGTAGAGAAGAATTGTTTTATCATAATCATAAATTTCAACTTTTTTGCTTAATCTTAATTTTGCATAAGCAATACATATCTTTCTTAGACTATTAAGATCATTTGGATTTATGAGAATAGGTTTAATATCATATCCCCTTCCTATTTTTCTAACCTTAACATAAAATTTAGCAAATTTTTTTTTAATGGGATCTGGAAAGATAGGTCTAATCTTCTTGGCTTTTTTGATTAGTTCATTAATGTAAGATATATTAGTCTTATTTTCTCTAATCTTACTCACTTTTTTATTTAGTTTCTTTTTTATTATTAAAATAGTATCATATTTCCATAAATCTTTATGTTTCTTATTAACCTGAAAAACTAGAGGCATGTATGGATCTATTCTCCCATATTTTGGCTTAGCTAAAGTCGCATTACCTATTTTTTTCATTTCATCTGATAGTATATTCTCATCTCCTTCAACAAAAATAAATGTTTTTATCCCTAATCTTGATAGAAGTAAATTTTCCTTCACTTCTGATGGAAGTGGCAATCTAATAAGTTTAATAGGATTATCCATAAAAAGTATTTTCTCAACATTGTTTTAATCTTTTAATTTATCAGCCCATTCTTTCGCACATTTATTACTACACAAAAGAAATAGGTTATCATCTGAATCTTCATCTATTTCACTATAATCATCTTTTGAAAAAATCCAAGTACTTTGTTTTTCTGGAAGTTCCTCTTGTTTAATACCACAATTGAAACACTTATCAAATGAATCACACATATCAAATGAATCAATTACTGGTGAATCTTCTTCACCTTCAAAATTCTTTGCAGTATCAAACTTCTTAGCCATCTTGAAAATTTAATATTCTAATTATTTACTAAAAAAGAAGCTCTTTTTAGTTGTTTATATTTATTATTTTATCTTGACCTTGTTTTATCTTACCTTTTAACATAAGATTAACTGCTTCTACTATCTCTTGTTCTTTCTTATCTAATTGGTGTTGAGTATAACCACAATTTGAACATTCCATTTTAAACCTCCACGTATTCAAATTCTTCTTGTAGAGCAGCTTCTAAAACGAAGATCAAAGTTTCTTTATGTATTTCTTTTCCTTCTTTTAAATTTTCTAACATATTTTGTAATGCTATCCTTTGTACTTCCTGCATCTTAGAAACCTCCTTTCTTTAGTAAGATGTTTTTGAAGTATTTATAGACTTATATTTTTTAGTAGAATTCACTTGTTAGTAATCATAAATATTTAAAATTTACATCACCAACTATTTTTTTATCAACTTCACAACAATCACATAATTTTTTATATCCTTGATTATCATATTCTCATTTACAAAAAACACATTTTACAATTCCATCAATTTTCTTCATTTATCTTCTTCTCCTATTCTTCTTTCCATATCTTTTCGCAATTTCAAATAAGAAGTATATCAAAATTGCAATAAAGATTACTTTTACAATAAATATCAATACATAAAAAGCAACAATTACAATAAATATTCCTGCACCTATTGTAGCTATCTTAGTTAAATTATCTTGTTTATCAAACCATTTAGTAAGTTTGTTAATATATTTCTTCATTTTTTCTTAGATTCCTATTTACTATTTAGATAAGCCATTTCAGTATAATCTTGTATATCTATATGATCTTGTCTTTTTTGTTCTTTTTCCTGATCCTTTTTGTGTTTCTTTTTCATAGGCTTTTCATCTGTTAATGTTTTTACTTCCCTGGCAAACATTTTGAATGTATTAGTATTTTTTATATTATTTCCAAATCTATAAGCTTTACACATACTTTGATAATACCACTTAGTCTCTTCAGGTGAAGTATTGAATCTTTTCCAGAATTCTTTTTCATCACCAGTAAATTTATCATTAATAATGTCTCTTATATTGGCAAGCTTATCTGCGCAGCTGAGTAATTTAGCATTTCTATTCTCTTTTTTGATAAGTTCAATTGTATACTCTTTCCTTCCCTTCCAATTTTTTCTTTTCTCCTTTTCAGACTCCATCTTATGCTTTTCAGGTTCTGAAGCTGCTTTAACTAGAATCATTACTTTTTTTCCAAATTTTTTTTCAATATCTTTAAATGAAGTTTCAGTGTCTTCAACAACATCATGTAGTAAACCAGCCGCTATCAATTCATCTGATACTTTAGAATTATTTCTTTCTTTAATTAAAATAGAAGCAACATCAACTGGGTGGACTATGTATGGAATGGTTGTACCTTTTCTTTTATCTTTCTTATGTTTTTCATATGCATAAAATAATGCTTTTTGTATTATCTGATTCATTTTTCTCCTTTCTTTTTAGTCTCATCTTTTCTTGCCAATACGAACCCTTTCTTCAAAGCTCTTATTGTTCTATCATCAAGATCCTTTTCTTGTTTATTCTCAACTTTAGCTAGATAAGAATCAGCATCTAATGCTTCTTGTTCTGTTACGTCACCTATTTCATCCATAACTTTTTTTTCTTCTTTATCCCATTCATCTCTATATTTTTTCCATATTTTTTTATATTCTTTATCGTCTATCATTTTCTTTTCCTCCTATATATATTAAGTCATCTAGACTTATAAACCCTTTTAGTAAAATGGATTTGTTATGAATTAATCAGAATATTTAAATAGAGATACATATGTACATATGTAACATGAAAAAGAATACTTTACTTTATCTTGACACTAACATTGTCACAAAAGCTAAACAATGCAAGCTTAATATATCACAAATAACTGAGGAAGCCATCAAATCAAGATTGTTTCCAATGCTTTCTTATGGGGCAAGAGCAGAGATGGACTTTTGGGAATATCTTAAAGAATTAGAAAAAGAAAAATGTGTTTTTTTCCTTCCAGTTAGGATTAAACGAGCCAAACTAATAAATGTTGGCCCAATAAAGAATATAACTCTAGATTTTAGCAAATTCAATATTATCTTTGGGAATAATGGAATGGGAAAAACTACAATCATACGTTCAATTGCCCATATATTTGGACATCATATTTCTGAAGATAATTTTTCAGATAAAGCTATAATAGAATTAGATGTTCACCCAGAAAAGAAGTATAAAATTGATCTTTCTGTTGATAATAAAAAGAGTATTAGGTGTATTTTAGTTGATGATGGTGGATCAAGATTTGATAAAGAACATTATCAAAAATTCTTTGATTATCTGAAGAAATTAGATATGCAGGTGATAATGACTAATCATAGCTTAAGAGAACATACCCCTTATGGGAAAATCAATATCATTAAAATTGAAAAGAAACATTGGAAAAAATAAATTTCTGAATATTATCTTTTTCAATAAATTAACGAATAATTTATAAATCTAATTCACTTAATTGAATAATGCAACTATTAACTAAGTCTAAATACTTAATGGGTATAAATTGTTATAATCATTTATGGACATTTATACATGAAAATCATAATCATCCCACGTTAACTTATCTTTCCTAGCTTCTTGTCTTGATATATCTGTTTTTATCTTAAATTCTTTAAAGAAAGAAGGTAGCTCATCGTCATTGAATAACATTCTGCCTATTTGTCTTATATCTGATCCAGTTTTCTTTAAGTTAGAAGTAGCTGTTATTTTCCTTATATTTATTATAACATCCTCTTTTTCTATAGAAGTAGCATCTTTTAAATTACATTCAATGAAGAAGACTAATTGGTTTAATGTGTCTAATAATCTTAGTCTTCTTTTATAACTAAGATCATCAACTTCAAAAATTCTTATTAATCTATTATAGTATTTTAGATTAGATTCATTTTTACAATAATATTTTCTTTTATAGTCATTTGGTTTAGCTAGTATATTCTTATTATTGATATTATCAACTCTTTTTTCATATTGTGCTTTACTTTTGTATATATCATCTATCGCCATTTTATTACACTCCTTAATCGGTTTATATCTCTTAGGCGCTGTAGGCGTTAGAAATCATTAGGTTCGCCGACGGTAGGATTCGAACCTACATATCCAAAAGGATCCGGTTTTCTATTACAAAAATTCGAGACCGGTGCAATACCAGATTATGCGACGTCGGCAAAATATAAATAAGAATTAATTTACTTTTTCGATCTTCTTTTAGTTTTCTTAAAAATTTTAGTTGTTCTTTCTTCACCACTTTCTCTTAATCTATAAGCTATTCCTGCACTATTACTTTTGATTCTTGTTTGATCTTGTATAACTTCTCTAGCTTTTCTAGTTTCTACTTCTCCCCATTTAATCATTCTTTGTAAGGATGCTTGTACTGATCCAAGAGAGATCTTTGCTTTATGTGCTATTTCTCTACTTAGCAACCAATCTTTAGCTTTTTCGAGAACGTTTTTAACTTCTTCTTGCCCCATTTTAATTTAATAACATTAAGTTATTTATATTCTTTTCCTTTTTGTTTTTTTTCCTTTAATAAGTTTTCGTCAAAAGCAAAAATTTTACCACAATAGACACACCAATTCACTCCATTAAAGAAATTGTCAAATTCATTTCCACATCGATTACAATGAACCATTTAATCTAAAATTAATATTTGTTTTTAAACCTTACGTTTTATATATAAAATTAAAAAAAGCTAAAATAATCTGATTCTAAAGAAAGATAACATAAAGGACCCATAATGATAGAACTAACCAAATTATAATATAAATCCACATTAATCCACTAAAATTTTCTTTGTATACTCTCTCAACTAATGGCATTAAATCATTTGAATACTGAAAAAGCATCACACCCATAAGAATAGCAGAAAATGCTACTACTGCATAAATCTGAACAATAGTTAACTCTTGAATTAAAAAATAAAATATTACAATACCAATTATTATTAAAATAAATGAAATTACATTAATATTATTCAAAGCTGGTTTGATAACATTATCTAGATATCCTTGTTTAGCTATTAATATAAAAATTAATTCTATTATTCCTAATATGGCAAGTGTTGCAGCAATAATCTCAATAGCTGTAAAAGGCATAGTAATTAGAATATTTTAAAATATATAAATTTTATGACCTAAAGTATTATAAATTTCATTAATAATATTATTGATATGGGAATATGTATACTTTGTAAAGAAGAAAGCCAAGATGAGAATGTAACATTTTCAAAAATAAAAGGCGGAAAACCGGAATTATGTAAGAATTGTTTAAGAAAATTAAAAGAAGAAATGGACAAATTAAAATGACATCTAATCTATTAAAAAAGGAAGTTAGAATAGAAAAACAAATTCATTTAGTATTTCCTGCACCTAAAGGGGATGAGAAGAATAAAGAAATTTTAAAATCATTAGAAGAGATAGAAAGTGTTGGTGGAGAGATAATAGTAGTTAATAGCAGTGTAATATTAGAAGGATATGTAATCCTTCCTTTTTTAGAAACTCCTGAGGGTGGAAGAAATTATGGTGTAAGATCTATAGAAAGATATGCAACTAATTATTCTAAATCTAAAAAATAAAATACGCCGAGACTGGGATTTGAACCCAGATGCCCCGAAGGGCCTGGATTAGCAGTCCAGTGCAATACCAGATTATGCGATCTCGGCATATTAAAATAAATTCTAAATTTCTTTAAAAGCTTTATGCAAGAATTATTTAAGTTTTTTATAAGCAATATAGATTAATACAATTAATACTACTCCAGAAATAATAAATCTAAGATATTCATCCATATCACTCCAATATCTTGCTATTCCTATAAATATGTTGAGTATTCCACCAAACATCAATCCATTCACAACAGCAAAGTTATCTAAAAACAAACTAACAACTATAGATACAATCCCAACTATACTTAATATAATGAAAGCATTTCTATTATATTCTTCTCATCCCCTTTAGGTGCAGGAAATACTAAATGAATTTGTTTTTTATATTCCTTAGGAAGAATTTCAAAATTTTTAGAAGCTATTCCTTGAATAAATTCTTTTATTGCTTCTCCATTTAAGGAGGGAAAAGGATCAACACCTAATCGACCACTAAGAAATTTTAATATCTCTTCAAGTGTCTCTTCTTCAAGTAGACTTCCGATAGTAGTTTCTGATAATTGACTAGGCACTCTAAATTAAATATTAACTAATATAAAAAGATTTTTTAGAATACCAAAAGCTTAAAAATAGATTTTAATATATCCATATTATAGCGAGGTGGGGCAGTCAGGAGTGCCCGTCGGGCTCATAACCCGGAGGTCGGAGGTTCAAATCCTTCCCTCGCTAATTATATAAATATTAAGACTTTAAATCATAAATCTTTAATATCTATTAAAAAAACTTTACCACCATAACATTTAAATAGCCTTATTTTTTATTTTATATAAGAATCAGGAGGATTTAACAAAATGGTTAACTGTGAAAATTGTGGAACAGATGTTCCGGAAGAACAATTACAAGAAAAAGAAGGTAAAAAAGTTTGTACAAACTGTGCAGCTGCAGGTGGAGATGCACCTGAAGAATCAACTGAAGAAGCACCAAAAGAAGAATCAACTGAAGAAGCATCAAAAGAAGAATCAACTGAAGAAGCTTCTGAAGAACCTAAAGAAGAGTAATCTTCTTTTTCTCTTATTTCTATATTATCATAAGAATTAATGCAATTATAACAACAATAGAATAGGCTATCTTATTCCATTTAATTATTTTAGCTCCATCAAAAGGACCAAATGGAATCATATTAAACAATGCTAGCCATGAATTAATTAACAATCCATAACTAGATAGTACATTTAGATAACCAGAACTAAATTTTAATAAGATAAAGAATAATATTGCTAAAATTATGTTTGTTATAGGACCCGCTACAGATATCTTTCCATTTTTTTCTTTGTTTATATTACCTCTAATAAAGACAGCTCCAGGTGCAGCAAAAACAAAACCAAAAAAACTCATTATTATAGCTAAAATTAACATCTGATCAAAAGCTCTAAATTCTGCCCAACATCTATATCTTTGAGCTACTATTTTATGTGCTAACTCATGTAATAAAAATCCTACACCAACAGTTAAAGAAGCTAAAATGAAACTTTGTACAAATCCAAAATTACCTCTTAATACAATTCCAAATGCTATAGAAATAGCTAACCATGCTTTAATTAATTCTTTTATCTCTAATTGTGAAAATTTCATAGATTTCTCATTAGTTTATAACTAAATATTGGTCCAAATATAAAAATTATGATTACAGAAACAACTCTATCTAACACCCCAGCATAAACTCCACCTACAAATCCTATTCCAATAGCTTCTGCAGCTAATGCAACAACAGTTTCTAATACTCCCAATCCAGCTGGAGTTAAACTAAGAAATACGGATAAAACAGATAAAACAGCAATTAATGATATGAACAATATAGGAACGTCAAATGAAAATGCTTTGAAAGCAAAAAATAATCTAAAAGATCTTAAGACCCATACAATCACATCAATCATAATAACTTTATACAAAAAATTATGATTTTTACTCATAACTTTCCATTCATTTAATAGTCTAATGAATCTATTCAAAAATTTATTCTTATTTTGTTTAAATATTGGAGGGATAAAAATAGCAACCAATGAGATAATAAGTAGTATGATTAATAATAAAAATATAAATTTATTAAAAATATTATAATATCTTAATATTAACAAGCTTAGTACAACCCCTAATCCACCATACACTAAAAATTTTACCACATAAGAAGCTGCCATGGTTGTTAAAAAAGAAGTGTAAGGAAGTTTATGTTTCTTTTTTAGATAAATAGCTCTAGCACCATGTCCTGCTCTAAAAGGGGTTAAATGATTACCCATTATAGATACTGAAACCAAACCAAACCATTCAATCGGTTTTAGATTAATGTTATAATATTCAGCATATAGCTTTATTCTTAATCCATTAGCAAATATGTTTAACAAAATTAAGAGTACTAAAGGAATAATATAAATAAATGAAAATTTCGGAACTTTACTAAACTCATGTATATTTTCTCTTATGAAAAAGAATGCAATTATTATGATTACTATAAATACAATCCAAGACCAAATTTTTTTCATTTCAAAGAATTAAAAAATCCCCTTTATTAATGTTCTTATATTATTCAATTAAGTAGAAGTTTTTATAAATATATTGGGAGATATTGATTATATGACATTGATCTTAGGGATAGATGAAGCTGGTAGAGGTCCTGTAATCGGACCATTAATCATAGCTGGAGTTTATCTAGATGATTCTAAAGAATTTAAACTTAAAGAAATTGAGGTTAAAGATTCTAAATTAATACTTAAGAAAAAAAGATTCGAATTGTTTGATCAAATAAAAAAGATAGCTAAAGTTAAGGTTGTTAAAGTTGAGCCTAATGAAATAGACTCTTTTTTAGAACAAGATGATCTAAACTTAAATTGGTTAGAAGCTCATAAAACAGCTCAAATAATAAATGAAGTAAACCCAAAAAAAGTTTATATTGATGCTCCAAGTCCAAATAGAGAAGCTTACAAAGATTACATCAGAAAATTACTGAAAAATAAAGATGTTGAATTAATAGCAGATCATAAAGCTGAATCTAAATATTTAGTGGTTGCTGCAGCTTCAATAATAGCTAAAGTGAATAGAGATAGAGAAGTAGAAAAATTAGAAAAGAAGTATGGGGCTATTGGTCCAGGATATCCAAGTAATGAAACAACAAAAAAATTTGTAAAAGAAAATTGGGATAAACACCCAGAATTGTTTAGAAAATCTTGGAGTACTTGGAAGAAGCATAAAAATGCTAAAGATCAAAAAAAGCTAGATGAGTTCTAATTTAACAATATAACAAAACTTTTAAATTCAGAAAATATTTTATAGAGGAGAATGACAGTAATAAAAAGTATAATGGCTAGAGGGTTTAAATCCTTCGCTAAAAGAACTGAATTAATCTTTGGTGACGGTTATAATTCTGTTATAGGTCCAAATGGTTCAGGAAAATCAAACATAGTAGATGCAATAACGTTTGTATTGGGAAAAAGTTCTGCTAAAAGTCTAAGAGCAGAAAAATCTTCCAATTTAATCTATCATGGTGGGAAAAAAGGAAGACCTTCCCCTGAGGCAGAAGTTGCCATGACATTTAATAATTCTGAAAAAAGATTTCCTTTAAATGATCAAGAGATTAAAATTTCAAGAACAGTCAAACAAAATGGTAACTCAACTTATAGAATAAATGATAAAGTTGTTACTAGAACACAAGTTATAGATTTGTTAAATGCTGGAAAAGTAGATCCTGATGGACATAATATTGTTTTACAAGGTGATATTGTTGCATTTATGGAGATGAGACCAGAACATAGAAGAGAAATAATAGAAGAGGTATCTGGGTTGAGTGTTTTTGAGGAAAAAAAAGGCAAAGCATTGAATGAATTAGGAAAAGCTGATGAGAAATTAAATGAGGTTAGTATTGTTTTAACAGAAAGAAATGCTTATTTAAGAGAATTAAAAAAAGAAAGAGATCAAGCTTTAAAATATAAAGAATTACAAAATAAAATTCGAGATAATCAAGCTACTTTCTTAAATTTACAAATAAAGGAAAAAGATTCAAAGAAACAAGAATTTGAAAAAAGAGTAAAAGAACAAGATAATGAATTAAATAAATATAATAAAAAAATTAATGAGATAAAAGAAGATATAGAAAAAAGAAAAAAAGAAATTTCTTCAATAAATAAAGATTTAGAGGAGAAAGGAGAAGTAGAACAAAAAAAATTACATGAAGATATTGATGTATTAAAAACAGATTTAGTAAGAGATAGTTCAAGAAAAGAAACTTGTGAACAAGAAGTTAAAAAGATTGAGAATAGAAAAACACAATTACAAAGAAACATTAAAGATATTGAAGAAAAATTAAAAGAATTAGATAATGATAGACAATCATTAATAAAAAATAAAAGAGAATTATTAAAAGAAGATGCTGAATTTTTAGATTCTATCAACAAATATAAGAAAAAACATAAGATAAATCCAGAAGAATTAAATAAAATTGAACAAACTATTGAAAATTCTCAAACCCATTTAAATTCTTTAGTTGAAAAGAAACAAGGAAAATTAAGAGAGCTTGATAGAATAAACTTTGAATTATCAAATCTTAAAATAGATGATAATAAAGATGAAGTAGCCTTAATCAAAAATTTGAAACAAAATCATAAAAAAATTACACAAGATTTTGAAAAATTAACAAACGAATCAAATTTATTACAATCTCAACTCAATAAAACTAGAGGTTTTTTAGTAGAGAAAAGTGAAGAATTATTTAGATTAAATGCTAGACAAGAGGGAGTTCAAGAGAGATTAATTGATAATGTAGCTACACAAAAAATTCTAAAATTAAAAGACCCTAAAGTTCATGGAACTGTTAATGAATTAGGAAAAGTAAGTTCAAAATATTCATTAGCATTACAAGTTGCTGCTGGTTCAAGATCAAGAAGTATAGTTGTAGAAGATGATTCAACAGCATCTAAATGTATTAAGTTATTAAGACAGAATAAACTAGGTGTTGTTACGTTTCTTCCATTAAATAAGATAAAAGGAAGAGGGATTGATTCTAGAGCTGAATCTTTAACAAATAAGAATGGTGTTGTTGATTTAGCAATTAATCTAGTTGATTTTAATGATAAATTTAAAGATGTTTTTAACTATGTTTTTGGTAGCACATTAATTGTTAATAATCTAGAAACAACTAGATCTATTGGAATAGGTAATGCTAGAATGGTTACTCTAGAAGGAGATCTAGTTGAAGTAAGTGGAGCAATGGTCGGAGGATATAGAAGAAAGGGAGTTGGTTTTAAAGAAAAAGAGTTTACTCAAGATATAAACAAATTACAATCAGATGTAGATGAATTAAGAAAAAAAGTAGATGTTTTTGAAAAAAGAAAATCTGAAATTGAATCTAAAATACTTGATTCTAGAGAAAAGAAAGCAGAGATAGAAGGTGAATTATTAAAATATGAGAAAGCACTTGGTGCTATTGATATAAATGAATTAAAATTAAGAAAACAAGAATTAATTAATGAATCAAAAACAAAAAATAAAGAATTAAAAGAATTAGACAATGAGCTAATTAAATTAGTAAAAGATATTGAGAGATTAAAAGACATAAGAGTAAACATTAGATATGATGATAAAGCAGTAGAGGGTTTGAATAAGATAGAGAGAGACAGACAACAGATTAGAGAAAGAATATTACAAATAGATGCAGAAATTAAGAATTTTGATGTACAAATTAATGAAATCTATTCTCAAGAGAAAGATAAAACAATAAAAATTATTATAGATAGTGAAAAAGAAAAACAAGATTTTATTCAAGAATTGAATTCTTTAAATGAAAAATTAAAGTTAGATAAAGAAAATTTAAAGAAAAAAGAAAGTTTAGAAAAAAGATTTTATAATGATTTTAGAAGTTTATTTGCTAAAAGAAATAAAGTTAATGAAGAGGTTAATAAAAGAGAATCAAATATTTCAAGAGAAGAAGAAAAGATTAAAGCAGTTGAACATAGAAGAAATACTATTAATTTAGACAAAGCAAAAGTAATAGCTGAATTAGAAGGATTGAATAAAGAATTTGAACAATATGTGGATGCTAAGATAAGAAAAGGGGTTTCTTTAGAAGATTTAAAATATGAAATTAAAAAATCTGAATCTACATTAAATAATCTAGGTAATGTTAATTTAAGAGCTTTAGAGATCTATGAAACTGTTGAGAATGAATACACAAATTTAGTTGAGAAAAAAGAAAGATTATCATCAGAAAAAGAAGATGTGCTTAGTATGATCAAAGAGATTGAAGGAAGGAAACAAGAGATATTCATGAAGACTTTTAAGGTTATAAATGATAATTTTAGAAGAATATTTACTAATCTATCAACTAAAGGGGAAGCCCATCTTGAGTTAGAAGATAAAGAAAATGTCTTTGATGGAGGGATGGACATTAAAGTTAGGATTGTTGGCAATAAATTCTTAGATATTAAATCTTTATCTGGAGGGGAAAAAACTTTAGCTGCTTTATCTTTTATATTTGCGATACAAGAATTACAACCTGCTAGTTTCTATTTGTTTGATGAGGTAGATGCAGCATTAGATAAATCAAACTCTGAATTATTAAACAGATTAATCCAAAATTATGCTAAAAAAGCACAATATATTGTTATAACACATAATGATGCTATTATAAGTGGAGCTAATCAAATATATGGTGTAAGTATGCAAAACGAGATAACTAAAGTAGTTAGTTTAAAAGTTTAAATTAAAAATATAGAGAATTCTTAGAAGATTTATAATTGAAGATAATATACATTAAGAATACGTTAATTTTATATCTTTTATCAATATCATTATTTTATGGTACATGCTACTGCTTCTCCTAAAATACAATTAATGCAAGAAATTAAAAGTACTTTAAGATCTCAAAGAAAACAAATTAAATGTCCTTCTCTTAATGATTTAGTTGATCATTTAGTCATAGAAGATGGAAAACGAGATTTCGAAGAGAGAGTCTGGACTAAAGGAGGCATAAAGGATGTAGTAAGACAGATAGAGACTGGCAGCTTATTTGGTAGAATGAAAAATATTCAATATAAAAAATTAGCTGAGGAAAGAGTAGCAGATTATCTAAAAGCTTTAGGGTTTACTCAAGAAGAAAGAGAAAAAATTTATAGTAGAATTAGAGGAATATGTCCTGATTTTGAAGATGTTAATTCTGAAATTGAACATTATAAAAAATTAAAGAATAAGAAAAATAAAAAAAGAGAAAAGAAATTAATAGTAGTTTGTTCCTTCTTCTCCTTCGCCTTCATCGCCTTTCATTTTATTGAAAGCAACTACTAAACCAAGGATTATTAACAATACTACTAAAACACCAAACACAACTGTTAATGCTTTTCTTGTACCATCTCCGAAGCTAAGACTTCCGTCATTTACATCAGCTGTTAAGCTAATTTCTTTGACTAATTGATCTCCAGATCTTACTTTAGCTACAAAGCTATTTCTTCCCTGAGGAGCATCTTCCTTAACTGTTAATAAAGCATTTAATTCTCCAGTTTCACCAGGTCTTACTGTTACAAATAATGGATCAACTCTTGATGTAGCCCATAAGTTCTCTCCAGATACTTCTAAGCTGTATCTTTGGACTTCTTCACCCATGTTAGCTACCATTATTCTATAACCAGTTTGTTCACCAGCGTCAACTGATTTAGATTGAGAATCTACACTAATTATTGTATCGTCTAATCCAGCTACACTAACACCTTCAACATGTACTAATGTCTTAGCTCTTACAACATCGTGTCCTCTGTTATATGAAACTTCAACTAATACTTCATAGTCTCCAGTTCTAGCGTCTTTTGGTACTCTTAAGAAAATTTCATTACTAGATGCTGATGTTTCTTCATCGTCATCATCTGTGTTCTCTACAGGAACTAATTCATCTATATAATCTCTAGATGAAACACCTAATTCAGGTATAGCAACACTTATTTTGATGTCTTCTTCTTTCTTATCACCTAAATTCTCTACTCTAACAGTTGTGAATAATACTCTTCCTGCTTCAATTTGAGAACTTGGTCTTAAGATAACATCTTGAATGTCTAAGAAATGTCTTTTTTCTTGAACTCTTAATGTAAAGTCTTTGTCTACACTATTATCGTCATCAAAGATTTCTACATGTAATGTGTAATCATCAGAAGCATCTATGTCTTTAGGAATTCTTAATGTTAATGTTTTTCTGTAATCAACATTATTTTCAACTTCGAAGATTTCTGTTCTGTCTTCGATTGAACCATATTCATATCCCCCAATCCATGCTCTTACTTTTACATCATCTGAACTTCCGTTCCCTTGAACGTAAACCTCAACTTCTACTGTAGAATCAGCTTCTACATGAACTGCATCACCTGACTCTGTTATAGTTATATCATCAACCTCAACTTTTGAAATATCGAAATCCGCAGCTGCAGCTACAAGATTAATGCTAAATAACATGACTAGCATCATTGTTAAAGCGCTTAACAATTTTCTCATTTTGAATCCTCCTGTGTTTATCATATTTAATTTTAATATTGTTGTTATTTTATAGTTTATAACTTGTTTATAAACTTTACGGTAGTGTCAAATCTTCCTTAATCTACTGAAAATGTTAAATAACCAAATGCATCAGATTTCTTACCATCTAATGTTATCTTCGCTAAGTATTCATTTTTAGTAGTATCTTTAGGAATATTAAATTTAACCTCTACCCATCTTGTTTGGTATGGATCTAAATTAAAACTTGATGTTAAAATTTCTTCCACATCCAAATCAGGAACTATCACTTTAATTTGTATTCCTTTCTCTTTTAAGTTTCCAACATTTACTATCTTTAGATAATTTTCATATTGGTCACCAGGACTATAAGTTTCATAGTCATAAATTTTTGTAGCAATTGCAAATTTATGTTGTCTTGTTAATTTATCTCCCACAGTATACTTAATACTCTGAGAATCACTTAATCCGTCGTCATCTGTAACAGTTAATGTAACAGTAAAAGATCCTTCATTACTATAGTTATGATTAAATTTTATTTCTGAGGAAGTTGTTCCATCTCCTAAATCCCATAAATATGAAACTATTTTTCCGTCTAAATCAAAACTTCTTGCACCACTTAATTCAAACACTTGTTCTTCTCTTACTTTTAAATTATTATAACTAATAATAGCATGAGGTGCATTTCCTACAACTAATGTTAATTCATCTGAATCAGATACTGCAAATGAATCAGTAGCTGTAAACTTTATTTTTTCAGTTACTCTATCAAATAATTTTCCATCAAATAAAGTTCCTAAATCTGTAGTAAATTTAGCATTAACAGCTTTTATTGTCGCTACACTATTTTGTATTGCTACACTAAATACTGAATTTTCTTCTGAAGTAAAAGTTATTGAATCATTATTAGTTGCAATATCTGGATCTGTTGTAAAATTATCTAAATCTAAATCTCTTTCAGGAACTCCATTTCCTGATAATACAAATGACAATCCAAAAAAGTCTAATATTGGGTTATCATTAACTGCATTTACAGTTATTAATACAGCATCTGAATCTGATGCTCCAGCTGAATCAGTAGCTGTAAATGTTATTGTTTCTTGTCCATTAAAATTAGCATTAGGCGTTAATGTAACAATATTACTTGGGTTAATTGTTACTGAAATTTGAGAATTTCCAGTTATACTAAATGTAATTACATCGTTATTAATTACAATATCTGGATCTGTTAAAAAATTGTCTAAATCAAAAGTTTGGGTGTTATCTTCATCAAAAGTTTGATCTGGAATATTTAATACTGGAACGTCATTAACTGCATTTACAGTTAAAGTAATTGAATCTGAATTTGTTAATGAACCATCTGAAACTGTAAATGTTATTGTTTCTTGTCCATTAAAATTAGAGTTAGGAAATAATGAAACTTGATTGTTTGAATCTATTGTTATTACTACATTATTAGATGATCCTGTAAAACTTAAAGAATTTCCGTCTGGATCACTTGCAAAACTATCTAAATCAAAAACATTACTTAATGAAGTATCTTCATTTGTAGTTTGATCAGTTAATCCACTTAATGTGGGAGCTCTATTAGTATTAACAACAGTTATAGTAATAGTTTCAGAATCACTATCTTCAGCATCAGATGCTGTAAATGTTACTGAAAAACTACCAGCTTGATTAAAATTTGGTGTCCAAGAGAATGTTTGTCCTGAAAAACTAGCTCCACTTGGTAAATTAGAAGCTGAAAAACTTAATGAATCTCCGTCTTGATCTGATCCACTAATACTAAATTGTAATAAATTATTTTCATTAACTTGTTTATTCCCTATATTATTTAATGTTGGAGCATTATTAACTGCAGCACCTACTGCTTCTCCTTCACCACTACCTTCATTACTTCCACCTGTTCCTCCAGTTCCATCTCCTGCACCGTCATCTACTCCAGTTCCATCTCCTCCACCGTCATCTACTCCAGTTCCATCTCCTCCACCGTCATCGTCTCCT